>JBPYFB010000481.1:0-29043 GCA_051986465.1 Rugosimonospora sp.
GCTCGACGGCCAACTGGCTGCGGTGGCGTACGAGGAAGCATCGGGAACAGCGGAACTCGTCGGTGCGCATCGGCACCACCGCCACCGTCAACTCCTCGCCGGACAGGTCCGCGCCCGGCAACTCGAAACCCTCGGCGAGGTCCGCCTCGTCGACGTCGAGCACCGTGTCCTGTGCGGAGCGTCGCGCCTTGAGCTCCTCAAGGCTGTCTTCCCCCAGGTCGACGACTGGCCGTCGGGCCGCGTCATAGTCGGTACTGGTCATTGATGTTCACCCTCCCGGCGTGGTCTGTGGTCAAGCGAACGCACGAACCCCGCCGTATGTTCCGGCCCGGCGAAGATCTTGTCGTACGTCACGAGAAGCGTACGGAAACCGCCGGTACCGTGATCGTCAAATGGAAACCTTCGAGCAGATGTGGAGCGAACTTCTGCCGCTCGGCCGGTACGGGCCAACCGGCGGGTACCGGCGTTTCTCGTGGAGCGCGGCGGATCGCGCGTGCCGGGACTGGTTCGCTGAGCAGGCCCGTACCCGGGGTCTCGCGGTGCACACCGATCGCAACGGCAACCTGTGGGGCTGGTGGGGCGAGCCCGGGCCGGATGCGGTCGTCACCGGGTCCCATCTGGACTCGGTACCCGACGGCGGCGCGTTCGACGGTCCGCTCGGCGTCGTCTCCGCACTCGCCGCCATCGACGAGCTGCGCGCCCGGTCGGCGGTCCCGGTACGCCCGATCGCGGTCACCGTCTTCGTCGAGGAGGAGGGTGCCCGGTTCGGCGTACCCTGCCTCGGATCCCGGCTGCTCAGCGGCGCGATCGAGGCGGACCGGGCGCGCGCGTTGACCGACGTCGACGGGTGCACCTGGGCCGAGGCGTTCGCGGATGCCGGCGGCGACCCAGACGCCATCGGACCGGACGAGGAGCTGGTCGGCCGGATCGGCGCATTCGTCGAGCTGCATGTGGAGCAGGGGCGCGCCCTGGTGGACGCGGGCGCGCCGGTCGGCGTGGCGAGCGCGATCTGGCCGCACGGCCGCTGGCGGTTCGACTTCACCGGCGCCGCCGACCACGCCGGTACCACCCGGCTGGCGGACCGGCGCGACCCGATGCTGACGTTCGCGACCATGGCGCTGACCGCGCGGAAGAAGGCGCGCCTGGCCGGCGCCCTGGCAACAGTCGGAAAGGTGACAGTGCTGCCCAACGCAACAAACGCCATTCCGGCGCGGGTACAGGCGTGGCTGGACGCGCGCGCGCCCGGCGAGGAGGTACTGCGCGCCACGGTCGAGGACATCGTCCGGGCGGTACGGGAGCGGGCGGCGCGGGATGCCACCGACGTCACCGTGACCCGCGAGTCGTACACACCGGTCGTCGAGTTCGCGGGTGCTCTGCGTGACCGGATCGCCGGCGTGCTCGGCGGGGTACCGGTGCTGCCGACCGGCGCCGGACACGACGCGGGTGTACTCGCGGCCCGGGTACCCGCAGCGATGCTGTTCGTACGCAACCCGACCGGCGTCTCGCACGCCCCGGGCGAGCGCGCCGAGATCGCGGACTGCCTCGCGGGTGTACGCGCCCTCGCCGACGTACTGGCCGAGCTGGCGTGTGATGGGCTCGCATGCCGGTGACCTACTGGGCCCGGTACGGCTGGCTGCCATCGGGCGCGGCCGAGCGGGTCCTCATCGAAACGGTGGACGGCGTGATCACGGCGGTACGGGCCGGTACGCCGAGACCGCCCGGCGCCGTCGAGCTGGCCGGGCTGACCCTGCCCGGCCTCGCCAACGCGCACTCGCACGCGTTCCACCGCGCCCTGCGCGCGCGTACCCAGGGCGAGCGGGGCACGTTCTGGACCTGGCGAAAGCGGATGTACGCGGTGGCCCAGCGGCTGGACCCGGACCGGTACCTCGCCCTGGCCCGCGCGGTCTTCGCCGAGATGGCGCTGGCCGGCATCACCTGCGTCGGCGAGTTCCACTACGTGCACCACGACACCGGCGGGGCCCGGTACGGCGAGCCGAACGCGATGGGCCACGCGCTGCTCGCCGCGGCCGCCGAAGCCGGCATCCGGATCACCCTGCTCGACACGTGCTACCTGGCCGGCGGCATCGGCGAACCGCTGGCCGGCCCGCAGTTGCGCTTCGGCGACGGCGACGCGGTGGCGTGGGCCGAGCGCGCCGACGAGCTGGCCGCGCGGCAGAGCGACCGGGTACGGGTGGGTGCCGCGCTGCATTCGGTACGCGCCGTGCCCCGCGATCAGATGCGCACCGTGGTCGAGTGGGCCGGCGGGCATGCCGCGCCGCTGCACGCCCACCTCTCCGAGCAACGCGCCGAGAACGAGGCGTGCCTGGCCGAATACGGCGCGACACCCACCCGGGTACTCGCCGACGCCGGTGCGCTGACCGCCCGTACCTGCGTCGTGCACGCCACCCACCTGACCGGCGCGGACATCGCACTCGTCGGGCGCGCGGGCGCGTACACCTGCATGTGTCCGACGACAGAGCGCGACCTCGCCGACGGCATCGGCCCGGCCGTGGCGCTGCGCGACGCCGGCTCCCCGCTCGCCCTCGGCAGCGACGGCCACGCCGTCATCGACCTCTTCGAAGAGGCCCGCGCGGTGGAACTGGACGAGCGGCTGCGCACCGAGGTGCGCGGGCACTTCAGCGCCGGGCAGCTGTTGCGGGCCGCGACGAGCGACGGCCACGCCGCCCTGGGCTGGCCCCGCGCGGGGTGCATCGCGCCGGGGTGGCTCGCCGACTTCACCACCGTCGCCGTGGACACGCCGCGGTTGGCCGGCTTCGATCCGGCGAGCGCCGCCGAGGCCGCCGTCTTCGCGGCGACCGCTGGCGACGTCCGGCACGTCGTGGTCGCCGGGGATTTCGTGGTACGGGACGGGGTGCACCTGCTGGTCGACGACGTACCCCGCGCGCTGGACCAGGCCATCCGAAGAGTGCGCTCGTAGCGTTTCCTCCCTTTCGCCCGAATCGTTACTTTAGCGTGCTCGAACGCGCGTTACCCACCCCTGTCGATCAGGTGGACGAGCCGCCGGTACCCGTGCGGCCACCTGGTCGTCGGGAGCAACTGGCGGAGCTGGCGCGCCGGGGATACCGGCGAGCTCGGCGCGGCGCCACCGTGATCATCTGGCTGGCGCTCGCGCTGTACCTGTCCGCCGCCCCGTCGAGCACGGTTCCCACCCCCGGCAACGCCGACACCAGTTGGGCCGCGGGGATGAACTTCGCCGCCATCGACCACCTGCGGTTCGGCCCGGATCTCCTGTTCACGTTCGGCCCCTACGGATTCCTGGACGTACCCGAGGCGGTCGATCCGGTACGCGACGCACTGGGTTTCGTGTTCGGCTTGGTCGCGGCCACCGCGGTATTCGTCGCCGGGTACGCCATCCTGCGCCGGACCTGGTCGCCCCGGTCCGCGGCGCCGGGTGCGTTCCTGACCACGGTCGTCCTCGCCGCCGCGTCGAGCGGCGAGAAGCTGGTGTGCGCCGGTATCGTCGCCGCGATCCTCGTCCTCCAGCGGCGTCGCCGCGGCACGATCAGCAACCGATGGAGTCTGGCCGCGGTTGTCCTGTTCGCCGCGAGCGCCGCGCTGCTCGTGCAGGTGAAGTTCTCCGAGGGCGTGGCCATGGTGGCGCTGTCCGCGATCCTCGCGGCGTTCAGCCCGCCGTCGTGGCGCGGTCTGGCTCGCAGTGCCCTCGTCACCGTCGCGGCGTTCGCGGTCACTTTCCTCGCGTTCTGGTTCGCCGCCGGCCAGCGCCTCGCCGACCTCCTGCCGTGGTTGCGCGGATCGCAGGAGATCGCGACCGGCTATCAGGAAGGGCTGGCCATCGAGATGCGGCCCGTCGTGCTCGGCTATCTCGCGGCGGCCGGTCTCGCGCTCATCGCCGGTGCCGCCGCCTACTGGATTCTCCGTACGCACCGCAGCGTGCCGGCGGTGGGCGTGCTGGTACTGGCGGTCGTCGTGGTGGAGTTCGCGTTCAAGGACGGCTTCACCCGGCACGACTCCGGCCATGAGGTCTCGTACTTCGTCCTCGCCGGCTTCCTGCTTCTCGGTTTGTCAGGCTGGCTCGCCCGGCCCCGGATCTGCCTGGTCGCCGCCGCCGCGTCCCTGCTGATGGTGATCACCGGAGTCGCGGTGCTCGATCCCGCGGCCGCCCGCGAGCGGTGGCGCACCGGCATCGAGGCGCTGTTCGATCCGGCATACCAGCAGCAGCGCCTCGACGACGCGCGCGGGGTGATCGATGAGAGGTACCAGGTCTCACCGACCACACTGGCCGCGGTGCGCGGGCACCCGGTACATGTCGACCCGTGGGACACCGTGGTGGCCTGGGCGTACTCGCTGAACTGGAAGCCGGTACCGGTGTTCCAGGCGTACGCCGCCTACACCCCGTACCTGGACGGGGTGAACGCGAGCGCGCTCCTGAACGCCGCCCCCGACCAGACCGTCCTGCGCAGGGACCAGGCGCCGCTGGTCGACCCGCACAATGCCCTCTGGGAGTCACCGCAGTACGAGTTGGCACTCGCCTGCGACTACACGGTGGTGGCCAGCGACGGGCAGTGGTCGGCGCTGCGGCACAGCGGCTATCGCTGCGACGCACCGCGTACCGTGCAGCGCCTGCAGGTCACGGCGGGCCAACTGGTCACCGTACCGGCCGCGGATCCCGACGAGATCGTCGTCATGCGCTTCACGCCCGACCCGCCCGGGCTGTTCGCAAGGGCGGTCGACGCGGTGGTCAAGGACTGGTCACCGATCCACATCACCACCGTCAACGGCACGTACCGGGTGCCGAAGGCGCTCGCCGACGGGCCGCTGATGATGTCCCTGCCGTCCTCGATGGGCTGGGAGGGCGAGTACGGCGCGGCCCACTACCGGTGGTTCACGGTCGACCACCCCGGAACGGTCGAGTTCGAGACGGTCGCGGTACTCGCCGGCTAGACGTGCTGCCGTACCGTGTCGCGTGTGGACGGATATCGGCAGGAGACGTACGGCGACGCCTTCGCCGATGTGTACGACGAATGGCTGACCGTCAGCGCTGGCGCGGAGGGCCCGGCCAGCGCCTTCCTCGCAGAACTCGCGGGCGGCGGCGGTAGCGCCCTGGAACTCGGCGTCGGTACCGGCCGGATAGCCCTGCCGCTGGCTGCCCGTGGCGTAGCGGTGCACGGCGTGGACGCGTCACCGGCGATGCTGGATCGGTTGCGCGCCAAGCCGGGCGGTACCGAGCTGCCGGTGACGCTCGGGGACATGGCCGAGGTACCGGTGCCGGGCGCCTTCGACGTCGTGTACGTGGTGGCCAGCACCTTCTACTGTCTGTCCAATCAGGACACTCAGGTCCACTGTGTACAGAGCGCGGTCGCGCGCCTGAAACCCGGCGGTTCGTTCGTCGTGGAAGCGTTCGTCCCGGACCCGACCCGCTTCAACCGGCACCAGCGCGTGGAGGCCCGCGCGCTCGACCTCGACCAGGTACGCCTCGACGTGGCCCGGCACGACCCGGTGTCCCAGACGGTCATCTCGCAGCAGGTCCTCATCGGCGCCACCGGCATGCGCCTGTACCCGACCGTGGTGCGGTACGTGTGGCCGGCCGAGCTCGACCTGATGTGCCGGCTGGCCGGGCTGCGCCTCGCGGGCCGGTACGGCGGCTGGCACCGGGAACCCTTCACCGCCGCCAGCCCCACCCACGTCTCGGTGTACCGGCGGGATGTCTAGCCGCGATGGCCAGGTTGGCTAGGAGCGGGGAGATCCTCGTTGCCGTGGCGGCGTTCGGGGTGCTGTGTGCCGTGGCGCTGAGCTTCGGGCCCCGGTACAGCGAGCCCGACGACTATGCCTACCGCGCGTCGGTCATCGCGATCACCCATGGGCACCTGATGACGCTCTCCGGCCCGCAGGTCAACGCGCTCGCGGCGGAGCTGACCGGTGACGCGAGAGGAGGAGGAGGCGGCGGGATCGGCCCGGCGCGGATCGGTCCGCCGATCCCGCAGTGGGTTCAGCTGGCCGACGGGCGCTGGATCAGCGAGAAGGATCCCGGTTACCCGTACCTGGCCGTACCCTTCCAACTCGCCGGCCTCATCCGGCTGGCGCCGCTGTTCTACGGTGCGCTCGGCTGCCTCGGCCTGTTCATCGGCGCCCGGCGCTGGCTCGGCCGCTACGGCGGCGCCGCGGCCGTCGGCCTGTTCTGCTCCAGCGGTGCGGCGCTGCTGTTCGCCTGGCGCGACTACATGCCGACATTCACCGAGGCCTCGCTGATCGCGGGTGGCAGCGGGATGCTGCTGTGGGCGGTACTCGCCGGCGAGGCAACGGCCCGGCGGCGCACCTGGGCCGGGCTGCTCGGGTTCGCGGCTTTGGCGGCCGCGGTCTTCCTCCGGTACACCAACGTCGTCGTCCTCGGCTGCGTCGTGGTGGCCGTACTGGCAGCGTGGCGGCTACCGGCGGCGCGACTGCCGGGAGTGGCGGTGGCCTGGTGGCTCGGCACGGTCGCGCTGGCCGGAGCGGGCATCGCGGTGTTCAACACCGCCGCGTACGGCGGGCCGCTCCGCACCGGCTACCCGCCCGGTCAGGTCACCTTCAGCCTGACCGCGGTCCTGCCCAACCTGCGGTACCTGCCCGGGCACCTGATAACGGCGATGCCGATGCTGCTCCTCGCACTGGTGGCCGGCGGGTGGATCGCCGTGCGGCGAGCGCGCCCGGACCGTACGGCTGACACCCGTCGCGACTTCGCCGTCGCGCTGGCCCTGGGCGCGGTGTGGTTGAGCGCATGGGGGCTGTACGCCGCATATACCTGGACCACACATCCGTTACTCACCACGCTTCAGGTGGTCCGGTTCTACGTCCCCGCGATCGGCATCATCTCGCTGCTCGGCGCGTGGCTGCTCGTCAAGCTTCCGGTGCGGGCACCGGTGGCCGCGGTCGCGTCGACCGTCGCCATCGCGATCCTGTTCGGGCTCGGCATCTGGTCCTTCGACAGCATGCGGGGGTTCGGTCCGGACGATCAGCGCAACTGCGCGCCCGGGCCACCGGGTGCCGGCCCGCCAGCTCCGGGCGGCGGCCTACCCGGCGACGTACAGCAGCCCGGTCGCGGACTCCAGTGTGCTGTTCATAGCGTGCAGCGACACCGACCAGGTTAGGTCGCCGACCACCCCGTCCGTCGCCACGTTGCCCCATTCCTGGAACGCGCGCACCGACGCCAGCGTGTGCGGTCCGAAATCGCCGTCGATGCCCTGGGGCGTGACACCCCACAGCCCGGCCGCGCCGTTGGTGAGCACCCGCTGCAGGCTCACCACCACATTGCCCCGCGCGCCCTGACAGAGGGTGGGCATCGGCGCGCCGTCGGGCAGCGCCTGCCAGGTCTGTGGGCCGACGATGCCGTCGACGGCGAGGCCCGCCTCGCGCTGAAACTCGCGGACCGCCGCGCCGGTCTGCGGGCCGAAGACGCCGTCGAGGGCGAGCTCGTGGTTTGGGGTACGGCGCAGTGCGCGCTGCAGCCGTCGTACGGCCGTGCCGATCGCGCCCTGGCCGATCGTCGGCTGTCCCGGGTTCGCCATCCGCTGCTCGCCTCCGTGATTCGATGCCCATGGCTACAGCAGAGAAGAGTGGCGAGCCGTGCGGTTGATACCTCAGGCGGCACCGTGGGCGCTGAAGGTGCACCAGTTCACGTACGCCGCCGGGGCCTCGCGGTCGACCGACACGCGCGCCTCGTACAGGCCGTGCGCGAAGGTACGCCCGGCGACCAGGCGCTCGTGCAGGGCGTACATGAGGTCGACCGCCTCGACGTCCGGGATCGCCGCGATGCTCGCCACGATGCCGGCGGTACCGCGAGCCAGCAGCGCGCTGACGAAGCCGAGCACCTCGTCGCCGGCGAAGCTCACATCCGCGCCGGACTTGCATGAGGCGAGCACCATCCGGTGTGCCGTGATGCCCCGGGTCTCCAACTCCTGCAGGGTCAGCGGGCCGTCGCTCAGCAGGAGCGAGGAGAACATCGGGTTGTCGCCCCGCAGCCGGCCGTGGCAGGCGAGGTGGGCGAGGTCGGCACCGTGCAGCAGCGGCGCCACCGCATCGGCCGTGCTCTGCGCGGGCCCGAGCACTGTCGCTTGTGGATACAGAGTGGACAGTGCCGCCACCTCCGCGCTGGCGCCCGGCAGGTTGGGGCCGGCGACCAGGGCGACCCGCCCGGCACTGCCGGACCGGTCGCGGGCGGCCTCCCGGCTGCGCGCCCAGAAGGTGGCCGAAGGAGCCAGCGACAGCGGCGCACCACGCAGCGCCGACCACGGTATGCCGTGCAGCAGGCCGACGGGTACCACCACCAGCTCGGCGTCGGGCGCCACCCGCAGCGGATCCAGTAGCAGCTCGGTGAGGCGGGCGATGCGCAGGTCGGCGCTGCGCCGGGCCGCCTGCGCCGAGCGGGGCTGCCCGGGCTGCGCGAGCCGGCGCAGTGCGAACAGCAGCGGCCGCACCTGGTCCCGTACGGCCGCCACGGTTTCCAGCGGCACGATGCGGCTGCGCCTGGGCTCCAGTACCACCGCGACGAGCCGGTCGCCGAGCGTCCCGTACTCGACGAGGATCCGCCCGTCGAGCAGCCGGCGCAGCGCGGAGACACTCACCATGCTGTGCGCGTCCGCGCCGGCCGCCTCCCGGTGCCAGGTGGCCCGCCGGATCCGGTGCTCGATCGCGAGCTGCTTGGCGAGCAGCGAACTTGGCGCGGCGGCCTGCCGGTCGGAGCGCTCGGCCAGCAACTCCAGCTCGGCATGTACCGTCCGCAGCGCGTCCAGGTCGTCCTTGATCTCGTCGAGCGCCGGCGGCTCGACGGTGAGCAGGCCGGCGACGCGGGTACGCTCCATCCACTCCAGCACCCGTGGCGGCGAGCCGGCCCGTACCACCACCTCCAGCCCCATCTGCCCGAGCTCCGCACCGTGGCCGGAGGCGAGCGCGCGCAGCTCCACCGAGGGCAGCGCGCTGCGGTACCGGGCCAGGTCGGCCAGGCCCCGCCGGCAGTGCCCGAGTACCTGCGGGTCGCCGCGGCGCAACCGGGCCGCGAGCGCGTTGGCCACCTGCCCGCGCAACCGCACCAGTACCGGCATGTCCCTGGCCAGCCCACCGGCGCGTCGCAGCGCGTCCACGGCGGGCCGGACGTGGCCCAGGCTCGCACCGATCCGCCCCGCGACGAGGTACGCCTGCACCGCGGTGGCCGGCATGCCAAGCCGTTCGAGGGTGCCGGCGGCCCGGCGTACCGAGCGCAGTTCCGCACCGGTCGCCGCGCCAGAGTGCAACCGCGCCTCGGCCTTGACGAGCAGGGCCCTGGCCCGCCACGCGGAGCGCCCCTGCCGGCCGAAGCTCTCCGCGGCCGCGTGCGCGGCGGTCTCGGCCCGCGCGACGTCGCCGGCGAGCATGGCGAGCTGCGCCACCCGCAGGGCGGCCTCGGCACCCATCAGCCGAGCCCCGCCGGCCCGGAACTCCTCCTCGGCGGCGCTGGCCGCGGCGGTGGCCTCCGGGATCAGCCGCAGGTCCATCAGCGCGTCGGCGTACTCGATGTAGTACTCGCCCAGCGGCAGGCTCGCGGCCTCGAACGCGCGGGCCGCCTCGTCGAAGCGGCGCAGCCCTTCGGCCAACCGTCCGGATTGGACGGTCACCCCGGCGAGGCTCTGCCCGACCTGCGCGACCGCGGTCGGGCCCAGATCCTCCGCCAGCCGCACCGCGTGCTCCAGCCGGCGGCTCGCCTCCGCGTACCGGCCGTGGTGCGCCTCGATGACCGCGAGGTTGTTGGCGGCGCGGACCTCGGTGCGCGGCGGGATGCCGGGATCGGCGAGCAGGCTGTGGTAGATCTCGGCGGCCTCCGCGAGCCGGCCGATGTTCTGGGCCAGCACGGCCCGCTGGAACGCCAGCTCGATTACCCGGTCGGCGGCGACCAGCCCGGCCGCCTCGTCCAGATCCCGGGCGGCCGCGGCCAGCCGCCCCAGCTCGTGGTTGATCGTGGCGCGGCTGATCAGCACGTCCGCGAGCGCCTCGGCGAGGCCGGCGCGGCGGGCGATCCGGTACGCCTCATCCAGCAGCCGCTTCGCCTCGACCTCGGCGAAGCGCCACCGCTGTACCCACGCGTACGCGCGCAGGGCGACCACGAGCGCTTCGGCATCGCGCGTGCGGCGGGCACGTACGATCAGCTCCGCAGCCTCCGGACCGTAGCGCTGCGGATCTGCCAACACGCCCTCATGAATTCGCCGGGCATGTATCACGAGCGCTGCCCGCGCCTCTGTTTCAGTCAACGGATCATCTTCCGCAGCTCACGACTGTCCGAATACTCCGTTGCCGCGATGCTATCGCCCCCGGCAAAGCCACCAGGAGGTACATATGAGATTGGACAACGGGACACCCCGTGGCGAACCCTTCGGAGACGACTACCCCGCGCACCAGCACGACGACGCGTGCGGCCACCTCCACCTGGCCGTGGAGCGCCAACTCGCGGAACTCGCCCGGCGGCGCTTCGAGCCGGCGTTGCGCCGCGACATCCTCGTCGCGTTGCAGCGGCGCCGGGCCAACCGCGACGGCGAGGTGGTCCAGTTCGACATCCTGCCCAGGGACGTGGGCTTCGACTACCTCGTCGCAACCGGCGAGGTGCTGCTCACCCGGGAGGCGTACGAACAAGAGGGCGCCCAGGCGATCCTCCGGTCGTTCGGACTGACCCAAGTGGACATTGACAGCCCGGCGCTGGCCGAACGGGTGGTCCGCGTACAGAACCCGGAGCTGGGCGCCGGGATCCTCGACGATGTCGCCCGTACCTTGCGCCGGCGCGGATTCACCGCCTCGGTGGACCACGTCCTCCCGCTGGGTGTCGTGATCAAGGGGATCGGCGGTGCCGAACCGGCGAGCGGTCTCGGCCCGTTCCCCGAGTACGGGCTGCGCTGCAACGGCAAGCCGGTCCAGGTCGGGGTCATCGACGGCGGCATCGCCGCGGAGATCCGCACGGACGGCTGGCTGGCCGACGTGCCGCGGGTCGGCAACATCGACCCGCTCGACGACCTGCCCACGCGCGACGGGTACCTGGACTTCGAGGCCGGGCACGGCACCTTCGTCTCCGGGATCGTGAGGCAGGTGGCGCCGGGCGCGGATGTGCGGGTGTACCGGGCGATGGACAGCGACGGCGTGGGCAGCGAGCTCGAGGTGGCCGCCGCGATGGTCCGGGCGGTGCGGGACGGCTGCCAAGTCCTCAACCTCTCCCTCGGCGGGCAGACGCCGGACAACGTCCAGCCGGTAGCGATGAGCGCGGCACTGGACATCATCGCCGAGATCGAGGCGGAGCGCGGGGAGCAGATCGTGATCGTCGCCGCGGCCGGCAACTACGGGGACAACACGCCCTGCTGGCCGGCGGCGTTCCGCAAGGTCGTCGGCGTCGCCGCGCTGGACCCGGACATGCAGCCGACCACGTGGTCCAGCCGCGGGTACTGGGTCACCTGCGCGACGATCGGGCAGGGCGTGCTTTCGACCTATGTGGAGGGTCGCGAGTCCGCGGAGGTCGACCCCGACCCGGACGTGTTCCCGGCGGACGCCTGGGCAGTCTGGAACGGCACCTCCTTCGCCGCGCCGCAGATCGCCGGTGCCGTTGCCAGGGCCGCCCAGGTTCTGGACATCGCGCCGCAGGACGCGCTGGTGCAGCTGCTGCGCGCGGGCCGGGCGGTACCCGACTTCGGTCAGGCCATCCGGATCCTGCCCGGGTTGTAGCCGTGGCGGGCGCGGTTTCTGTCGGGTTTCGGGGAGACGAGATCGCCCCGATATACAAACCTTTACCTCGGGAGCATCCACAATCCAGAGGGCGGGTGCGGATGGCTAAGGAATTGAGCGCGGCCAACGCCGACGTGGTGTCGCTGGTACAGGCGAGCGCTGGCGGGGACGGGGGCGCGTGGAACGAGTTGATACGCCGCCACGCGCACCTCGTCATGGCCGTCACCCGGCAGTACCGGCTTGCCCCCGCCGACGCGCAGGACGTGAGCCAGACCGTGTGGCTGCGCCTCGTCGAGCACCTGGCGAGCATCCGGGAACCCGCCGCGGTCGCCGGCTGGATCGTCACGACCGCCAAGCACGAGTGCCTCCGCCTGTTGCGCGGATACGGACGGACGGTACCGGTTGACCCGCAGAGCGGACGGGTACTAGACCAGCAGTCGAGCTCCGACGTGGACGGTGAGCTACTTGCGGCCGAACGGCACAAGGCGCTACGCGACGGGCTGGCCGAGCTGGCACCACACCAGCGAGAGCTGTTGGTGCTGCTCGCCGCCGACCCGCCGGCACCGTACGCGGAGATCAGCCGGCGGCTCGGCATACCTGTAGGCAGTATCGGACCCACGCGCAGCCGGATCCTGGAGAAGCTGCGCGGAACGACCGCGATCAGGACGTACCTGGAGGCGACCCGTGAAGCCGCCCCGAACGGAGGTGGACGGCATGTCCTCGCCGAACTGGAGTGACGACGACGAACTGATGCGCGATCTGGCCGCGGCGCTCAAGCAGCCAGCCGTCGACGAGCAGGTGCTCGCCGCGGCCCGCGCCGCCTTCTCGTGGCGTACCGTCGACGCCGACCTGCAGCTCGTCGGCCTGCTGTACGACTCGCACCTCGACCTGGCCGCGTCGGTACGCGACGACCCGGCGGAGTCGCCGCGCACGCTCGCGTTCCACGGCGACCACCTGGGTGTGGAGATCGAGCTGAACGAGGCCGGCATCGAGGGCCAGCTGATACCGGCGCAGCCCGGGCTCGTGACGCTCGTGACCGCGGACGGCCCGTACGCCGCGGTCGCCGCCGACCCGGTCGGCTGCTTCACGTTCCCGGCACCGCCGGGCGGCCCCATCCGGCTGGAGTGCTCCACCGACGCGGGACGGTTCGTCACCGTGTGGATAACGGTCTGACGCGCTTCGCTGATGGCCTGGGAGGGCGAGCCTCCCAGGCCATCACCGTGTCGGGTTACCGCGCGGGTTCGACCACGCAGTCGGTACCGGGGTAGAGGAGGTTCTCGTGGCCGTCCGGGAAGCGCACCACGTACGGTGGCTGCCCGGAGGTGCCGCGCACCTCGATGATCTCCCCGATCCGCTCACGCTCGCCGACCGTACGGCTGTGCACGTGCAGCCGGTCACCAACGCTGGCATGCATGCTCATCGCCTCCCGCGGCCTGTACAGGACGTCCCTGCTTAAGGTAATCGTGCGCAAGGGTGCGGGGTGGGGCAATAGCCATGCCCGGTCAGGCGCCGTACGTCCCCTTCAGCCACCGCCGCAACGGCGAACCGGTATCCGGCGGCTGGCTGTACACCTTGATCTCGCCGAACACATTGCTGAGGTGTATCCGCACCAACGGCGTGCCGGCCAGTCGCGGTACCGGCGCGAGCCGCTGCTGTCGCGAGGCGAAGACGGACGCACCGGTCAGCTCGACTTCGACACCCTCGGGCACAATGATCTTGATCGCGCCGAAGACGTTGCGGCCCTCGACGGCGAGCACCTGGGTGCTCATCGCGTCCGGCCCCAGTGCCGCGTCCCGCAGGTCCAACTCACACGAGCCGAAGACGTTGATGAGGTGGAGCCCGTTCTTCGGTACCCGCCAGCGGCCGTGGCGCTTGCTCTCGCCGAGCACGTTCACGATCCGCTCGTCGGCGATGGTCTGGCCGACGATCGTGGGCCCGGCCAGCCCCGCGGTCGCCTCCGTCAGCTCCGCCGAGGTATCCGCGGCCCAGACCGCGCCGACCCGTACCGAGAACTCCTCCAGGGTGAGCCGCCCCTCGCCACAGGCGTGCTGGAGCAGCTCGGCGGCGTGCTGGCGGTCGGTGTCGGCGATCCTCACGGCCGGCGGGCGTGCTTCGGGCTCCATGAATGTGACCGTACCGCCTCGCGCGCCGCTGGCGCCACAGTGACGTCAGAGTGACATCAGGCCGGCTGCCGCCGCATCCGCTCCCTGGTCAGGATCCAGAACGCCTCGACGCCGTCCCGCCACGTGATCTTCTTGCCTTCCTCGCGGGACCGGGCCGTGTAGCTGATCGGCACCTCGTACGGGCGGAACCGCCGCCGCAGCAGCTTGCCGGTGACCTCCGCCTCCATGCCGAACCCGCGCGAGCGCACGTCCAACGACCGGTACAGCTCGACCGGCATCAGCTTGAAGCACGTCTCCAGGTCGCCCAGGTAGCAGTTGAAGAGCATGTTCGCGGCCGTGGTCACCGCCTTGTTGCCCATCACGTACCAGAACGAGAACGAGCTGTGGCTGCCGAACGTCCGGTTTCCGTAGACCACCGTGGCGCGCCCGTCCAGTACCGGCTCCAGCAGCCGCGGGATGTCCTTCGGGTCGTACTCCAGGTCGGCGTCGAAGATGACCAGGTACGCCCCGGACGCGTGGTCCACGGCGGTCTTGATCGCGGCGCCCTTGCCGCGGTTGCGATCGTGCTTGATCACCCGGACCCGGACGTCATCCACCTGGTCCAGGATCTGTCCGGTGCCGTCGCGGCTGCCGTCGTCGACCACCACCAGCTCGACGTCGCACGGAAAGTCGACCGCCAGGACCTGCTTGAGCGCCTCGGCGAGCCGCGCTTCCTCGTTGTATACGGGCATCAGGATTGACAGCTTCATAGGGACTCCGGCGAGTACAAGGGCAACCGCGTCAGCTTACGTCAGCCCGGCCGGCAGACGCGTACCCGACGGAGGGCGGGGGTACGGTCGGCGCGGTCGGGGGGCGTGAGAAAGGATAGACGCTATGACGGACGCTCCAGACGCCAACAGCGAGAACCACGCCGAGGGACAAGGGCGCGAGCAGCCCCGCACGGTGGTGGTCGTGGGCCCCGACGGCCAGCCCGTCGGCACCATGGCCCTACCCAGGGAGGGCCAGGAAGGCGACCACGAAGACCTCGCCGCCCAGGTGGAGCAGCCCGCGAAGGTGATGCGCATCGGCACGATGATCAAGCAGCTGCTCGAGGAGGTACGCGCCGCGCCCCTGGACGAGGCGGGGCGGCAGCGGCTGACCGAGATACACCGGCGCTCGATCACCGAGCTGGAGGACGGCCTCGCACCCGAGCTGCGTACCGAACTGGAGCGCCTGTCGCTGCCGTTCGAGCCGGGTACCCTGCCGTCCGAGGCGGAGCTGCGCGTCGCGCAGGCGCAGCTGGTGGGCTGGCTGGAGGGGCTCTTCCACGGCATCCAGGCGGCGCTGGTCGCCCAACAGATGGCGGCGCGGCTGCAGCTCGAGCAGATGCGTGGCCGGCCGGCGCTGCCGGTGGGCTCCGGCATCGCCGGGCTCGGCCAGCCGCAGCAGCCGGGCATGCCGAACCCCGGCGAGACCGGCGGGCGGACCGGCCAGTACCTCTAGGCCGGCTAGACCTCTAGCCGGAGACCGGCGGGCCGAGCAGGGTCTCCAGGTAGGCGGCGACCCCGTCGTCCACATTGGACAGTGTGATCTCGTCGGCGACGGCGCGGGCCAGCGGGTGCGCGTTCGCGACCACGACCGACCGGCCAGCCCAGGTGAGCATCGAGACGTCGTTGGGCATGTCGCCGAAGGCGAGCACCTCCGGCGCCGCGATCCCCAGCTCCGCAGCGATCCGGGCCAGGCCGGTCGCCTTCGTCACGCCGCGCCGCGACATCTCCACGACCCCGCTGTACGACGAGTGGGTCGCCTCCACCAGGTCGCCCGCGGTCTCGGCGACCAGCTCGGTGAACGAGTCCGAGTCGCGGCCCGGGTCGCGGGCCAGCAGCTTGACCGCCGGGCTCGCGCACAGCTCGTCCAGCCCGGCCGGCTGGGCGGTGGTATCCGCGTCGCTGCGCACCCGCCACGCGGGCTCGTGCAGCAGCCGCCGGCCGCCGTCCAGCTCCGCCGCGAACAGGGCGGTGGGTACCCGTTCGCGCAGCCGGGTGCATACCTCGCGAAGCTGCTCCGGCGAGAGCGGCCAGGAGTCGCGGACGAGATCCTCGACCGGGTCGTACACGACCGCGCCGTTCGCGCAGATCGCCGGGTACTGGGCGCCGAGGTCCGCGTACACCAATGGCAGCCAGCGGACCGGGCGGCCGGTGACCAGCACGACCGCCGCGCCCGCCGCGGACGCCCGGCGCAGAGCCGACGCATTGCGGCGGCTCACCGCGAAGCCGGCGCCGATCAGCGTGCCATCGAGATCCGTAGCGATCAGCCGCGGCAAGGCGGGAGCCGAACGGATCATGAAGACGACAGTAGCCGATCGAGGTAGGCCGCTACGCCCTCGGCGTCATTGGTCGAGGTGATCTCGTCCGCGGCGGCCAGCACCTCCGGGTGCGCGTTGGCCACCGCAATCCGCCCGAACCCCGCCCACGCGAACATGGACAGGTCGTTGGGCATGTCGCCGAAGACGAGCACGTCGTGCGGGTCCACGCCGAGACAGGCGGCGACCACCGCGAGCCCGCTCGCCTTGGTCACCCCGGGCGGGCAGATCTCGATGTACCCGAGCCCCGCCTGGGTCACCGTCACCTCGCCCGCCGGTACCAGTTCCCGGGCGATCGCGAGCAATTCGTCCGCGCTGCGCTCGGGCGAGTACGCGAAGGCCTTGAGCACCGGGCCGGCGAGCGCGTCGGCGCGGGTACGCCGCTCGATCGCGTCCGGGTAGCGCCAGGCGGCGTGGGGTTCGCCCCACAGTGGAGCCTCCGGACTGTCCAGCGCCTCGACCAGTACGTGCAGCGGGCCGGCCACCGCCTCCAGGGACTCCAGCACCCCCTCGACCACGGAACCGGGTACCGTCGTCGTCCGCACCCGTACCGGCTGCGCCCGGTCCGTCAGGTCGACCACCGTGCCGCCCTGCGCCAGTACCAGATAGTCCGCCTCGGGGAGGTCCTGCCGGGTCAGCCGGAGCAGTCGTGGCCCTCGCCCGGTCACGCCCACGATCGGAATGCCGGTCGCCCGGACCCGGTCCAGCACGGAGTGGGTGTAAGCGCCGACCGTATCGTCGGAGCGCACCACGGTCCCGTCCAGGTCGGTAGCGACCAGTTTGGGCAGCCCTGGGCGGATCAGCATGCCGGCCTCCTGCCTTGGCCCTGCGGTCTGTTCTGCAGAGCCGGGCCAGCAAGGCTACACCCGGTCGACTACGAAAACACCCTGGTCAGGTCAACAGATCGCGACCACCGACGTAAGGCTGGAGGGCCTTGGGGACCCGTACCGAGCCGTCGGGCTGCTGGTGGTTCTCCAAGATCGGAATAAGCCAGCGGGTGGTGGCCAGCGTGCCGTTGAGCGTCGCCGCGATCTGTGGCCGGCCGTTCTCGTCGCGGTACCGGATGCCGAGGCGCCGGGCCTGGAACGTGGTGCAGTTCGAGGTGGAGGTGACCTCGCGGTACCGGTCCTGCGTCGGTACCCACGCCTCGCAGTCGAACTTGCGGGCGGCGCTGCTACCGAGGTCGCCGGCGGCCACGTCGATCACCCGGTACGGCACCTCGACCTTCGCCAGCATCTCCTCCTCCCAGGCCAGCAGTCGCTGGTGCTCCTCGGCCGCGTCCTCGGGCCGGCAGTAGGAGAACATCTCCACCTTGTCGAACTGGTGCACCCGCAGGACCCCGCGCACGTCCTTGCCGTGCGAGCCGGCCTCCCGCCGGAAGCACGAGGACCAACCCACGTACCGGCGCGGCTGCCCGAGATCCAGGATCTCCCCGGCGTGGTACGCGGCCAGCGGCACCTCGGAGGTACCGACGAGGAACAGGTCGTCGGCCTCCAGCCGGTACACCTCGGAGGCGTGCGCGCCGAGGAAGCCCGTACCCTCCATCGACTCGGGCTTGACCAGTACCGGCGGGATCACCGGGGTGAAGCCGTACTCGACCGCCTGGGCGAGGGCCAGCTGCAGCAGGCCGAGCTGGAGCAGCGCACCGATGCCGGTGAGGTAGTAGAAGCGGCTGCCGGAGACCTTGGCGCCGCGCTCCATGTCGATCGCGCCGAGCGCCTCGCCCAGCTCCAGGTGGTCCTTTGGCGCGGAGAGCTCGGGCGGCGTGCCGACCGTACGCAGGACCACGTAGTCGTCCTCGCCACCCGGGGGCGCGCCCTCCTGGATGACGTTGGGTACCGCGAGCTGCGCCTCGCGTAGCCGCGCCTCGGCGGCATCGACGAGCACCTGTGCCGACTTGACCTCGGCCGCCAGCTCCTTGGTCCGGGCGAGCAGCCGCGCCTTCTCGGCCGGCTCGGCCCGCGGCACCTGCTTGCTCAGCTGGTTCTGCTCGGCGCGCAGCGCCTCGAACGCGGCCACCGCCGCGCGCCGCGCCTCGTCGGCCGAGAGCAGCGTGTCGACGGCCGACTCGGACTCGCCGCGGGCTCGTTGGCTGGCACGCAACAGGTCCGGGTCTTCGCGAAGCAGACGCAGGTCAATCACGAGGAGTGAGACTACCCGGCCAGCGGAGCGGGCTTCACCCCTATATCTCCCGGCGCGTGAACAGGCTGTCATCGATGGGGCTGACCGGTTTAACCGTCAGCTCCGCCGGCTCGTCGTTGCCGGGCAGCGCGGTCGTCATGGCCGTGGCGCCGCGAACCGACCGCCCGCGGCGCACGGCGACCAGCACGGCCGCGACGACCAGGCCCACGCCGAGCACCGCGCAGAACAGGCCCAGCCCGACGTTGGGCGAGTTGCTGGCGGACGAGTCGGTGGGCGAGACATTGGACGCGGTCGGGTCGGTCAGGCCAGTGCCGGCGAAGATCCAACGGGCGATGCCGGCCAGCACCATCGCCTGCGCCGCGCCCACGCCGAGCGCGGCACCCGCCGCGGCCCGCCGGGTCGCCGGCCGCGTGGTCGCCAGAACCAGGCCGGTCAGGCCCAGCAGGCCAAACCAGCACAGGTAGTAGCCGAGGACCGAGATGGTGTTGAGGTTGTCGATGCTCAAGCCGCCGCGGGTACCGCTGGATGGCCCGGCGCCTGCCCAGGGCAACACCTCCGCCACGATCGCCAGCAGGGCGCCGCCGCCGGCGAGGTAGACCGATAGCGGGGGACCCAACCAGCCGAGGCCCCGCCGCAGGTGGCCGGCGGGGGCGGTACGGTCGGCCGTGCCCCATTCCAGGGTGTCCACCCACCGAATATGACATGCCTCCGTCGGTGACGCGCGGGACTCCGAGTTGGACTAGCGTCTGGGTCATGCCGACACGTACTTCTTCCGCGGAATGGCAAGGCACGCTCAAGGAGGGCGGGGGCACGATGCGCCTCGGCTCCGGGGCGTTCGAGGGCCAGTACTCGTTCTCGTCCCGCTTCGAATCGGGTACGGGCACCAACCCCGAGGAGCTGATCGCGGCCGCGCACGCGGGCTGCTACTCGATGGCCCTGTCCAACATGCTCAGTCAGGCCGGCCACCCGCCGACCTCGGTACGCACCACCGCGGCCGTCCACTTCGGCCAGGTCGAGGGCGGCTTCGCGATCACCCGGATCGACCTGGAGACGACCGGTGACGTACCGGGCCTGAGCGAGGCCGAATTCCTCAAGCACGCCGAGGCGGCGAAGACGGGCTGCCCGGTCTCCAAGGCGCTCTCGGCGGTGGAGATCACGCTCTCCGCGAAGCTGGCCTAGGGTCTCCCGGGTCCATGAGCCGCCGCGTACCTCGCGAGCGGTTCGAGGAACTGGTCACGGACGCGCTCGACGAGGTGCCCGCGCAGCTCATGGACCTGCTCGACAACGTGGTGATCCTGGTCGAGGACGACCCGCCGGAATCCGACCCGGACCTGCTCGGCGTGTACGAAGGTTACGCGCTGACCAACCGGGGCTGGGACTACGCCGGGGTACTCCCCGACCGGATCATCATCTACCGCAATCCGATCTTGAGCATCTGCGACAGCGACGAGGAGGTCGTCGAGGAGGTGACGATCACCGTGGTACACGAGATCGCGCACCACTTCGGCATCGACGACGAGCGCCTGCACGAACTCGGCTGGGCTTGATCCTTCCCGCTCAGGCGAGTTCGCCCGAGCGGATCCGGGCCAGCCACGCGGCCGAGTCCGCAAACTCGGTGTCCGAGGTGCCGGCCGGTACCGGCGTCGGGGCGTCCGGCGAGGCCTTCGGGTACGAGCCGAGGAAGCGCACCTCCGCGCAGATGCGCCGCAGGCCCTGCAGCGCCTCGCCCATCCGCGCCTCGGCGACATGGCCGGAACAGTCCAGGAAGAAGACGTACCGGCCCAGCCGCTCCCCGGTCGGGAACGACTCGATACGGGTCAGGTTGACCCCGCGTACCGCCAGCTCGGTGAGGACCGCGAGCAGCGCACCCACCCGGTCGTGGTGGATGTACACGGCGAGCGAGGTGAGGTCGGAGCCGGTCGGCTCGGGTGGCCGCCCGGGCCTGGCGACCAGGGCGAACCTCGTCACCGCCTCCGGATGGTCAGCGATCTTGTCGACCAGCGGCGTCAGGCGCAGCCGGGTCACGCCGATCGGCGCGCAGATCGCCGCGTCGTGCTCGCCGGCCGCCGCGCTGATCGCGGCGGCGGCGTTGGAGAGCATGTCCACGACGGTGGCGTCCGGCAGGTTCTCGCGCAGCCAGCGGCGGCACTGCGCGGCGGCCTGCGGGTGCGCGGCGACGCTGCGCACCTCGGGCAGCGGCAGCTCGGCCCGGGCGGCGAGCGCGAACTCGACCGGGATCACCACGTCCCGCACGATCATCAGCGGCTCGCCGGTCGCGAGCTCGTCGAGGGTCACCCCGACCTGCCCGCCGATCGAGTTCTCCAGCGGTACCAGTGCCGCCTCGGCCTCGCCCGTACGCACCGTGTCCAGCGCCTCGGGCACGCTGCGCGCCGGGATCCGGGTACCGCTGGCGGCCGCCGGGATCGTCAGCAGGGCCTGCTCGGAGAAGGTGCCCTCGGGGCCGAGGTACACGAAGCGGGTGGGCGGTACGCCTGGCATGCCCAAAAGCTAGCAGTGCGCGACCGACACGATGCCGGCTGGCGCCTGGGTACGCACCATCGGCGTACACACGTCGGTGCCCGCCGTGACCAGCACCAGCGACGCCGGATCGCCCTGCGTCACCACCTGCAGGGGCTCGTGCCCGGCCTCGCTGACCACCGTGTACTGCCAGGCACCTGCGCACAGCGGCCCGACCGTGACGGTGACCTGGGCCGAGCGCGGGAGCACGTGCGAGTTGCGGAGCAACGTCACGACGGCGTTCACGGTCGGGTGCCCGCCGCAGGCGACCGCGTACCCCTCCCCGAATGTGGCCGCGGCGCTGCCCGTGGGCGCGGCCGCCCCCGACCCCGCGGGCAGGCTGCCCACGGGCAGGCTGGGCGCGGGCAGGCTGGCCGCCGGGGAGGCGGACAGGGATCGCGTCAGGCTCGGCGGCGAGGCCGGCGACGTGGTGCTCGACACCGAGGCCACGTTGGCGGCGGTACCGCAGCCACCCAGCCCGCACGCCAGAAGAGCGACGAGCGAGCGGACCACGACGGGCCGGCGCATCACGCGGCAACCTCCCAACGGGCGACAATACGGGGACATCTTCGCGCATCCGGCCCCTGGGCCGCGAGCCGCCTAGTGCCACAGCGTCGTTACAGTCGTCGGATGGATCGGGACGAGGCGCGGGCGCTGCTGCGCAGGGTGGCCGCGGGTGAGATGGGGGTCGACGCGGCGCTCACGGTACTGGCCGACCCGGTTCTGGGCAATGGGTACACCGACCTGGGTTTCGCCCGCGTCGACACCCACCGTGCCCTGCGCACCGGCGACCCCGAGGTGGTCTACGGCGCCGGCAAGACACCGGCCCAGCTGGTGGAGATCGTGACGGCGCTGCGCGCCGCGCATCCGGACCGGCCCGCCCTGGTCACCCGGATCACCGCCGAGGGGCGCGCGGCGTTGCGGGCGGCGTTCGCCCTGCGCGAGGAGCCGACCGGCAGCTGCGTCGCGGTGGGTGACCCGCCGCCCACGACGGGGACGGTGGCCGTAGTATGCGCGGGCACCTCTGACCTTCCGATCGCCGCCGAGGCGGCGTTCACGGCGGAGGCGTTCGGCGCCGGGGTCACCCGGGTGAACGACGTCGGTGTCGCCGGCATCCACCGGCTGCTCGCCGCGCGGCCGGTGCTGGACGAGGCCGACTGCGTGGTGGTCGTGGCGGGCATGGACGGTGCGCTGCCCAGCGCCGTGGGCGGTCTGGTGGGGGTACCGGTGGTCGCCGTGCCCACGTCCGTCGGGTACGGCGCCGCCTTCGGCGGTCTGGCACCCCTGCTGACGATGCTGAACTCGTGCGCACCCGGGGTCGCGGTCTGCAACATCGACAACGGGTTCGGCGCCGGCGTCTTCGCCGCCCGGGTCGCCCGCCGGGCGCCCAAGTGATCGGCTGGCTGGACGCGACCGCCGGGGCGAGCGGCGACATGCTGCTCGGCGCGCTGGTCGACGCCGGGGTGCCGGTCTCCGTACTGGCGTCTACTGTGGACGGTCTGGCGCTGGGCGCGACGCTCGCGGTCGAGCCGGTCACGCGGCACGGGTTGGGCGCGAGCCGGGTGCTGGTACGCGCGCCGGACGCGCCGCAGCCGCACCGTACGCTCCCCGAGATCCGTACCCTGCTCGGGGACGCGCCGCTGCCGGTGCCCGTACGCGACCGGGCGCTGGCCGCCTTCGAGCTGCTCGCCGCCGCCGAGGCCGCGGTGCACCGTACGGAGCCGGAGCGCGTGCACTTCCACGAGGTCGGGGCGGTGGACGCGCTCGTGGACGTGGTCGCCGGCTGCGCGGGCGTGCACTGGCTGCGCGAGCGGTACGGGCTGACTGAGCTGTCAGTCAGCCCGATCGAGGCGGGGTCGGCGGCGGCGCCGGTACGGGCCGCGCACGGCGCGCTGCCGGTACCCGTACCCGCGGTCGTGGAGATTGCCCGCCGTACCGGCCTCATGCTCACCGGTCGCCTGCCGTACGAGGCGTGTACGCCCACCGGCGCCAGCCTGCTCGCCACGCTCGCCGACCGGCAGGGACCGATGCCGGCGCTCCGGCCGGAGCTCGTCGGGCTGGGCGCGGGCGGGCGGGACCCGGCCGAGGCCCCGAACCTGCTGCGCCTCCTGGTGGGGGCGGGCGACGACGACGTGCCAGACGGCGGCGAGGCGGCCGTACTCGTCGAATGCAACGTCGATGACCTCGATCCCCGGCTGTGGCCGGCGGCGCTGGCGGCGCTGCTCGACGCCGGCGCCTCTGACGCCTGGCTGTCGCCGATCCTCATGAAGAAGGGCCGGCCGGCGCATACCCTGCACGTCTTGTGTCCACTGAGGACGGTCGAGGCGGTGCGGTCCGTGGTCTTCGCGCACACCACGACGATCGGATTGCGCGAGACCCCGGTGCGCAAGCACCCGCTGGTCCGGCATATGTCCACTGTGGACGTAGACGGGCAGCCGGTGGCGGTGAAGGTGGCGCTTCGCGACGGCCGGGTGGTCAACGCGTCGGTCGAGTTCGAGGACGTACTGCGCGCCGCGCGGGTCCTGGGCCGGCCGGCCAAGGACGTGCTGGCACAGGCTTCCGCGGAGAGCTTGCGGGTCCGCGCAGCCGGCGATATGCCAGCGTCAGATCGGCACTCAGATCGGCATGAGGAAGGTGAGTGAACCGACCACCTTCGCGCCGTCGAACAGCGGCGTCGCGATCGCGTCCAGCGTCACCACCTCGCCGCCGGACTGCACCCGCATCAGCGCACGGGCCATCCGCTCCGAAGAGAATGCCAGCACCGGCGGAATTTTCTCCAGCTCACCGTCGCCGAGCGCCGCGCCGGCCGCGGTGAAGTCCAGCAGCCGCAGTACGCCCGCGAACAAGCTCAGCCCGATCGCCATGTGCGGCTCACCGAGACCCAGCAACTCGCAGGCCCGTGACGAGGCGGCCACGATGCGCGACAGGTGGTCCACGACCAGGCACGGTTCGGTAGCACCATGCACCGCCGCCCGCCAGCGATCGATCGAGGCAAGCTCCTGGTCGCGGAGCTGCGGTGCTAATGGATCCGTAACCGAGAGTTCCACGTGAGCCACAGCGCCTCCTAAACGCAGTGCTGCCTCACGATAACCCTCGGTTCAAACGATCGACTACCCGGACTGGTACGTGTCGGCACCGCCATGCGGCCGACGTTACCTGCGCGCCGCCCTCTTGTCAGTCGGCGATTGCGATGTGTACCACGTGTACTCCTCCACAAGGGCCTCCTCCTTTGGGCTTACCCAGGTGACCGGATGCATCGCGATCGAGTACAGCTTGCTGATGGTGCGCGGGCCGATTCGCTCGCCGTACGAGGTGAGCAGGTGGTCAAGTTCCCGGTACGAGGTGACCAGGCAGGACTTGGGCAAGCCATGGACGTCGATGGCGCCGGTACCGGCGAACGCCAGGATCGGGGTGACCGGGATCGTGTTGCCGGCGGTACTCGACAGCGCCTTGCTCGCCTCCTCGGCCGCCCGCTTCGCCTCGGCGACGTACTGCGGCCGCTTGCCGTCGATCTGCACCACGTCGCCGGCGAGCCGCACCCGCCCGCGCCCGTGCTGCTTGACGATGACGACGAACACGCCGCCCGGCCCGATCGCCAGGAACGTGTTGGGGTTCAGCAGACCGATCTCCTGAATGTCCAGGACCTTCCAGGCCTCACCGAGGCGGGCCAGCTTGGTGACGGCTCGGCCGCGCGCCACCTCGGCCCGGCGCGAATCCCGGTCGCTGCGGCGCCGGCGCGCCCAGTCCAGCGGGCCGGAACGGGACGGCTGGAACACCGCGTGGCGCGGGTTGGACCCGCCATCCGGTACCAGCACTTGAGGTCGGCGGGCATCGATAAATCCAGTCACGGGAACCTCCCCCGATGCGGATGCGCTTGACCCATCACGTTAAGTGGTGACATGCATACGCTGAAGAGTTCGACGCGCGAATGAATAGGCGTGAATCGATTCATGGCGTCACGCGGCGGCGGGGTGACTTGACGACCGCCAGCGCGGGGTGACTTGGCGACCGCTACCGCAGGGTGACTTGGCGACCCAGCAGGCCCTGCCGGGCCCGGCGTTCCGCGGCGTCCAGCGGCTCGGCGCTCGCCACCGCATCCGCGAACCGCTTCGCGAGATCGCCGAGTGCGGCCTCCCACTCCGCCGCCTCCGGCTCGCGCGGCAGATCCCACACCGGTACCAGCAGGCCGTGCGCGCGGAACATGCCGGCGAAGCGGGTACCGTCGCCGAGCAGCAGGCCACCGCCGGCCGACAGCCGAGCCAGCGCATCCAGCGCCTTCTCCTCGTCGTCGGCGAGAACCCAACGCACGTGGGCCTTCTCGGTCACCCGGCACCAGTACGCGGCGCGCGCCGCCGACATCTGTACGGTCGGGTAGATCGAGGCGTTGGCCCGCTCCAACGACGCCTGCACGTTCGGGTCGTCGGCCGCGCCCTCGTCCAGCCAGAAGTCGAAGCCGTCGTGCATCGTGATCGACAGCGGCCCGTCCTCGAGCACATCCTGCAGGCGGGGACCCACACCCGGCAGCGGCGGCACGGTGACCTGGTCGCCGGGGGGCGCCTCCAGGGCGCACAGCAGGGCGACCGCGAGGTCGCGCGAGACGTCGCCGGACTGTACGTGCCGCTGCAGCCCGAGGAACACGCGCCCGTCCGGCTTGGTCATCGCCGGCATCGCCATCGGCAGCACGGTGGCGAGGGTGACGGGCCGGTCACCGAAGCGCTCCACGAGGTCGGCCGCCAGCCGTAGCGGGGCCGAGGCGGCCGGTACGAGTTCGCGCAGCGCGACCCACTCGGGCTCGTCGACAAGGCCGGCGAACGGTCGCGCCACGAAGACGTCGACCACCCGCTCCCGTACGCGCGCGGCCCCGCCGCTCTTCCGCCGCTTACTCACCCTGCTCCTGTCTGTTCGCTCCGCGGACGCTCAGATGCGCCCCGCTCCACTCACCGTGCTCCTGTCTGTTCGCTGGCACGGGGGAGGCGGAGCTCTGCCCATACACTCTGGCCCAGGCCGTCGCGCTCCACGCCCCAGTCGTCGGCGAGCGCCGCGACGATCGCCAGGCCGCGGCCGTCGACCGAGTCCAGGCTGACCGTGCGCTGGCGGGGTTGCTGCGGCTCGCCGCCGCCGTCGGTCACCCTGATGTGGAGGTACTCCGCAGCCTGGCTCGCGTGAATGCGCCAGGCGACCCGGATCACGTCGCCGGGGAGCGGCCGGGCGTGCCGGATGGCGTTACCCACCAACTCGGCGACGATCGCCACGGCATCGGCGAGCAGCTCAGGCGTGGCGAGGGGGTGCAGCTCACCGGCGATGCGGTGGCGCGCCACCCGAGCGCCCTTCGCCTGATGGGGTACGACAATGCACCAGGCACGGTCGGCCACACCCGGGGCACCGACACCGGACCCCTGTCCAATGCTCGAAGTCATACCTCCCCCGGACCTACATCGGCGCGCCGCAGTCGTACCTCGGCGACCGTACCTCCCCCTTCGCGCGGGCGTAACGACACCCACCCGTTTTGTCGCTCTACGATCTGCCTGACAAGATACAACCCCAGCCCAACTCCGCCATAACGCCGGTGGTCCCCGGTCTCCGCCTGCCAGAACCGCTCGAACGCCCGCTCAACGTGTTCGGCCAGTACGCCGATGCCGCGATCGGCCACCTGGAACCCGACCGAGCGCGGGTCGACAATCGCGGTGACCTCGACCAGCCGCCCCGGTGGCGAGTACTTCACCGCGTTCGTGACCAGCTCCGACAGTACGGTCCCGACGCCAGCGCGCTCGCCGACCACCTTGGGCAGCGCGTCGGGTACCCGCAGCCGGGTCACCTTGCGCAGATCTGGGGGGAACTCGGCGACGACCGTACGCAGCGTCTCGCCCAGGTCGAAGGGCACCGGCGTGGTGATCCTGGCCGGTACGGTGCCGTCGCCCACCGCTGCCAGCAGGCGCTCCACCAGCCGGGCCAGCTCGCTGGCGCGCTGTTGCAACCGGTAGGCCGCGTCCCGGCGCCCGTTCTCGTCGATCGAGTCCCAATGATCCGCCAGCGTGTCCGCGTATCCCTTGATCACCGTCACCGGGGTGCGTAGCTCGTGGCTGGTCACCGTCGCGAACAGGTCGCGCGCCTGGTCCTGGCGGTGCGCCTCGGTGATGTCACGCAAGGTGATCACACGCGCGTCCGTCGCCGGCAGCTCGGTGGCGACCAGTTGCAACCAGCGCCCGCTGGGCAGGCGGTGCTCCAGTACCTGCCCCGGCCGGGGTACCGGCAACGGGAACTGGCGACCCAGCACGCTGGCGGGTGCGCTGCCGGTGAGTACGGCCGCCCCCGGGTTCCACGATCGGACCGTACCGTCGGGCCCGATCACCGCGAGCGCGTCGGCGAGGGAGGCGACCGCCGGGCTCTCCCCGTACAGCGGAAGGCCCCGATTGTCGCTGTACAGGTGCACCGCCAGCGCCGCGAAGAAGGAGATCGCCGAGCGGCGCAGCGGGGTGCTCGGGGTACCGACGGGCAGGTACGCGTGCAGCGTGCCCACGAGCTGCCCGGTGAGTTCCGAGCGGGCGGCGACCATCTGGCCGGCCCCGCGCCCGCGCAGGTGCATGCGCAGGTCCGGCGGCAGGTCCTCGATGTCGACCTCGACCACCCGGCCCTGCAGCAGCATCTTCGCCAGCGTCGGATCGGTGAGGTCGACGGCTCGGCCGATCGCCCACGCCGACGCGCCGCTCGCCGCGATGATCCGACCGCCGGCGGGGCCGTACTCGGCGAAGGAGGCGCCGACCGCGTCGAGGGTGTGTCGGGTCAGCTCGACGAGGTGTTGCAGCGCCGCCAGGCCCGAGTCGCCCGCGTTGACCATGTCCGTGAACGCGGTCAGCTCGGCCAGGAACCGCTCCATGGAGTGCGTGTCGGGCGACGCCGGGTCCGGCGCGTCCGAGTCGAGCGGAGCGAGCGACGCCGCCGGTATTGCCGCGCCGGGATCTTCGGGCATGGTGCGAGTCTGCCCCCGCGACGGAGCCGAGAACAGCCCGAGTTGCTCAGCGACCCAGACGTTCCAGAACGAATCGGGGACGGTCGGAGATAACGCCCTCCGCGCCGAGGTCGACCGCCAGATCCAGATCGGTGTCGTCGTTGACGGTCCACACGTAGACCTGGTTGCCCTGGTTGTGCAGGCGCTCGGCGAGCCATGGCCGGGAGCGCAGCAGCCGTATGCCGGGCCCCGCGATGCGGATACCGGCGGGCAACCGCCCGTCGCGCAGCCAGGGCGGCAGGAACTCCATCAGGAGCACGGTGGGCAGGTCGGGCGCGAGCTCGCGGACGCGCCGTACCGCCGAGACGGCGAATGACATCACGGTGACGCTGACGCCCTGCGGGTCCGGCCGGTCCATCCCGTACCGGCGCAGCATCGCCACCAGCCGCTCCTCCACCTCGCCCCCGAATCGCGTCGGGTGCTTGGTCTCGATGAGCAGCCGGATCGGGCGCCGCGCGGCGGCGGCCGCGGCCAGCAGCCGGTCGAGGGTCAGCACCCGGGCCGGCCCGCCCGAATCGGGCCGGTCGAGGACCAGGTCGTCGGCGCATTCGAGGAAGCCCGGGTGCCACGAGCCGAAGTCCAACAGGTGCAGGTCGGCGAGGGTATGCCCGCTGACCGGGCCGCGACCGTTGCTGGTCCGCTCCAACCGGCGGTCGTGCAGGCAGACGAGGTGCCCGTCGCTGGTCAGCCGCACGTCGCACTCCAGGCCGTCGGCGCCCTCATCGATCGCCCGCAGGTACGCGCCGAGGGTGTGCTCGGGCAGCACCGCGGAGGAGCCGCGGTGCGCGAAGACCAACGGCGAGGCCTGCTGTACCGGCACGAGCGAAAGCGTAGCCGCGCGCCATGGTCGCCGCGCAGCGAGTCGCGGCACCCGAGATCGCCGTCAGATCTGGTTGACCCAGCTCTGGTTGGCCAGCGCCCAGCTGTCGACGGTGTCGTCCGCGATGGCGCGGTACAGGGTCGCCGCGTTCGGGTACGGCAGCACGTAGCTGGTCGAGCCGAGCATCGTCGAGTACGACGGCAGCTTGATCCCGACCAGGTCCGATCCATGTATCGCGCGCAACGAAAAGACCAGCTGCTCCAGGGAAACCCCGTTGGTATCCACGGTCAGCGCACTGCCGACGGCCCGGATGATCTCGTCCAGCTTGATCGGGTTGGTCGCGATGCCCGTCGTCTTCGCCTGCTCGAACAGCGCCTTGAGGAACTGCTGCTGGTGGCGCTGCCGG
>JBPYFB010000482.1:0-11451 GCA_051986465.1 Rugosimonospora sp.
CCGGTCAGCGAGGGCTGGCTGGGTACCCTGCGCCGGGGACTGGCCCGCGCCGCCGCCGTACAGCGCGACGGCGCGTGGGCCGCCGCTCTGGTCGATCCGCTCACCACGGACGTCGCCGCGGACGGGCGCCCCGAAGACCGGCTGCTCCTCGAGGCGCTGTACGACGCGCTTCCGCCGGAGGCCCTGGCCGCGCGGGCGACCGCCGCGCTGCGCCGCGGCCTTCCCGGCGCGACCGCGGTCGGCATCGACCACGTCCTCGCCCTCTGCCCGCGGCCGTGGCCGCCGGCCGTCGCCGACGCGGTCTTCGCGGCGCTCGACGACCATCTCGGCCACCACGGCAATGCGTGGCGGGTGGCGGGCGTATGCGAACTGGCCGCGCTGCGCCTGCCGGCCGACCTCGCCCCGCGCGCGGCAGCGCTCGTCCAGCGGTTGAACGCGTCGGCCCCGACCACCCCCGGCCTGCCGGCGGTACAGAGATTCGCCGCCACCCTCCGGTTCCGCCACGACATGCTCGAGGAGCTCGCGTGACCATAGAGCAGGCCACCACACCCGCCGTGCAGCGCCGCCATGCCGAGGACGAGTACGCCCACGAGCTCGCCGCCCTCGCCGCGGGTGACGACCGGGTACGCCCGCCGGGCTGGCACCTGTCCCCGGCCGCGGTCGTGACGTACCTGCTCGGCGGCGTCGCGGCCGATGGCACCCCGATCGTGCCGAAGTACGTCGGCTCGCGCCGGCTCATCGAGGTCGCGGTCGCCACCCTGACGACCGATCGGGCGCTGCTGCTGCTCGGCGTGCCCGGTACCGCGAAGACGTGGGTCTCCGAGCACCTGGCGGCGGCGATCAGTGGCGACTCGACCCTGCTCGTACAGGGCACCGCCGGTACCCCCGAGGAGGCGATCCGGTACGGCTGGAACTACGCGCGGCTGCTCGCGGATGGGCCGTCCCGAGCGGCCCTTGTGGACAGTCCGGTGCTGCGCGCCATGGCCGAGGGGCTCATCGCCCGGATCGAGGAGCTGACCCGGATGCCCTCGGACGTCCAGGACTCGCTGATCACCATCCTGTCCGAGCGCACGCTGCCGATACCCGAGCTGGGCAGCGAGGTACAGGCGCGCAAGGGGTTCAACATGATCGCCACCGCCAACGACCGTGACCAGGGCGTCAACGAGCTCTCCTCCGCCCTGCGGCGGCGGTTCAACACCGTGGTGCTGCCGGTACCGGCCGGCATCGCCGAGGAGGTCGACATCGTCACGCGCCGGGTGGCCCAACTCGGAAAGGCGTTGGAGCTGCCCGAGCTGCCGGCCGCCGCCGACGAGATCCACCGGGTCGTGACGATCTTCCGGGAACTGCGCAACGGCCTGACCGAGGATGGGCGCACCAAGCTCAAGTCGCCCAGCGGCACGCTCTCCACCGCGGAGGCGATCTCGGTCGTCACCAACGGGCTCGCGCTCGCCGCGCACTTCGGCGACGGCAGGCTGCGCGCCGTGGACGTCGCGGCCGGCATCGTCGGGTCGGTCGTGAAGGACCCCGTCGCAGACCACGTGGTGTGGCGGGAGTACCTGGAGACGGTGGTACGCGAGCGCGACGGCTGGCGCGACTTCTACCGGGCGGCCCGGGACGCGTAAGGGCGCATCGCAGGCATGACAGAACTAGCTGAGCCACTGCTGCTGGGCATACGCCACCACGGGCCGGGTTCGGCGCGGGCGGTACGGCGCGCGCTGGCCGCATACCAACCTCAGGTCGTCCTCATCGAGGGCCCGCCGGAGGCCGACCCGCTGGTGCCGCTGGTCGCGGACGCCGGCATGCGCCCGCCGGTCGCCCTGCTCGCCTACCCCGCCAACGCCGACGGCGTCGGGCCGCGCGCAGTGTTCTGGCCCTTCGCGGAGTTCTCCCCGGAGTGGCAGGCGCTGCGCTGGACTGTGGAGCACGACGTGCCCGCCCACTTCGTGGACCTGCCCGCGGCCGTATGGCTCGCGGCCGGCGAGCCGGAGGTCGAGGAGGGGGTACGCGCCGACCCGATCGGCGCGCTCGCCGAGGCGGCGGGGTACGACGATCCCGAGCGGTGGTGGGAAGACGTGGTCGAGCACCGGTTCGACCACGAGGGGCCGCTGCTGCCGTTTGTCGCGATCGGTGACGCGATGGCGGAGGTCAGGGCGCGGGCGCCGGAGCCTGCGGAGGCCGAGCGGATCGACGAGGAGCGCCGGGAGGCGGCGATGCGCACCGCCATGCGCGCGGCACTGCGCGACCACGAGCGGGTCGCCGTGGTGTGCGGTGCATGGCATGTACCGGCGCTGCGCGGGCCGCTGCCGACGGCGACCGCCGACGCTCGGGTCCTGCGTGGACTCCCCAAGGTGAAGGTCGCCATGACCTGGGTGCCGTGGACGCACGCGCGGCTCGCCTCCGGCCAGGGGTACGGCGCGGGCGTACGCTCACCCGGCTGGTACCACCACATGTTCACCACGCCCACCACTGACGCGGTACCCACCTGGCTGGTACGGGCGGCGAACGTGCTGCGCCGCGACGGGTTGCCGGTATCCAGCGCGCACGTCATCGAGGCGACCCGGCTCGCCGAGGCGCTGTCCACCATGCGGGGCCGCCCGGTGCCCGGCCTCACCGAGGTCACCGACGCGGCGCTCGCTGTACTGTGCGAGGGCGACGTGCTGCGGCTGGAGCTGATCCAGCGCCGGCTGGTCGTCGGCGAGCGGCTGGGTGCGGTGCCGCAGCGCACCCCGGGCGTACCGATCGCACGGGACGTGGCCGCGTCACAGCGGCGCCTGCGCCTGCCGCCGGAGCCGCTGCCCCGCGAGGTCGACCTGGATCTGCGTCGCGCGATGGATCTGGACCGCAGCCGGCTGCTGCACCGGCTGAGTCTGCTCGGCGTCGACTGGGGGGTGGCGCTGGCCCGGCGCAGCGGCAAGGGCACGTTCTGGGAGTCGTGGCGCCTGGCGTGGCAACCCGAGTTCGCCGTCGATCTCGTGGAGGCGAGCGCGTACGGGACGACCGTGCGCGACGCCGCGCGGGCAAAGGTAGCCGAGCAGGCGGCGGCCGCCGGCTCCCTCGCGGCGCTCACCGCGCTGCTCGAACGCTGCCTGCTCGCGGAGCTCCCGGACGGATTGCCGGCGCTGCTCAAGGCACTCGACGAGCGGATGGCGCGCGACCACGACGTGGCGCACCTGATGGACGCGGTTGCGCCGCTGGCCCGCTCGCTGCGCTACGGCGATGTGCGGCGCACCGACCTCTCCGGGCTGCAGCACGTTATGGACGGCCTGGTGACGCGGATCTGCGTGGGCCTGCCGGCCGCCGTCGGGGGGCTGGACGACGCGGCCGCGGCGGCGATGCGCGACCGGATCGACGCGGTGCACGCCGCGGTGTCGCTGCTCGACCAGGCGGAGCTCACCGCGCAGTGGTACGAGGTGCTCACCGCACTGTCCACAAGGGATGATGTGCACGGGCTGCTGTCCGGTCGACTCAACCGGATGCTGCTCGACGCCGGCCGGCTGGACGCCGCGGAGGCGGGGCGGCGGATGGGTCTCGTTCTCACGGTTGGCGTACCGGTCGCCCGGGCCGCCTCCTGGATCGAAGGGTTCCTCGCCGGGGACGGCCTGCTGCTCGTGCACGACGAGCGGCTGCTGCGCCTGGTCGACGCGTGGCTGACCGGCATCCCGCCGGACGCCTTCACCGAGGTGCTGCCGCTGCTGCGCCGCACATTCAGCGAGTACCCGGCGCCACAGCGCCGGCAGATCGGCGAGCGGGCGGTGCGTCTCGACTCGGCCGCGCCGATGGGCGGCGACAGCGGCGGTATCGACGAGGAGCGCGCCGACCTCGTCATGCCCACGGTCGGCGCGCTGCTGGGTTGGAGTAAACCGTGAGCGATGAGCGGGCGAGGCGGTGGCGGCTCGCGCTGGGCGGCGCGCCCGAGGGCGAGGGTACCGGGCAGCGGCTCAGTGGCGGGGACGCGGCGATCGACGCCGCGCTCGCCGCGCTGTACGACTCCGACCGGGACCCGACCACCGGAGAGCGGACCGGGCGCGGCGGCGGCCTCAACGCGTCCGCGCCCCGGGTGGCCCGATGGCTGGGTGACATCCGGAAGTACTTTCCGTCCACTGTGGTCCAAGTGATCCAGGCCGATGCGATCGAGCGGCTGAACCTGACCCGGCTGTTGATGGAGCCGGAGATGCTGGGCGCGGTGGAGCCCGACATCCACCTCGTCGGTACCCTGCTCACGCTCAACAACGTGATGCCGGAACGCAGCAAGCGAGCGGCGCGCGCGGTAGTGGCGAAGGTCGTCGCCGACCTGGAGCGCCGCGTCACGCAGCGAACCCGGGCCGCGTTGACCGGGGCGCTGCACCGGGCCGCCCGGGTCAACCGGCCCCGCCCAGGCGACATCGACTGGGGACGCACCATCCGCGCGAACCTGCGCCACTACCGCCCGGAACTGGGCACGGTGGTACCGGAGCGGCTCATCGGGTACGGCCGGCGTACCCAGGCCGTGCAGCGCGACGTGGTACTGCTCGTGGACCAGTCCGGTTCGATGGCCGCCTCCGTGGTGTACGCGAGCGTGTTCGCCGCCGCACTCGCCTCGCTGCGTACCCTGCGCACCTCGCTCGTGGTCTTCGACACCGCCGTGGTGGACCTGACCGACCGCCTCGCCGACCCGGTCGAGGTGCTGTTCGGCACGCAACTCGGCGGCGGTACCGACATCAACCGGGCCATCGCGTACGCCCAAGATCTGATCACCCGCCCGCGCGACACGATCATGGTGCTCATCAGCGACCTGTACGAGGGTTCCGTGCGCGAGGAGATGCTGCGCCGAATCAACGCGCTCACCACATCCGGGGTACAGGTCATCGTGCTGCTGGCGCTCTGCGACGATGGCGCGCCCGACTACGACCGGGACAACGCGGAGGCGTTGGCGGCGCTCGGCGTGCCCGCCTTCGCCTGCACGCCCGACGCCTTCCCCGACCTCATGGCGGCCGCGATCGAGCGGCGCGACCTGCGCACCGTCATCGAGCGGCTGGCGCCGGGCTGAGCAGCCCCGGACGCCCCTGCGCCTGCGGGCCTCGTGCACCGGTCCCTTGCCGTAGAAACAAAACCACATGTGTAGCCGGTGTTAACCTGTTCCTCACTACCCCTTGGGCTTTCTGTCGCGTGCCGATTCAAAGGTGTGTCGCATGTCCGAAATACCCGGGGTGAGTGTCGTCATTCCCACCCGCGCGCGGCCTGAGCTGGTGATGCGTGCGGTGCGCAGTGCCCTCGCGCAGACCGTCCACAACATCGAAGTGATCGTGGTGGTGGACGGGCCGGACCCGATCACGGTCGAGGCGCTGGCCGGGTGCGACGATCCGCGGCTGCACGTGGTGCCGCTTTCGACCTCGGGTGGCGCGCCGGCCGCCCGCAACGTCGGGGTACGGCACGCGGCGGGCACCTGGGTCGCGCTCCTCGACGACGACGACGAGTGGCTGCCCGAGAAGCTGGCGCACCAGCTCGCGCTCGCGGCGCAGGCCACGCTGCCCATGCCGATCGTGGCGAGCCGGCTGCTGGTACGCACCCCGCGGGCCGCGTTCGTACTGCCGCGCCGGCTCCCGCAGCCGGGCGAGCCGATCAGCGAGTACCTCGCCGTACGCCACGGGCTGTTCCACGGCGACGGGTTCATCCAGACCTCGACCATCATGGCGCCGACCGAGCTGCTGCGCCGGGTGCCGTTCACCGACGGACTGCGCCGCCTGCAGGAGCTCGACTGGACCCTGCGGTGCCTGCAGCTCGACGGGGTCGGCCTGCGCTACGCCGAGCAGCCGCTCGTCATCTGGTACGCCGACGAGAACCGCTCCCGGGTGAGCTTCGACGCGCCCTGGCGGCAGTCCCTGGAGTGGCTGGAGGAGACGCGGCCGCGGGTCACTCCGCGGGCGTACGCGGCCCTGGCCATGAGCGTGGTCAGCTCGATGGCGGCCACGAGCAACGACCCTCGCGTCTTCTACCACCTGCTGCGCCAGGCCCAGCGGCACGGCCGGCCCGGAGTCCTGGACTACGTGACGTTCCTTCAGGTCTGGCTGGTACCGCAGGCTCTGCGCCGCAGCGTGCGCGACTTCGCCCTGGGCCGCCGTCGTGTACGCGACGGTAACCGCGACATGAGTACTGTCAGCTCATGAGGTACGGCGGCATCGGATTCGCCCTCGGCGCCGCAGTCGCCCTCGGGGCGGCCGGGCTGGATCTCGCCTCGACCGGCAGCGCCGGCGCGGCGGTCAAGACCCTCATCGCCGCCGCGATCGCGGCCGCCGCGGTCGGACTCGCGGCCTCGCTGCCCGGCATCACGCTGCGCGGCGCCGTGTTCGGCGTGGTCTTCGTGGCGGCTGGCATCTTCACCTGGACGTTCACCTCGAATCCCGGGGTGATCTGGGCGGTCCTCGCCGCCGGCGCCGTGTTGTTCGCGGTGTGGAGCTGGCCGTGGCTGCGGCGACTGCGTGGGCTGCCCGAACTCGGTACCGCGTGGCTCGGCCTCGCCTACTGGCTGCTGGGTATCGTCGGCGCCGTCCTCGTGGGGCACCTGGGCGTGGCCGCACAGCGGATCGGCTACGCCGGCGTCTTCACCCTCGCCGTGCTGGCCATCATGGCGTCAACGACTAAAGATCGGCGCCGTGACCTGAGCATCGGTATCGCGGCGGCGATGCTCCTCGGCGTCGCCGCGCTGCTGCTCGCCGGCAGCGGCAACCTGCTGGGCGGGGTACACGCGGCGCCGGCGAGCGCCTCGGCACAGGCGATGCGCGACCGGTTCTGGGGTGGCCTCGGACTCTTCTACCACCCGAACTCGATGGCCGGGCTGGCGATCGGCGCCGCCGTCCGGATCGGGCCGGACCGCGCCTTCGCCTTGTGGCAACGGCTGTCCGCGACCCTGCTCGCCGGCTTCGTGCTGTTCCTCAGCGACTCCCGGATCGGTCTGGTCTTCTTCGCCGCCGCGGCGCTGCTGCACGCGGTACTCGTCCTGTGGCGCGGCGCTCCCGGCCTGCCCGAGTACCGGCGCCGGTGGCTCGCCGCGCTGGTGCCGTTCGCGGTACTCGCGCTCGTACTCGTGCTCTCCGGTACGCAAGGCTTCTTCTTCAGCAGCCGGTTCAGCGCGCCACCGGGCGGTTCGGCCGACCTGACGAGCGGTCGGATCGCCACCTGGAAGCAGGTCTACTCGGACTGGCAGCACGACGGCCTGGCGGAGAAGATCTTCGGCGACGCGAAGACCTCTCGCGCGGTCGTGGTGCGCACCAACGACGGTGCCCCGCCCGGTACCCCGCACGCCAAGCTCAACACCGACAACGCGGCGGTCGGCGCGTTCCGGCGGGGCGGCGTGCTGGGCGCGGTGGCGTTCCTGATCGGCCTGGTCCTGCTGTTGCTGCACCTGGGGCCCAGGCGTGCACCGCCGGCCTGGTTCCTGGTCGCGGCGATCGCGATGGTACCGACGATCGCGACCGAGGACTGGATGCTGGGCGGTACCAACGGCGCGCTGTGGCTGCTGCTGGTCGCCGGCGAGGTGGCCGTGCTGCGGGTACCCGCCCGGACGAGTACGGAGGCCACCGCGCTCTCGCCAGCCGGTGTGGTCTGAATGCGCGCCCGATGCTCGTACCGTTAGGCCTGCTCCCGGTCGCGACGTACCTCTGCGTCGCATACCTCGTGAGGCCGGCCGGTACCGCCTTCGCACCCGTACGGCTGGCCCTGGCGCGCGCGGCCGTCCTCGTCGCGGGCGGGGCGGTCGTACTGGTCGAGCTGCTCTCGGCGCTGCATGCCCTGACCGCGCTGGTACTGGTGGTCATCTGGTCGGTGGCGACGGTGGCCGCGCTCGGGGCGGCGGTCCTGCGGTACCGGCGCGCCCCCCGGCCCGCGGTCGTGCGCCGGATCCGGGCGACCTGGGACGCGCTGGGCTGGCCGGAGCGGATCATCCTGGTCGTGCTTGCCGTACAGATCCTCGGCGAGCTGCTCATCGCCGTGGTATCGCCGCCGAACAACTTCGACTCGCAGACGTACCACCTGCCGAAGATCGAGCACTGGGTGGTGCAGCGGGACGTCGCCTTCTACCCGACGTCGATCGACCGCCAGCTCGCGATGGCCCCGGGCGCCGAGTACCTGCTGCTGCAGGTACGCCTGCTCACCGGCGGGGACGCGCTGTACAACCTGCTGCAGTTGGGCGCGGGGCTGGCCTGTGCGCTGCTCGCCTCGCGGGTCGCGGGGCAGTTCGGCGGCTCGGTACGGGCGCAGCTGCTCACGGCCTTCGTCGTGGGTACCACCCCGATGGTCGCCCTGGAGTCCACGAGCACCCAGACGGATCTGGTCGTCGCGGCCTGGGTCGCGGCCCTCGCCACCCTCGTCCTCGACGAGCTGGGCCGGCGTACCCGCGTGCGCGACGCGGTACTCCTCGGCGCCGCCACCGGCCTGATCCTGCTGACGAAGGCCACCGGTGCCCTCGCCGCGGCGCCGCTGCTGGTGCTCTGGCTCGGGCTCCAGATACGCCGGGGGGTACCTCGGGCGCTGAGCGGTGGGGCGGTGGTCGCCGCGCTCGCGGTGGTGGTGGCCGGCCCGTACTTTGCCAGGGCGTACGCCGAGTACCACAACCCGCTCGGCCCGCCGATCGAACGCGACCAGATCGCCATGCAGCGCCACGATCCGCCGGCGGTGCTCGTCAACGCCCTGCGGATCGGGCAGACCGTACTGCAGACCCCGGTCGGCCGGGTTGACGACGCGGCGGCGTCCGGCATCGACCACGTCGCCCGCACGCTGCACGTCGACCCGAACGATCCGAAGATCACATTCTCCCAATCCACCTTCCCGGTCCGGGCCTGGCTGCCCGACGAGGACAAGGCCGCGTTCCCGATCGAGGCGGCGGTGGTCCTGCTCGGCGCGGCCGTGCTGCTGATCAGGCCGGGCAACCGGAACACCGGCATGATCCGCGGGTACGCGGTCGGGTTCTGGGTCGCGCTCCTGCTGTTCGTCGGTACCGTCAAATGGCAGCCGTGGGGCAACCGCCTGATCCTCTTCCTGCTGGTCCTCGGCGCCCCGCTGGCCGGAGTGTGGCTCGACGCCCTCCTGGCAAAGGCCCGAGCGCCCGCCACCACGGGAAGCACAGCGAGAGGCAGGCGCGCCGCGGTCGTCTCCCGGGGTGCGGCGTGGGTGGCGGCGTTGGCCCTCGTCGCCAGCGGCTGCGCGGGCTGGCTCGCGGTCGGCGTCGGCTGGCCCCGCCGGCTCCTTGGTCACGATTCGGTATTCGTTGTGAGCGACATGCAGGCGCGCTTCCAGCGCCGGCCGCAGTGGCTGGCCGACTACGAATGGGCGGCCGCCCCGGTGCGCGCCGCCGGTGCCCACCGGGTGGGCCTGGTCCTGGGCTACGACACCTGGGAGTACCCCTGGTGGCTGCTGCTGCCCGGCGACGACCTGGTCTCGCTGCGCTCGCTGCAGCCCGGTATCGCCCCGGCCCGGCCGGACAGCGTGGAGGCGATCATCTGCGTCAGCTCCGCCCACCTCTGCCAGTCCTTCGTACCGGCCGGCTGGTCGGTACGGATGCGTAACGGCATCGGGTACGCACTGCCAGCCGGACGACCATGATCGGGTCGCGGGTAGCGCGGACCGGGACGCGGAGCGTAGCCGGCGAACCCTATCCTCTAGCCATGGCTTTGGCCGACACCGGCGAGCTTCCTCCGTCGGTACCTTCCCCGAGCAACAGCACGGCACGGCTGGACTCCCGCCTGGCCGCCTTCGCCGTGCGCGCGTACTGGTTGTGGCCCGCCCTGATCATGCTCGCCGCCGGGGCGTTCGAGGTGGGCAGCCCGTCCTTGTGGGCCGACGAACTGGCCACCTGGGGCGCGGTACAGATGGGCTGGGGCCCGCTGTTCCACCTGCTCGGCCACGTCGACGCGGTGGTCGGGCCGTACTACGTCGTCGTGAAGCTCTGGGCCTCCGTCGCCGGTACGTCGGCGGCCGCGCTGCGGATGCCGTCGGTCGTCGCGATGGCCGTGGCGGCGGGCCTGCTGACGGTACTGGGCACCCGCCTGTACGGGCGCTGGATCGGCCTGCTCGCCGGGTTGATCTTCGCGCTGACGCCGACCACGTCGCGCTTCGCCCAGGAGGCGCGCCCGTACGCGTTCGCCATCCTCTTCGCCATCGCCGCGAGCCTGCTGCTCGTCCGGTTCCTGGAACGCCCCACGACCGGCACCGGGCTGGGGTACGCCGCGTGCATCGCGCTGCTCGCCGTGTTCCACATCATGGGCCTGCTGCTCCTGCTCGCGCATGCCGTCGTCGTATGGAAGCCGGCGGGACCCGACTCCGGTGGAGCGCGCAGGCGGCTCGCCCGGTGGGCCGGCTGGGCCGGCGCCGGCGTGCTGCCGGCGCTGCCGCTGGCCTGGCTCGGATACCAGCAGCGCAGCCAGATCGCCTGGATCCCGCCGGCGAGCCTGCACGTCGTGCTCAACTCCTCGGATGTGCTGTTCGTCTCCGGAACGGCGGGCGGCGCGATCGTGGTGCTCGGGCTGCTCGGCATGACGCGCCGGAGCCGGTCCGGGTCAGGCGCCCGGGACGTGCTGCTGCTGGCGACGTGGGCGCTGGTACCGCTGGCTGTGCTCGCCGTCGCCGGCCAGTTCGAGCCGCTGTTCTACGCCCGGTACGTGCTGTTCGTCGTGCCCGCCTGGGTGCTGCTGGCGGCGCTCGCGCTGGGGCGGCTGCCCCGGCTGCCCGCGCTGGTGGTTGTGCTTGTGCTCACCCTGCTCGGCGGGCCGACCGAGAACTCCATCCGGAACCCGGACGGGCATCCGACCGCGAGCGCCGCCGCCGGTAGCGTCATCGCCGCCAACGAGCGCCCCGGCGACGCCGTCGCGTACAAGCTGACGGAGTCGGCGCCGTGGGAGGCGCGCGACATCGTCGCCCGGTACGTCCCGGCGGACCGGCGCCCGCGCGACGTGTTCGCGACCGTGCCGCCACGGGCCAACGGGTACCTGGCCGCCACCGAGTGCGCCGACCTGCGTGCCTGCCTCGACCAGGCGGGCGACCCGGCGCGCATGTGGGTCATCCGGCGCGGCAGCCAACCCGACCCGCTCGACGGTATCGGCGACGCGAAGGAGAACCTGCTGCGTGCCCGGTACCGCCTGGTACGGATCTGGTTCGTCAAGGGCCTGACGATGGGCCTGTACGCGCACGACTGACCCGCCAGCACTCGACCGCTTACGCCCCGACCAGTTGGGCCGAGTGGATCACCTTGTCGACGAGGCCGTACGCCTTGGCCTCCTCGGCGGTGAACCAGCGGTCCCGGTCGGAGTCCGCCTCCACCTGCTCGACACTCTGCCCGCTGTGCTGGCTGATCAGCTCGGCGAGCTGCCGCTTCATGAGCAGGATCTGCTCCGCCTGCGTCTGGATCTCGCTCGCCGTACCGCCCATGCCGCCGTGCGGCTGGTGCATCATGATCCGCGCGTGCGGGAGGGCGTACCGCTTGCC
>JBPYFB010000483.1:0-4241 GCA_051986465.1 Rugosimonospora sp.
TGGAGGCTACTCAACATGGACGAGCCGGAGCGACGGCGGGTCGATGCCCGCGTGGCTCGCGGTGCGCCCGTTGTGGCATCCGCGCTGCGCGCCGCCGCGCGGATGCTGCAACTGAACGAGCGGCGGCCGGCGTCGCTGCGGCCGGTACCTGACGAATGTCACGGCCAGGTCGTGTAGCCACGACACTGACCCGCGGGTGGGCTCGTCGGGCAGAGTATGCCCATGCCAACGAATGTTGCGAGCCTACCCGCGGGTATCCGCCTCACCGGCCTGGTGAAGTCGTACCGCACGGGGCAGGACGTGGTACGCGCCGTGCGCGGCGTGGACATTGCCATAGCGCCAGGAGAGACCGTGGCGCTGCTCGGCCCGAACGGGGCCGGGAAATCCACCACAATCGACATGATGCTCGGCCTGCTGCGGCCGGACGCCGGAAGCGTGTCACTGTTCGGCATGGCACCGCGCGACGCGGTCAACGGGGGCGTGGTCGGCGCCATGCTGCAGGTCGGTTCGCTCATTCGGGACCTGACCGTACGCGAACTGGTCACCATGATGGCGGCCCTGTATCCCAACCCGCTGCCGGTCGACGAGGTGCTGGAGCTCACCGGTGCCGCGTCGTTCGCGAAGCAGCGCACCCAGAAGCTCTCCGGCGGCCAGACCCAGCGGGTACGCTTCGCGGTCGCGCTCGCCAGCAACCCCGATCTACTCGTACTCGACGAGCCGACGGTGGCGATGGACGTCGAGGGGCGGCACGCCTTCTGGACGACGATGCGCGAGTTCGCCTCGCGCGGCAAGACGGTGATCTTCGCCACCCACTACCTCGAAGAGGCGGACGCGTACGCGGACCGGGTGATCCTGATGGCCCGCGGCAAGGTGGTCGCGGACGGGTCGTCTACGGAGATCAAGGCATCCGTCGGTACCCGCACCATCCGGGCCACACTGCCCAATGTGGACCTGCGCGAACTGAGCGACCTGCCCGGCGTCACCAACGCCGACCGCCACGGCGAAATGGTCGAGCTGAGCTGCGTCGACTCGGACGCGGCGATCCGCGCCCTGCTGCCCCGCTACGAGCAGGCGCGCGACATCGAGATCGCCGGCGCCGCGCTGGAGCAAGCCTTCCTGCACCTGACCGGCGACGACGTTGCCGAGTCCGATTACGAGGAGCCGGTTCGATGAGCACCCTGTCCGCCCGTGGAGCCTGGACGTACCAGCGCTTCGAGTTGCTGCGCGCGGTGCGCAACACCCGGTTCATGCTGTTCTCGCTGGCCTTCCCGGTGATCCTGTTCCTGGTCGTCGCCGGTCCCAACCGGCACCAGAAGCTCGGGGACCTGCCGTTCCCGCTGTACTACCTCGCCGGCATGGTGAGCTGGGGCACCATGATTGCGATGGTCTCGACCGGCGCCCGGATCTCCGCGGAGCGTACGGTCGGCTGGAACCGCCAGTTGCGGCTGACTCCGCTGCCCGCTCGCGCGTACCTGCGCGCCAAGGTGCTCGGCGGGTACATGATGGCCATCCTCAGCATCGTGGTGCTGTACGCGTGCGGCCTCGCGCTCGGGGTACGGCTGCCCGCTGGCCGCTGGTTCGAAATGACCGCGCTCGTGCTGATCGGTCTCATCCCGTTCGCCGCGCTGGGCATCTGGATCGGGCATCTGCTCACCCCCGAGACGGTCGGCCCGGCGATGGGCGGCATCACCGCGCTCTTCGCTCTGCTCGGCGGCACCTGGGGTCCGCTGGCCAGCCACGGATTCATGGCTGATGTCGCCCGAGCCCTGCCGTCATACTGGTTGGTGCAGGCCGGACACGTGGCGTACACAGGGGCCGACTGGGGCCCCCGGGGCTGGATGACGATCGCGATCTGGACGCTCATCTTCGCGGTGCTGGCCGCGCGGGCGTTCCAGCGGGACACCGGAAAGGCGTGAGGACACGATGACGACACCGCCGCCAGTGCAGGCGCGACCCGAGCCGGTCCGGCCGTGGTGGCGTACCGGCTGGCGGCGGTACGTCTTTCCCGGCGCCTGGCTCGGGTACCTCGCGGAGCCCGCCAGCGGCGTACACCACTACCAGACCGGTTGGCTCGTCCCCGTCGGGTACGCGCTCGTCCTCGCGTTCTCGGTCGGCTATCTTATGGCACTGGCTGAACAGTGGGGGGCGCGCCGGCGGCCGCCGGTGGCGTACCTGGCCATGTGGGCGATCTGGCTCGCGACATTGCCGCTGGCTCACGAGCACGCCGCGGTCATGTGCATCTTCCTGTGCGTGCTCGCGGTCGGTCGCTGGCGCCGCAGGGCCCTGCCCATCATCGCGATGATGACCGCCATCGCCGGCTTCGGTCCGGCGCTCGTGCCCTCCTGGCATACCGGCGTGCAGACGACCTGGCTCGTCACGATTCCCTTGGTGGCACTGGCGATGTGGGCGTTCTTCGGCGTCATCCAGTCCAATGTGGAGCTTGCCGCGGCGCGCTCCGAGGTGGCCCGGCTCGCCGCCGAGAACGAGCGCACCCGCATCGCCCGGGACCTGCACGACCTGCTCGGCCACTCGCTCACCGCGATCACCGTCAAGGCCGGCCTGGCCCGGCGGCTGGCCGAGCGCGGGCAGGCCGACCGGGCGCTCGCCGAGATCGGCGAGGTGGAGCGGCTGTCCCGGCGTACCCTCGCCGACGTGCGCGCCGCCGTCTCGGGCCAGCGCGACCTGAGCCTCGCCAACGAACTGGCCACCGCACGTGAGGTGCTGCGCGCCGCCGGTGTCGAGGCCGAGCTGCCCGGCTCCGTCGACATCGTCGATCCGACCCTCTCCGAGCTGTTCGGCTGGATCGTGCGGGAGGGCATCACCAACGTGGTACGCCACGCGCGGGCGACCAAGTGCGCGATCGTGCTCGGCCAGGGGTACCTCGAGATCGTCGACGACGGGCGCGGCGCCTCGGCCACGGCGGACGGCGGCGCGGGTACCGGCCTCACCGGCATGCGCGAGCGGGTCGCCGCGGTCGGCGGTACGGTCTCAGCCGGCGGCGACGGTCGCGGCTGGCGACTGCGCGTGCACGTACCGGTACCGTCTCTGCCGCTCGCGCCGGTTCATCAAGAGCCGGTCGCTTGACGGACTGACACAATCGGCACGTGATCCGGCTCCTGCTCGCCGACGACCAGACCCTGGTCCGCACGGCACTCGCCACGCTGCTCGACCTGGAGGACGACTTCCAGGTGGTCGCCCAGGTTGGACGCGGCGACCAGGTGGTCGACGCGGCCCTCGCCAGCAAGCCCGACGTGGCGCTGCTCGACGTGGAGATGCCCGGCGTGGACGGCATCGCCGCCGCGGCCGCGCTGCTCGTCGCCGTACCCGCCTGCCGGGTCATCATCCTGACCGCGTTCGGCCGCCCCGGTTACCTGCGCCGCGCGATGGAGTCGGGCGCGCTCGGGTTCGTGGTCAAGGACGCGCCGGGGGAGCAGCTCGCGGATGCGGTGCGCCGGGTTGCGCGCGGCGAGCGGGTGGTGGATCCGGCGCTCGCCGCGCAGACGCTCGCCAGCGGACCGTCCCCGCTGACCGGCCGGGAGCGGGACGTGCTGGTGGCCGCGCGGGGCGGCGCCACCGTCGCCGACATCGCCCGCGCGCTGGTGCTCTCCGAAGGTACGGTCCGCAACTACCTGTCCGCCGCGATCGCCAAGACGGGTTCCCGCAACCGCCAAGAGGCGATCCGCCTCGCCGACGAGCGCGGTTGGTTGTAGCCGGCTTATATGCATGGGAACCCGCGTGAGGTCTGGCGGCGTCATCATGTTGTGGTGACCCCCGAGCGCGATCCCGAGCAGCCCGACATCCTCGTCATCGGCGGTGGCCGGGCGGACGGTGGCGAGGGCCCGCGGGGGCGCAGCCGGCTGCGCACCCTGGGACTGCCGCTGGCGCTCGGGGCCGTCGTGCTGGTCGCGGTGATCACCCGAATCACCACCTCATCCGGTACGGCCGCCGCGCCATCGCCGTCACCGAGTCCCTCGCCAGTCGCCAAGAGCCCGTCGACGCTACCTGAGCCCAGCCCTGTGGGGAGTGCCCCGGTGGTGTCGGGGGCGGGTCACCCGCTGCTCGGCGTGACCGCGGTGTGGGAGCTGTTCGGCCGGGGGCCCTACTCGGTGGTCCGGATCGAGCTGGCCCAGGGGCGTGTGACGACTACACCGCTACCGACGCTGAGCAGCAGCGGACCCGTCACGTTCCTGGCCACCTCGACGGCCGCGGTCGTGCGGCCGGTGGACGCGGTGCCCGGGGAT
>JBPYFB010000484.1:0-4896 GCA_051986465.1 Rugosimonospora sp.
GCAGCCCCGACATGGGCGGCCTGTCCGAAGACGGCAAGCTGCTGTGGCTGTCCGGCCGCTACCACGGGGTGGTTTACGCGATCGACACGACCACCGGCCACCTCGTATACCGCATCCGGGTCGGCGCCGAGCCGCACGGCCTGTGCGTATGGCCGCAGCCCGGCCGGTACTCGCTGGGCCACACCGGCATCCTGCGCTGAGCGGTCAGGTACGCCTTGTCCGGATATCGACCGGCTGGGGGAAAACCCTATGGCACAGGCCACATCTCGCGCTGGCAGGGGTTGCCACCAGCGAGAAGAAGCAGTTAGCGTGGCGCGTTCGTTCCTGCCGTGAGCCATCACCAGGTGGCCCGGAGCGAACCCGCTTAATCGTCTCGTACGAGCCGGGGACCCAAGCACGTCTGGGGTGAATCCGTGGACCTCGTCCGCGGTAGGGCGATCTTTCCCGCCCGAACCCGTCAGCTAACTCGGTAGGCGGTACCGGAAGGAGCGTCGCATGCTTCACCCCCTGTGCCGTGGCACACCTCCGCCCCACCGAGCAGCAGCCGACGCCCTTCGTTCTTCCTGACCGCTCGCACCGCACCGCGCCGCGCACCCGCGCGCCCCTGACCGCTACCACGGTCGGTCGGGCGCGTCCTCCCGCCTGCGCGCTGCACCGCCGGCTCAGGCCCGGTACAGCCTTGGAGTCCCCCCATGCCCCCGCGCCACCTTCGCCAGCCTGTCCACCACCCTCTGCTGCGCCGCCTGCGCGCGATCGGCCTACTCGTGCCGGTCGTCGCCATGGCCGCCGCGGCGGCCGCCGGCTCGATGCTGAGCCGGCCGGTGTCCGCCGCCTACCTCGGCAGCCAGTCGGCCGTGCTCAACGCCGCGGCCCCCGGGATCCCCGGCGACGCGTCGAGGTTCACCCCCCAGCCGACCAACAGCGTGCGGCTGCCCGGTAAGGCGCCCGCGAAGGCGACGCCGGCGGCTCCGAAGCCGGCCGCACCGAAGCCGCCGTCCCGCAAGGTGCTCGACTTCGACTTCCAGCTGCAGGTGACGTACTACTACTGCGCGCCGGCCGCGACCCACATGGCGCTCAGCGCGCACGGAATCAGCTACGGCCAGGACGCCCTCGCGGGCCTGCTGCACACGACTGAGAACGGCACCGACTCGGTCGTCGACACCACCCGGGCGCTCAACGACCTGGTGCACACCGGCTTCTACCAGTCGCACTCCATCCCGGGCCCGGGCGCCAGCGCCACGCAGGTGGCCCAGTTCCAGGCGGACGTGGTACACGCGATCAGCAGCGGGTACGGCGTCGTCGCGAACATCGCGGGTGCCGCGACCGATCTGGCCGGCGTCACCCACGAGTTCGACGGTGGTCACTTCATCGCGGTCGTCGGGTACAGCGAGGACGGCCGGAGCGTCAAGGTCGCCGACTCGTCTGGCATGTTCGGCCCAGGCACGTACTGGATGAGCAGCTCGGCCATCACCAACTGGATGGCACACCACGGCTACTCCGCCTGACGCGGACGTGCGGCGCGGCCCGGGCTAGCCGGGCTGCGCCCAGTCCTCCAGGGACCAGTCGCGTACCTCCGGCATGTCCTCCAGGTGCTCGACGACGTAGGCCCGGTGCTCGGCGAGCTTCGCCTCGCACCACGCCTTGAGCGCGGTGGCGCCCTGGGTGACCCGGCCGGCGTTGTTGATGGCGTCCATGACGAGGTGGTACCGGGAGGCCCGGTTGCGCACGGTCATGTCGAACGGGGTCGTGGTGGTGCCCTCCTCGATGAACCCGCGCACGTGGAACCGGTCCGCGTCGGGCCGCCCGTGCACGAGGTGGTGGATGGCGCCGGGGTACCCGTGGAAGGCGAAGACCACGTCCACCGTGTCGGTGAACAACTCGGTGAACAGGGTCGCGTCCATGCCGTGCGGGTGGTCCTTCGGGCGTACCAGCGTCATGAGGTCCACCACGTTGACCACGCGCACCCTCAGGTTGGGCAGCCGCTCGCGCAGGATGCTCGCGGCGGCCACGGTCTCCATGGTCACCACGTCGCCGGCGCAGGCGAGCACGACGTCGGGGTCGGCGCTGCCGTCGTCGGTGCCGGCCCAGTCCCAGATGCCGGCCCCGGTGGAGCAGTGCGCGATCGCCTCCGCCATCGTCAACCACTGCAACTGCGGCTGCTTGTCGATGACGATGAGGTTGATGTACGACCGCGACCGCAGGCAGTGATCGGCGACCGACAGCAGGCAGTTGGCGTCCGGCGGCAGGTACACGCGGGACACGTCGCCGCGCTGGGTCAGTACGGTCTGGATGAGGCCGGGGCCCTGGTGGGAGAAGCCGTTGTGGTCATTGCGCCACGCGGTCGAGGTGAGCAGCACGTTGAGGCTGGGTACCGGCGCCCGCCACGGCAGGTGCCGCGCCTCGACCAGCCACTTGCCGTGCTGTACGGTCTGCGACGCGCTGACCATGGCGAACGCCTCGTACGTCGCGAACAGCCCGTGCCGGCCGGTCAGCGTGTACCCCTCCAGCCAGCCGTGGCAGTTGTGCTCGGAGAGCACCTCCATGACCCGACCGTCCCGGCCGATCGCCACGTCCTCGGGCGTGACCCGCTCGGCGAAGGCCCGGTCGGAGACCTCGAAGACCGCGCCCAGCCGGTTGCTGTTGGTCTCGTCCGGGCAGAACAGCCGGAACCGGTCCGGGTTGCGGGCGTACACGTCGCGCAGCAACTCGCCCAGCCGGCGGGTCGACTCGGCGCGTAGCTTGGCCGGATGCGGTACCTCGACGGCGTACTCGCGGAAGTCCGGCAGGTCGAGTGCCCGGGTGAGCAGGCCGCCGTTGGCGTGTGGGCTGGCGCTCATCCGCAGCTCCCCGGGGGGCGCCAGGTCGCGTACGGCGGCGGCCGGCGCGCCGGTCGCGTCGAAGAGCTCCTCGGGCCGGTACGAGCGCAGCCAGCCTTCCAGGAGCGCGAGGTGTGCCGGGTTGTCCCGTACCCCGGACAGCGGTACCTGGTGTGCGCGCCAGGTACCGACGACCTTGACACCGTCCACTTCGGACGGACCGGTCCAGCCCTTCGGGGTACGCAGCACGATCAGCGGCCAGCGCGGCCGGGTACCGTCCCACGACCCGTCGCGCGCCTCGTGCTGGATGGCGCGGATGCGGCCCCACGCCTCGGCCAGCGCCGCGGCGAACCGGTGGTGCATGCCGGGCAGGTCGTCGCCGCTCACCTCGATCAGGTCGTACCCGTGCCCGGTCAGCAGCGACCGCACCTCGGCCGGGTCCTTGCGCGCCAGTACCGTCGGCCCGCCGATCTTCGCGCCGTTGAGGTGCAGGATCGGCAGCACCGCGCCGTCGCGCGTCGGGTTGACGAAGGAGATCCCCTTCCACGAGCCCTCCAGCGGCCCGGTCTCCGCCTCGCCGTCCCCGACCACCGCGACGGCGAGCAGGTCGGGGTTGTCCAGTACCGCGCCGAACGCGTGCACCAGCACGTACCCCAGCTCGCCGCCCTCGTGGATGGAGCCGGGCGTGGTGACCGACACGTGGCTGGGTATCCCGCCGGGTGCGGAGAACTGCCGGAACAACCGGAGCATGCCGGCCTCGTCCTGGCTCACCGCGGGGTAGATCTCGCTGTAGGTGCCTTCGAGGTAGCCGGCGGCGACCAGCGCGGGTCCGCCGTGCCCGGGACCGGCGAGGTAGACGGCCTGCTGCCCGGTGTGCCGGATCAGCCGGCTCACGTGAGCGTACACAAAGGACAGTCCCGGGCTGGTGCCCCAGTGCCCGAGCAGCCGCGGCTTGATGTGGGCGGGGGCGAGCGGCTCGCGCAGCAGCGGATTGGCCTGCAGGTAGATCTGGCCGACGGTCAGGTAGTTGTTCGCCCGCCACCACGCGTCCAGCGCGGCGAGCTCGCCGTCGTCGGGATGGGCCAGCGATTCCAGCACGTCCGGGATCACGCCCGTCATGAGTACCCCCTACTCAACGATCACGTCGGACACCGGACGGCGGGGCGACGCCGTTGCCGGCCAGCCGTACCCGATGCGGGCAAGCATCTGTGGCGAACCGTACCTGCCCAGTCCCAGGCGCAGTTGCTCGCGCGCCGCCGGTACCTCGATGGGTTGCGACAGCAGGGACGCGGCGAGGCCCGCCTCGGTCGCGGTCAGCAGCACCTGTTGCAGGGCGACACCCGCGACGAGGTGGTCGTACGGCGTGTCCCCCGCCGTGCCGAGGACGGCCACGAGCGGGTCGCTCTCGAAGTCCCGCTCCGGTCGCCGGGTACCGCCGAAGTCCCGCATCGCCAGCAGGTCGTGCCCGGCCGGGGCGAGCCCGGCGGCGGCCAGCGGGATGCCGTGCCCGGTGCCGGCCTCCCGCCCGCTCCACTCGGCCAGCTCCCGCCGGTACGTCTCGTCGGCGCGCAGCACCGTGTCCGCGGCCGCGGTGATCTCGGCGACCAGCGCCAGCGGTACCCGGCCCACGAGCAGCTCCAGCCAGGCGCCCCGGTCCGCGGCGGCGCCCCGCAGCGCGGCCCGCGCGTCTGCCGGTACCGGCTTGTCGGTGAACGGCTCCCGGTTGCTGTGCCGGTCCGGGATCGCGCGGCACAGCGCGACCTCCCGCGGGGTGGGCGGCCGGCGCGCGGTCGCGACCAGCCGGACGAGCAGGTCCGGGCGGCCCGGCTCGGGTCGCAGCCGCAGCTGCGTGCCGACCCCGGCGGCGCCCAGCGCGAGCTGCGCGTTGGTCGCGGCGGCGCCGCAGGCGATGCCGACCGCCCAGCCGGACCGGTCCGCCACCGGCAGCTGCCGGCCGCGGTCCGCCCAGATCTCCAGCCCGTCGCCGGCCAGCCGGAACCGCCACGGCTGCGAGTTGTGCATGGACGGCGCGAGGATCGCCGCGCGCACCGCGTCGAGGAGGATCTCCCGGTCCAGGACC
>JBPYFB010000485.1:0-23103 GCA_051986465.1 Rugosimonospora sp.
CGATCCTCTGGACGTTGCCGACGTTCGGCCTGTTCGCCACGTCGTTCCGGCCGGCGAAGGACGTGAACAGCAGCGGATGGTGGACGGTCTTCACGCACCCCGCCTTCACGATCGACAACTACCACACGATCCTGTTCCAGAGCAGCTTCGGTAGCACCGGCGGCCTGATGCCGTTCTTCGTCAACTCGCTCGCGATCACGATCCCAGGAACGATCTTCCCGCTGGTGATCGCCGCGATGGCGGCGTACGCCCTGGCGTGGGTGCGGTTCAGGGGCAGCGACTTCCTGTTCTTCTTGATCTTCGCGCTGCAGGTGGTACCGCTGCAGATGGCGTTGATCCCGCTGCTGAAGATGTACAGCGGCCTCGGCCTGTCCGGCGGTTCGAGCTACGCGCCGGTATGGCTGTCGCACACCATGTTCGCCATGCCGCTGGCCATCTTCCTGCTGCACAACTTCATCGCGCAGCTACCCAAGGACGTGATGGAGGCGGCACAAGTGGACGGGGCCAACCACTTCAAGACGTTCCGCAGCATCGTGCTGCCGCTCGCGGCGCCGGCGCTGGCCTCGTTCGCGATCTTCCAGTTCCTCTGGGTCTGGAACGACCTGCTGGTCGCGCTGACGTTCACCTCCGGCGACGCCGTCTCCCCGCTCACTGTGCGCCTGGCCCAGCTGGCCGGGTCGTTCGGCCGCAACTGGGAGCTGCTGACGGCGGGCGCGTTCGTCTCGATGGTGATCCCGTTGATCGTGTTCTTCTCGCTGCAGCGGTACTTCGTGCGTGGCCTGCTGGCCGGTTCGGTCAAGGGGTGATACCGGACACGGAACAGGTGGTCGCGAGCTGAACGGCTCGGATCATGGCGAAGATCGACGACGTGGCGAAGTTGGCGGGTGTCTCCACCGCGACCGTATCGCGGGCCCTGCGGGGCCTGCCCGTGGTCGCGGAGGAGACCCGCACCCGCGTCGCCAACGCGGCCGCCGCGCTCGGGTACGTCGCGTCGCCCAGCGCGTCCCGCCTGGCCGGCGGGCGTACCGGCTGCGTCGGGATGATCGGCGTACGCATCACCCGCTGGTTCTTCGCGACCGTGGTGGAGGCCGCCGAGGAGTCGCTGTACCAGGCCGGTATGGACGTGCTCCTGTACAACCTGGGTGGGCGTGAAGAGCGGCGCCGGTGGCTGTTCACCGGCGAGGCCCTGCAGAAGCGCGTGGACGGGGTCATGCTCATCTCCACGCCGCTGCAGGATGAGGACATCGCCACCGTGGCCGGGCTCAAGGTGCCCGGCGTGACGATCAGTTCAGGAACGCCGGTACCCGGCTGGCCGGGCGTACGCATCGATGACGTCGCCGCCGCCCGTACCGCGACCGAGCACCTGCTGTCCCTCGGCCACGAGCGGATCGCGTACATCTCCGGCGACGCGCGCGACGAACTCGCCTTCACCGCGCACGGCGACCGGAGCCGGGGCTTCCGGGAGGCGCTGGCCGCGGCCGGCGTCCGGTTCGACCCGGCGCTCGACATGGAGGCCGAGTTCAGCGTCGCGGGCGGCGAGTGGGCGACCGGGGAGTTGTTGCGCCGCGGCCGGCCACCCACGGCCATCGTGGCCGCGTGCGACGAGATGGCGTTCGGCGCGATGCGTGCGCTGCGAGCCGCGCGCTTGCGGGTACCCGACGATGTGAGCGTCATCGGCATCGACGACCACGACCTGGCCGCCGCCCTCGGCCTGACCACCGTCGCGCAGCCGGCGGCGGAGCAGGGCCGCCTGGCCGCGACCACGCTGCTGCAGTCGTTGCTGGGCCGCCCGGCGCCGCCGGCTACCGAGCCTCTGCTGTTGCCGACCAGACTCGTGGTGCGGGAATCCACCGCACCACCGCGCAAGAGCGCCGGCGCGATGCGCCGGCGGATAGGAACGAGCGGAGCGATCGACGTATGAGTGCAACCGAGCAGACAATCCACCCCGCCGACCCGAGCACCGCACCCTGGTGGCGGCACGCCGTCATCTATCAGGTGTATCCGCGGTCGTTCGCCGACTCGAACGGCGACGGGATCGGCGACCTGCCGGGGGTGATCGACCGCCTTGACTACCTGGCGGAGCTCGGCGTGGACGCGGTGTGGCTGTCGCCATTCTTCCGCTCGCCCCAGGCCGACGCCGGTTACGACGTCTCGGACTACCGCGACGTGGACCCCATCTTCGGCTCGCTCGCCGACGCGGAGACGCTGATCGCGCGGGCACACGAGCGCGGCGTGCGGATCATCGTCGACCTGGTGCCCAACCACACCTCGGACCAGCACCCGTGGTTCCAGGCGGCGCTGGCCGCGCCGCCGGGCAGCCCGGAGCGCGCGCGATACATGTTCCGCGACGGGCGCGGACCCAACGGCGAGCAGCCGCCCAACAACTGGCTGTCCGTGTTCAGCGGGCAGGCCTGGACGCGGGTACCGGACGGGCAGTGGTACCTGCACCTGTTCGACTCCGGGCAGCCCGATCTGAACTGGGACAACGACGAGGTACGCGCGGAGTTCGAGGACATCCTGCGGTACTGGCTGGACCGCGGCGTGGACGGTTTCCGTGTCGATGTGGCACACGGCCTCGTCAAGGCGCCCGGGCTGCCCGAGTGGGACGCATCGCAGATCCCGACCTCCACCGAGGAGGAGGGGCTGCGCAGCGGTCCGATGTGGGACCAGGACGGGGTACACGAGATCTTCCAGAGCTGGCGGAAGATCCTCGACCAGTACCCGGGCGACCGGATCCTGGTCGCGGAGGCGTGGGTCGCCCCGGCGGAGCGGCTGGTGCGCTACATCCGCCCCGACGAGATGCACCAGGCGTTCAACTTCGTGTACCTGCGCACGCAGTGGGCCGCCGCCAACCAGCGCGGCGCGATCGCCAACTCGCTGCGCGCGGCCGATTCCGTTGGCGCGCCGACCACCTGGGTGCTCTCCAACCACGACGTGATCCGGCACGCCACCCGCCTGGGGTATCCGCCGGAGGAGGTGCTGCCCAACGGCATCGGCATCGACGACACCCAGCCGGACCTGGCGCTGGGCCTGCGCCGGGCCCGTGCGGCGAGCCTGATGATCCTCGGCCTGCCCGGCGCCACCTATCTCTACCAAGGCGAGGAGCTCGGGTTGCCGGAGGACGTCTGGCTGCCCGACGAGACTCGGCAGGACCCGACCTGGCACCGCTCCGGCCATCTGGTACGCGGGCGGGACGGCTGCCGGGTGCCGCTGCCCTGGGTCTCGGACGCGCCCTCGTACGGGTTCGGCCCCGGACCAGCGAGCTGGCTGCCGCAGCCGGCGATCTGGGCCGAGTACGCGCTGGACCGCCAGCGCGCGGTGGCCGGCTCGACCTACGAGACGTACCGGGAGGCGCTGGCCGCGCGCCGGGAACTGCAGCTGGGTAAGGGCTCGCTGGCCTGGGTCGACCTGGGCGAGGACGCGGTGTCCTTCCGCAACGGCGGGGTGCTCGTGGTAGCGAACCTCGGCGCGGAACCGGTGACGCTGCCGGACGGCTACCAGGTGCGGATCGCGAGCGGACCGCTCACCGCGGACGGCAAGGTGCCCACCGATACCACGGTCTGGGCAGTGTCCACGGTGGACTGACGCACCTAGCGATAGAGCAGGAGGGCGCCGGTGGTGAGCAGGCCGGCGCCGACGGTCAGCACGACCGACCAGGCGTCGAGGCCGGAGCGCTGGGCGCGGGCCAGCAGGCGCGTGGGTACCAGGCCGAGCAGGGGCGCGGCGGCCAACAGGGCCAGCCGCGCCCAGCTCGGCCCGCCCAGCGCCAGGGCCAGCCGGGTCAGTGCGGCGGCGCAGGCCGCGCCGAAGAGGGCGGCGAGCGGGTACGCCCACGGGGCGAGCACCTGCACGACCGGTGCCGCGGCGAGCCGGGCGCGCACCTGACTGATCAGTCGGTCAGCGTCGGTACCGCCTTCGCGGTCGTCGGCGTCCGGGCCGGGTACCGGTCCGCGCCGCTTCGCCGCCCGCCAGCTCAGCCGGTTGCCGAGGTCGCCCCACAGGTACCGGGCCGCGACGTCGACCCGCTCCACCGCCTGCCGGGCGGCGGCCACCTCCCGGGACGCCTGCTCCACCTCGGCACTGGCCACCCGTACCGCCTCGGTGGCCGCGTCGCACTGCGCGGCGTACCACGCGTGCGCCGCCGCCTCGTCGCGGGCCAGGTCGTCCTTGATCGCCACGAGCCGGCCCACAAGCTCCACATAGGACTCAGGCATAGGGGATCATCACCTCGGCGCTGCGCTGCTCGGAACGGTCGAACACCAGCGCTCGCCAGGGGCGCGGGTACCAGGCCGGGCCGCCCGGCTGCGGGTACAGCGGGGCGAGGTCGCCGCCGTGTACGTCGAGCGCGACCCAGGCGCCGATGCAGTCCAGCCGCGCGCCGATACCGCCGAGGTCCTCGCGCAGCCTCGCCACCGAGCGCCACCAGCCGAGTACGTGCGTGCGCTGCTCCGGTCCATTGTGGAGGATCCGGCGCAGTTGCTCGCGCCCCTTCGCGCCCAGCCGGGTACCGGCCGCGTCCACGGCGTACAGCACGAGGAAGCGGGTACGCCGACCGAGCTCTACTGTGGACAGTTCGAGCAGGTCGCCGAGCGCGTCCGGCTCGATCGTCTCGGCGTGCAGCGGCAGCGCGGCGGCCAGCTCGCGCGCGGCGGGCTCGGCGTCGGGATCCAGGCAGGCGATGGCGAACGCGGCCTCGCCGGGCGGGTACTGGCGGGCGAGCGAGGTGGCCGCGGCGGCGAGTACCGCGCACGCCTCCTCGACGCGGGTACCCAGCACGGCGAGGTTGCGGCCGGGGGAGCGGCGCAGCCGGATGCGGGCCGACCGGGCGGCGACGTCGATGGCGGCACCGAGCAGGGCGACCGGGTCGTCCGCGCCCGGGTGCAGGGCGTCCAACTCGGGCGCCTCTTCCAGGCGGGGTACCGCGTCGCCGTCGAAGAGGCGGGGCGGGAGCGTACCCGGTGTGCGGCGCCGCCACAGCGCCTGCTGCAGCTCACTCCACATCGGACGGTCGCTCGCCGCCGGTACCCGTACCACCTGATTGGCCCCTGGTGCGCCGGAGTCGGCGTTGACGACGGCCTGGTGGCGCGCGATCTCCTGGGCCGCGGGGTTGGTATCGGGCAGGATCCGGCGCGCCTTGGGCAGCGCCACCCGCAGGGTGAACTGCGCGATCAGCCCGCCCCGCCCCCACAGCGCCTCGATGCCGGACACGTCCTGGCTGGCGAGGACGAGATGGATGCCCTGCGACCGGCCGCGCCGGGCGAGGTCCTCCAGCAGCGTGACGGCCTCCGCGGTCAGCCCGTCGCGCCCGGACAGCAGCACCTGGAACTCGTCCACCACGGCCACGATGCGCGGCCAGCGGCCGTCGGGATCCGCGGCGCGCAGTTCGGCGAGCGTGCTCACCTCGTGCCGCTTGGCCGCCGCGGCCCGCTCGCGCAGTGCGCCGCCGAGGAAGCGCAGCAGCGCCAGGCCGAACTCCCGGTCGGTGTTGACGTTGACGCCGACCAGGCGCACGTGCGGCAGCCAGGTACGGTCCACGTGCCCGGGCGCGTACCGGGCGAACGACACGCCCTCCTTGAAGTCGAGCAGGTACAGCTCCAGCTCGTCGGGGGAGTAGCGGGTGGTGAGCCCGGCGAGCCAGGCGTAGATGAGGTTGGTCTTGCCGGTGCCGGACGGGCCGCCGATGAGCGCGTGCGGCGGGTAGTCGCCGAGGGTCACCGTGACCAGCCGACCGTCGAGCCCTTCGCCCACCGGTGCGGTCAGGCCCGCCGCCGAGGACTCCGTCCACCACTGGGCGGGCAGCAGGTCGGCGAAGGCCGCGGGCGCCGGCCCGGAAGCGACCCGCTCCGCGATGTCCCGGCACACCTCGCTCACCAGTTCGGCCGGCGGCGGATCCAGGTGTACCGGCAGCGAACCGTACCCGCGCACCGTCGCGTGTGGACCGTCCAGCCGGACAACCTCCATAGTGGACGTCTCGGGTACCGGGATGCCGCGCACCACCAGGTGTACGCCGCAGGCGACGCCGGTACGCAGGATCCGCTCCAACTGGGCGCGCTCGTGCCGGGTCGGCTCTTCGTCGCCGAGCAGCACCGCGATCCGCCACGGCTCCGGCCGGCGCCCGGTCGCGGCGGCCATCTCGCGCAGCGATGCGTACGAGCCGGCGAGCACCGTCTCGTTGATCCGCCTGATGTGGTCGACGAGGTTGTCCAGCAAGCCGGTCAGGCCGCCCGGCCCGACGAACGTGAGCAACTGGCGGCCGGCGAGCGGGGCGAACCCGGCCAGCCCGCCGCCCAGCTGTTCGGGGTCGTACCCGGCCAGGACCACTCGCCCCGGGTCCGTACCGGCGAGCGCGCGCAGCAGCAGCGCGGCGATCACGCCGTCCGCGCCCCGACCGGTACCGGTGACGGCGAGGTGTGCCCGGTCCAGCAACGGCACCAGTACCGGCACCGGCGTACCACCGGGCAGCCGTACCTCGCCGACGCGCAGCGGGCCGGGCGCCTGGGCGCGCGGTACCGGCGCGGGCCGGAAGGCGGACCAGGGCGCGCTCGCCGCTCCCGGTGCGTACTGCCGGGCAGCCTCGGCGGCGAGCCGGGTGGCCTGCGCGATCGCGGCCGCGTGCGCCTGCGCCGCCTCGGCCAGTCGCACGTCACGTGCCGCCGCGGCCTGGTCCGGTACCCGCTGTGCCGACCGGCGCGCCGCGGCGAGCCGTGCCGCAGCCGCCCGCAGCCGCTCCTGCGCCTCGGCGAGCTGTGCGCGCGCCGCCGCCCTGGCCCGGCCCAGATCCGTACGCACGCCGACGACGAGGTGCTCGCGCGGTTCAGCCATCCGGTTGCTCCGCGTCGCGCAGGCTGTCCGGGTCGCGCCCCAGCCGGTGTAGCAGCACGCCGACGAGAACGGCCCAGGTGACCGCCGGGTCGGCCGGATGCGGCGGGGGCCGGTCGGACCCGCCGTCGGGTGGCGGTACCCGGCAGACCCGTGCCAGCAGCGCCGGCAGCAGCTCGTCGGGTACGCCGGGCAGCAGCGCGCGTACCGGCTCCTGGGTGCGCTTGGTCAGCTCCGGCAGGTCCGCCGCGGCCGGTTCGTGGCCGAGCAGGTCGGTGGCGAGGTGCCGGGCGACCGGCGGGCTGATTGCGGACAGGCCCAATCCGACCGGCGCGCCCACCCGGCGCAGCTCCGCGCGTAACCGCTCGCGGTCGCCCGCGCGTACCGGCCGCGCGACCCGGCGCAGCAGGTCGGCCGGGTCGGTCGGGGCACCCCGCTCGTCGACCGGTTCGCCGGCCGTGCCGTGGTCGGTGACCTGGTCGACCCGCTCCGTCCACCACCGCCCGAGCGGTGTCGCGTCCGGCTGAGTGTCTGATGTGGACGGTGGCGGGGCGGGTGGCCGCAGGCCCCGCCGCCAGCTCGCGTCGGGCGTCGGCGCGGCGTCGTAGGGCAGGCCGAGCGCCGCGAGGTAGGCGGCGAGCGAATCCTGCGCGCCGCGAAGCGCGAGTGCCGCCGCTTCGAGCTGTTCGGTGGCGTTGGCGAGCTGGCCCACGCCGACCTCGTGGACCGACTCCTGCCGTACCCACTGCAACAGCTCCATGCCCACCCGCAGTCGCTCGGTCGCGGCGGTGACCAGGCCCAGGGGTAGCTCGTCGGCGGCGGCGTGGAGCTGTGCGCCGAGCTCCTCGATCAGAGACATGGCCGCCGCCCCTTATAAGGTGGCGACGTAGGTCTGCGCCTGTTCGACCGCGGCGAGAGTGGCGGTCAGGCAGTCCTCAAGGTCGGTCGCGGCCTGGCTGAGCGCGGCGTGCGCGGCGCCGACCGCCTCGTGGCCGCTGCCCTCCAATGCTGCCGCCAGGCTCTGCTGCGCCTCGGCGAGCTGCTCGCTGGCGGTCCGCAGCGCGGCCTGGCCCTCGGTGATCTGCTGGATCGCGGCGTCGATAGCCGCCTTGAGTTCGGCGACGCTGGCCACTTCGCGAGACCTCCCCAGGCAGCGGAGACCTCCATGACATCACGGCCGCGGTTCGCGACGGAAGGCTCGATTATCTACTTCGAAGTGTGGTACGGGCGGCGGCTCGGAAAGCCGCATCGACGCGACGAACTCGTCGAACCGGGCCAGCTTCTCGGCGTCGCGGTCCAGCCCGCGGGCGATGAGCCGGGCGCGCAGCGTCTCCCGGTCGGTGCGTACCCACACCAGGTGTACAGGCTCCCCGCCCAGCTCGCGTACCCACTCGTACCAGGCGCCCGCGTCGTGGATCTGGGTGGTGAACGGTCCGGACAGCAGGACGGGGCAGCCCGCCTGGCGGATCTCCCGCGCGGTCGCGGTGATTCCCGCGTACTCGTGCACCTTGATGTGCTCGTCGTACCAGGGGCCCTCGCGCTCGCCCGCCGGCCGCTGCGCCGTACGCAGGGTGGCCGCCACGAACGGTCCGTACATTGTGTCCTTGTCGAGCAGCGCGGGTACGGGTACCAGCCGCTCCAGAAGCATGCGCGCGACGGTGGTCTTACCGGCACCGGGAGCCCCGGCGACCACCCACGCCGCGCCTGGGTCAGCAGCAGCGGCCACCGTTGCCCTGCTCCGCGGCCTCTTCCTCGGCGGCCTCGCGCAGCCGGCGCAGCACCAGCTCCATCGCGGACAGGGACTCGTCGTCGAGCCGGCGCAGCAGCCGGCGCATCTGTTCCAGGCCGGAGTCCCGTACGGTCTCCACGAGCGAGCGGCCCCGGTCGGTCAGCTCGACGAGGCGTACCCGCCGGTCCTCGGGGTCTTCGCGGCGCGTGACGAGGCCCTGGGTGACGAGACGGTCCACGATGCCGGTGAGGGTCGCCAGGGTGGCCCCGAGGTGGCTGGCGAGCGCCCGCCCTGGCATCGCGTTGTCGTGCAGCGACAGCACGAGCAGTGCCTTGGTCTGCTGCATGGTGAGGTTGAGGTCGAGCAGGGGCGCGGCGCCGCCCCGGGCGAGGGTCCGGCGTAGGCACCATTGCGCGTCGATGACGCGTCCGACGAGCTCATCCCGCTCGGTGGCCTTGCTCACGGCCATGGCTGCTCCCTGCTGTGTCGCCGATCTCACCGTACTACCGGCCGACCAGCGCCAGGTTGATAATACGTGTGATACGAACTATCAAGCGGGGGCTGATGGTCATGGGTGAGCAAATTATGGCGAGGCTTCTCGCCTCGCGCTGGCTTCGCCTGGGCCTGCCCGCCGTCCTTGTGGCCGTCGCCGTCCTCGTCCTGCGTACCCGGCTGCCGCGACCGGCGGCGATCGTCGACGCGCTGCACGCCGCCAACCCGGTCTGGCTCGCCGTCGCGGTCCTCGCGGAGATCGTCTCGATGGACATGTTCGCCCGGCAGCAGCGCCAACTGCTGCGCGCCTTCGGCGTGCGGATGTCACAGCCGCGCGCGGTCGCGCTGACCTACAGTCGCTCCGCCATCACCTACGCGGTGCCGGCGGGCTCGGCCGTCTCGGCCGGCTTCGCGTACACCGAGTTCCGGGCGCGCGGGGCGAGCCGCAGCGCGGCCACCACGGTCACCGTGCTGTCCGGCGTCGCCTCAACGATCGGCCTGTTCACCATGTACGCGACCGGGGCGCTGGGCTCGGCAGCGCCGGACCTGCTGCGCCGCGTACTGCCCGGGATCGCGCCGCTGTCCGTCTCGGGCCTGCTCGTCGAGGCCGGCGGGGTGTTCGTCGTCGCCGCAGTGGCGGTACTCATGTCGCGCGCGGCGCGCCGCCGGGCCGCCGTACCGCAGGCCGCCGTAGCGCAAGCCGACGTAGCGCGGCCGCTTCCGTCGGCCCGGGAGGCTGCGACCGGGCGCTCGCCGCTCGCCCGGGCGTGGGCCGCCGCCGGGCAGGCGCTGCGCGAGGCCCGGGCGGTACCGCGCGGGCACTGGTACGCGGCCGTGGCGCTGGCCGCGTTGAACTGGCTGGCCGACCTGATCTGCCTCGTCGCGGTCGCGCACGCGCTGCGCCTGCCGCTCGGCATGCTCACCCTGAGCACCGCGTACCTCGCGGTTCAGGTGGTACGGCAGGTGCCCGTCACGCCCGGCGGTATCGGGCTGGTGGAGACGAGCCTGCTCGCCGCCCTCGTATCGGCCGGCGCCGGCCAGGTACCCGCGGCCGCCGTGGTGCTCGGGTACCGGCTGCTCTCCTGCTGGCTGGTGATCCCGATCGGCCTGCTCGCCTGGCTCGGCCTACGCCGACCGTCCCGCGCGGCAGCCCACCGGGTACACCGGCCGGTCCGGATCGTCCACGATGGACGATTTAGCGGATCGACATGTGCACGTGGTTCGTATGCCAGCCGGACGGATTCCCGCCCTCCGTCGTATATGCGTGCCAGCCGACGCCGGGCAACCAGATCTCTTTGAACCAGATGACGTAGAGCACGCCGAGCCGGTCGGCGTTGCCGATCAGCCACCCCGCCAGCCGGTTGCCGTAGTCGCGGTTGGCGCCGGTGGCGGTACCTTCGAACCCGCCCGGCGCCGCGGCCCAGTCACAGGCTCGCCCCTTCGGGTGCTCGCCCCAGGACTGCTGGCGCCAGCACGATACGAAGTGGTTGAACCCGGCCTTCTTGACCTGTTGGTACGCGTGCAGCGTGCGCGCCGTCAGGCAGCCGCTCGTGGTGGGGTCGTTCTGGTTGCAACTCTGCGCCGGGAAGCTGCCGTCCGAGTTGCGCGGCGCCGGATCCGCGGTGGCCGCGGCGATCACCACGCCGGACGGACCGCCGGAGGCGTGGTTGAGGATTTTCAGGGCCGCCTGCTTCTGCTGATTCAACTTGGCCGCCTGCGCCTGGGCGATCGCGATCTGCTGGTCCAACGCGTTCTTCTTGGCGGTGAAGTCGGCCTGCACCCGGCGGAACTCGACGAGTTCCGCGTTCTGGCTCTGGGCGATCTCGTGCAGGGCGGTGGCCCGGCGCATGAAGTCCGCCGGGGACGACGCGCCTAGCAGAGCGTTGAGAGTCGCGGCGCCGCCCGTGCGGTACTCGGCGTTGGCGATCCCGCCAATCGTCGCGAGTAGCCGCTGCATTTCCATCTGTGCGGCGACGACCTGGGCTTTGAGCACGACCTGCTGGTGCTCTGCGGCGGCCATCCGGTCCTGTGCGTCCGTGAGCTGGCGGCCGATCTCGGTCAACTGTCCCTCGAGCGTGTTGGCTGGACCGTCCGGGTTGACCGGGTCGGCGAGGCCGGCGGAGGCAGGACCGGCGAGCACCATCAGCGCGGCGGCGAGTACGGCCAGGAGAAGGCGGTACCGTCCCTTCCTGATGGCGGGTAAATCCACGGTCGCAGAGCCTACCGGACCGGCTACGCCGGACACCCCAGGTCCCGTAGCGGATTACCCTGCAGACTGTCCGGATGGTGAACAGAGTGTCAAAGCCTAAGAACCTCATGTGACGAGAGCCTGGTCACCGGGGTATGGCGCATCGTGGGGATCGTCACGCTCTGCCCACGCCGTCCGGTTGACGACCCGCCAAGGCCCGGTTTCAATGGATGAGGCTCGGCCCGCTCCGGTACGCACATCCGGTGGTACCAGCAGGGGTGGTGCCGTCCGGGGGCGACCCGTCCACGCCGCCCCCGGAACGTACACCGTCGCTTGCGCGACACGACCAGCCACACCCCTGTACTGATCGCTGCCCACTACGTTAGGCGGTGAGCGTGACGCGAATGTCGCCTAGTCATGTCATGTTCGTAAATGACGTGCCCGCAGTGTCTAGCCGAGCGGGTACCTGTCCCAACGTGGTAGAAAAGTACGCGCTTAGGTAAGACCCGTCGTTTCTGCACAACCTCGGAGGCAACGTCGACCGTGTGCTGCGCGTCTTGACAGTCAGCGGTCGACCTGGAGGTTCGATGTCCACTCTGTCGCTCACCGTACGATCCGACGCCGATGGCACGGTCCAGATCACCCCCGCGGGGGAGATCGACTCGGACAACGCGCACGAAATCAGGGACTCGGTCAGCGGGATGTTGGCCACGTCACGCCCGCGATCGATCAGAGTTGACCTCGCCGGTGTCAGCTTCATCGACTCCGTCGGCATCGGCGCGCTCGTGGCGTGCTACCACGCCGCCGCGGCGAGCAACGTACGACTGTTGGTGACGAACCCCACCGCCTATGTGCACCGCGTGCTCTACGTCTCCGGTCTCCTCGGCCTGTTTGGCTCGCCGGCGCGCGCACCCGAACAGCAACGCCCGCAGGAGCCCTCGGCGACCGACGCGCTCCGCTGAGTCGCCACTCAGGCTGACGCAGCCGACTCACCACTCGAACTCACCTGACTCACCACTCGAACCAGCCGGTGCGCCAGCGCCAATGGCGCCCCCGGCGCAGGTGCGTGACGATCGCCCGCTGCAGGCTCGTCTCCTGCGGTAGGGACGCGAGGACCTCCTCGTCCAGCGGCAACGCGCGGCGGCGGCGGAACACGAACTCCGCCACCGCCGCGTCGCCCGCGCGGGCGCTCGCCTCGCGGGCGCTGTCCTCGACGACCGGGGCGCGGGCCTCCTCGTCGACGAGGTGGAAGCGGCGCTGGAACGCGACGATGTTCGACGACGCCGGCAGGTACTCGGCGAGTTGTTCGTCCAGCAGCCACGAGGTGCAGAACGCGGCCTCGTAGCGCTCCTCGCGGAAGTACTTGGGGAAGAACGCGTGGGCCTGCTGGAGCGAGTCGTCGACGAGCTCCGGCGACAGCGATCCGCTCTCCGGGATGTGCAGGTCGAGGATGCGGGTGACGCCGTCGGGTCGCACCGACCGCTCGTACTGCAACCGGCCCAGTTCGAAGAGCGTGCCGCGGAAGTGCAGCGCCGGCCAGCCCGGTGCATCCAGTCCGGCGTGCCCGTACATGCGCCGGCACAGCGACGTGTGCCGGCCGAAGTCACGTAGCGTGGCCCAGGACACGTCGTCGGGTACGCCACGCCTTTCGTGGTTGGCGCGCGCCGCCGGTACCGCCGCCAGGTACAGCCACGGGTACAACTGGTCGCCGGGCTCCGCGTGCCACGGCAGTAGCTTCAGCGCGCCGTCCATCCCGGCGACGAGCTCGCCGTACCGCTGCTCCAGCAACTGCCAATCCGGCGTGCCGGGGCGCGGCCGGGCGCGCAGGATGTCCTCGGCGTCGACCGGCTCGGTGCCCAGCAGCGCCAGTAGCTCGCGCGCCCGGTCGTCGTCGGGCAGAAAGGGGCGCGCGAAGCTCACGAGGATACGAGGGCGTCGGCCTGGTCGGCCGCGGCGATCCGCTCCTCGATGTCGGCCTTTGGCATGGGCGTGAACTCGTTCGCGGCCGCCAGGGCCGCCTCGTGCAGCGACAGGTCGCCCGGCATGGCGAAGCCGGTGATCGGGAAGGACAGCGCGAAGCGCACCCCGTCCCGGATCGCGGCTGGATCGCGGTGCGGTTCGTACCACGTCGTCGCGGTGTGCTCCGCCGTACGCCAAGGCCCGCGCGCCACCGCCTTGATGGCCATCACGCCGAGGTCGCGTTCCAGCGCCAGGTCGAGCAGCGCCTCGAAGTTCGAGCGGTACTCCGGCAGCGCCAGCATCGGCGGGTTGACCGGGAGCATCACCGTGTCGAGGTCGAGGCGCTCCACGGCGGTGCGGAACAGCCGCGGCACCTCCTGGAAGTGGCCGGTGATGCCGATCGCGCGCACCAGCCCCTCCTCCTTCGCGCGGCGCAGCGTCTCGCCGGCCCCGCCCGGCGCGAGCACCGCCTCGAGCTCCTGGTCGCTGACGACGGCGTGCAGCTGGTACAGGTCGAAGTAGTCGGTGCGCAGCTTGGTGAGGGAGCGCTCCAGCTCGGCGCGCGCGTCGTCGGCGGTGCGCTGCTGCGTCTTGCAGGCGACGAACATGTGTTCGCGGTACCTGGGCAATACCGCACCGGCGAGGTCCTCGGCCATCCCGTACTGCGGCGCGATGTCCAGATGGTTGACGCCCGCCGCCACGGCGCGCTCGAAGGCCCGCTCCACCGCGTCCACAGTCGTGTCCCAGAAGGCGGCGCCGCCGAGGATGGCGACGCTCGAATCGTGGCCCGTGCGGCCGAGTCGTCGACGTTGCATCTCTTGATCCTGCCACGGCCGGCCGCGATTCGCGGGATTACGGTTCAGGTATCAGCGCCAGGAGTCGTCGGTGGCCACTGTGGACAGTCGCTGCGTCGCCCGGGACAGGGCCACATAGAGGGTACGCACACCAGACGGCGACTCCGCCACGATGGCCGACGGCTCCACCACGAGTACCCCGTCGTACTCCATGCCCTTGGCCTCGAGGCTCGTCACCACCTGTAGCCGCGCGCCCGCCTCCCCGGCGGTCCCGGCCAGCCAACCCCGTACCGTGTCGCGCGTGCTCTGGCTGGCGACCACACCGACGGTACCCTCGACCGCGTCGAGCAGTGCCGCCGTCTCCTCCCGTACCGCCGCCGCGAGGTCCCCGGTCACCACATGGCGCGGCGCGACCCCGGTCTCCCGTACCGCCACGGGCAGCTCCGCGTCGGGCTCGCTGCGGCGTACCACCCCGGCGGCGACCTCGAAGATCTCCTTGGAGTTGCGGTAGTTCGTCGTCAGCACGTAGTCGCTGCGCCGCCGGCCGCCCAGCGCCGCCTCGCGCGCCCGGGCGGTCTCCGCCGGGTCGCCGGTGAACGCGGACTGCGCCGGATCGCCGACGATCGTCCAGCTCGCGTACCGGCCGCGCCGGCCGATCATGCGCCACTGCATCGGCGACACGTCCTGCGCCTCGTCGACGACGATGTGCGCGTACTCCCGGTAGTCCGCCGGACGCTCGATCGCGACCCTACGCGCGGCCGCGATCCGGTCCGCGTACGTGGTGACCTCCCGGACCCCCCGCACGACGTACGGGTCGGCCGGCTTGCGTACCGGCGCCGGCGCCGCGCCGAGCAACTCGTCCAGCTCGTCGAGCAGCGCCACATCCGCCACGCTCGGCTCGGGCTTCTCGGGATCCAGCGAGCGCAGCGTCCGGGCGACCGCCTCGACCTCCGCCCCGTCGAGCAACCCGTGCGCGTGCCGGCGCAACTGCCGCGGGTCGCCCAGCCAGCGCAGTACGTCCAGCGGGCGCAACCGGGGCCACCAGCCGCGCATGAACGCGATGAACTCGCGCCGCTCGGCCACGTCGGAGGCGAACTCCTCGCGCGCCGGGGTCGCCACCTCGCCCAGCAGCGACACCGCTTGGCGCCACAGCGCGTCGAGCAGGTACCCGGCCGCCTTGGCCCGTACCGCGTTGCGCTTGGCCCCATTGCCCAGCGTGGTCTGGCGCAGCCGGTTCAGATCCTTTGTGGACAGTCGCAGCAGCGTGCCCCGGTACAGCAGGCGCAGTTCGGTGGGGGAGTCGGGCGTCGTGTCGCGTACCGCCCGGGACAGTACCCGCGCCATCCGCAGCGAGCCCTTCACGCGGGCGGCCTCTTCCGGATCGTGCCGGGTGCTCTCGGTACCGGGTACCAACCCGCCGAGCGACCGCAGCGTCACCTCGTCCTCGCCCAGTGACGGCAGTACCCGGCTGATGTAGTTGACGAAGACCGGCGAGGGTCCGACGACGAGTACGCCGCCGCCCGCGAAGCGCTGCCGGTCGGAGTAGAGCAGGTACGCGGCGCGGTGCAGCGCGACCGCCGTCTTGCCGGTACCCGGACCGCCGCGCACCACGGTGACGCCGAGCGCGGGGGAGCGGATCGCCTCGTCCTGCTCCTTCTGGATGGTGGCGACGATGTCGCGCATGCCGGTACCGGTGGCCCGGGCGAGCGTGGCGACCAGCGCACCGTCCCCGATGACGCGTAGCTCCGGCGGGGCGGCGGCCGGGTCGAGCAGGTCGTCCTCGACGCCGGTGACCCGTTCACCGGAGGACTGGATGATGCGCCGCCGGATGACGCCCATCGGGTCGACCGGCGTCGCCCGGTAGAAGGGCGCGGCGGCCGGTGCCCGCCAGTCGATGACGAGCGCGTGCGCCTGGGCGTCGCGCAGGCCGATCCGGCCGATGTGGCGCACCTCTCCGCCCTGCAGGTCCAGCCGGCCGAAGACCAGCCCGTCGTGCTCGGCGTCGAGCATCCGGCGCCGGCGCGCCGCGTGGAACACCATCGCGTCCCGCTCCACCAGCGCGCCGTAGTTGCCGACCCGGGCGATGCGGTACCCGGCGTCCTCGACCTCGCGCGCCTCCTTCTTGATGACCTCCAGGCGGGCGTACACGATGTCGACATGGCGCTGCTCCGCGGCGATCTCCTCGGCAGCGGCGGATGTGTTCAATCAGCCCACCTCGACTGGTGGCTGGGCCGCCTCGGCCTCCGATTCGGGCTCCTCGGTTTGCTCATGGCGGTGGCGCTTGGCTCGATGGCGCAGGAACAGGGTGGTGGCGAGGCCGAGGACCACGGCGACCGCGAGCGCGATCCACGAGAAGTCCTGCAACCAGTGCTCCGCGGCCTTGCCGGCGTAGTAGACGGCGACCGCGGTACCGCCGGCCCAGACGATGCCGCCGCTCGCGTTGGCGACGAGGAACTTGGGGTACGGCACGCGCAGGGCGCCGGCGAGCGGGCCGGCCGCGATACGCAGCAGCGCGACGAAGCGCCCGAAGAAGATGGCCCACACCCCCCAACGGTCGAAGGCGCGCTCCGCGCTCTTCAGGTGGGATGGGCCGAAATGGCGCGGAAAGCGCCGGCCGAGCCGCTCCAGCAGGGACCGGCCGCCCCGGCGGCCGATCAGGTAGCCGCAGGAGTCGCCGACGATCGCCCCCACGCTGCCCGCCACCGCGACCCACCAGATGTTGCCGTTACCGGCCGCCGCGGCGAGCGACGCCGTCACAAGGGCGATCTCCCCGGGGAGCGGTATGCCCATGCTCTCCACGCCGATCACGACGGCGACCATCACGTAGAGCAGAAGCGGCGGGAGCGTGCCGAGCCAGTCCGATATCGCGCCCATCGGGCAACGGTACTTCACCCACGCACGTCGGGGCCCTCACACCCAGCCCGGTGTGAGGGCCCCGACGGTACGCTGCTCAGGACCCGAAGACGCCCGCCTCGACCAGGCGCTTCTCGGTCGCGTCCCAGCCGTCGCCCGGGTGGGCTGACGCGAGGGCGACCAGTTCGGCGCGCACCTTCGCGCCGTGCCCGGCGCCGGCCAGCACCCGGATCTCCTCGGCGAACGCGTCGGAGTCGGTCTTCAGGTGCACCGTCTTGCCGTTGGTGAGGTTGCGCACGTATGCGTGCTTGCCGTGGTTGAGCGGGATGACGTACTTGAACTCGCCCAGCACGCTCTGCGCACCGGCGGCCGCTCCGGCCTGCCCGGCGCGGACGGATGCGCGCGCGGTCTTCGAGGTGTTGCTCGCCACGCGAGGGACTCCTTGGAATGCGGAATGGTCTGCGGTCCAACCAGTCTACTCATCCCGACTGGCCTCCGCCGACCCGGCTGCTCGGCCGAACCTTTCGGCGCCAATTTCGGCTATCTCTGGCGCGCCTTGATTCACCCAGGCATCATGAACATCGGAACTTATAACCGAGGGCAGCGCACAGCCGTAAACCCCATTCCTTCAGGTCGTAGGGGAAGACGCACCTGGAGATCCCGGGGGAGGTCAGCTGTGCCAACGCGTGGCGTCGTGTACGTCCACTCGACCCCACTCGCCGTGTGCGCACACGTCGAGTGGGCGATTGCGCGTGTCCTCGCCGCGCCGGTAAGCCTGCACTGGACCGCTCAGCCTGTAGAGCCGGGCGCCCGCCGTGCGGAGTGCAGTTGGAAGGGGCGCGAGGGTACCGGCGCCGAGCTCGCCGCCGCGCTGCGCCAGTGGCCCATGATCCGCTTCGAGGTGACCGAGGAGCCGAGCCCGGGCGTGGACGGGGAGCGCTTCATGTACGTACCGGGGCGCGGGCTGTTCAGCGCGACGATGAGCGCCAACGGGGACCTGATGATCGGCGAGGATCGGCTGCGCGCGCTGATCGCCTCGGCGCGCGGCCCCGAAGGGCTGGCGCATGCGCTGGACCGGGCGCTGGGTACGGCGTGGGACGCGGAGCTCGAACCGTACCGGTACGCCGGCGACGGCGCCCCAGTCACCTGGCTCACCCAGGTGGGATGACCCCCAAGCCCCCTGACAAACCCAAGATCCCCGCAACTTCATTGAAGTTGCGGGGTTGGGGGCTGTCCAAGGCCGCAACTTCAATGAAATTGCGGCTCGTTGTACTACAGCGGGATGTTGCCGTGGGCGCCTCGGGCGGCCGGGGCGTTGGACAGAGCCTCGGCGATGCGCCGGCGCGTCTCGGTCGGCTTGATGATGTCGTCGACCACGCCGATCTCCAGCGCGCGCTGCACGCCGCCAGCGACCTTGGCCTGGTCCTCGATCAGTTGCGCACGCAGCGCCTCGCGCTGGTCCGGCGGGGCCGCGGCGAGCTTCTTGCGGTGCAGGATGTTCACGGCCGCGCTGGCACCCATGACCGCGATCTCCACGTTCGGCCACGCGTACACGGCCGTCGCGCCCAGCGCGCGGGAGTTCATCGCGATGTACGCGCCGCCGTACGCCTTGCGGGTCACCAGCGTCACCCGGGGCACCACCGCCTCGGCGAAGGCGTGCAGCAGCTTCGCGCCGCGGCGTACCACGCCGTCCCACTCCTGGCCCACGCCGGGCAGGTACCCGGGCACGTCCACGAGGATCACCAGCGGTACGCCCAGCGAGTCGCACATCCGCACGAAGCGCGCCGCCTTCTCCGCGGAGGCCGCGTCGAGGCAGCCGCCCAGCCGCATCGGGTTGTTCGCGATCACGCCGATGGTACGGCCGGCGAAGCGCCCCAGCGTCGTCACGATGTTCGGCGCCCACTTGGCGTGCAACTCCACGCCCGGCTCGTCCAGCAGCGCCTTGACGAGCGGCTTCACGTCGTAGGCGCGGGCCGCCTCGGCGGGCAGCAGGCTGGACAGGTCGGTCGCGTCGGTCACGTCGGCCGGTGAGAACCGACCCTGGTGGCCGAGCAGGGCGGCCAGCCGCCGCGCCTCAGCGAACGCAGACTCGTCGTCCTTTGTGGTCACGTGCACCACGCCGGAGCGCCGGCCGTGCGGCTCCGGGCCGCCCAGCCGCTCCATGTCGACCTGCTCGCCGGTGACGCTGCGGACCACCTCGGGACCGGTCACGAAGATGCGCCCGGCGCCGCTCATGATGACGATGTCGGTGAGCGCCGGCCCGTACGCCGCGCCACCCGCCGCCGGCCCGAGCACCACAGAGATCTGCGGTACCCGCCCGGAGGCCCGTACCATCGCCGCGAAGATCTGGCCCACCCCGTCGAGGGCGACCACACCCTCGCCGAGCCGCGCGCCGCCGCAGTGCCACAGCGCGAGTACCGGTACCCGCTCCCGTACCGCTGTATCGATCGCGTCCACGATGTGCCGGCACCCCTCGATGCCCATCGCGCCACCCATCCTCGTACCGTCCGAGGCGTACGCGATGACCGGCGTGCCCTCGATCTCGCCCCGTGCGTACAGGACGCCGGAGTCGTCGCGCGGTACGAGCAGGCGCAGCGAGCCCCGGTCGAACAGGGTACGCAGGCGCAGCTCGGGGTCGCGGTAGTCCGCAGTGGACTCGTCCGTACTGACGGAAGTGGTGGTCACGTTATCCTCCAACGGTTGCGGCGGACCGGTCAGGTGCGGGTAAACGCGAGGACGGCGTTGTGGCCGCCGAAGCCGAACGCGTCGTTCAGCGCGACGGGGATCTCCATGTGGCGCGCCTTGTGTGCGGCCACGTCGAGGTCGAGCCCCTCATCGGGGTCGTCCAGGTTGATCGTCGGCGGTACCACGCCGTGGTGGACCGCGAGGATCGCCGCGATCGACTCAACGGCACCGGCGGCGCCGAGCATGTGGCCATGCATCGACTTGGTGGAGGTCACCACGGGGTGCGTACCGACCGCCTGGCGCAGCGCCGCGATCTCCGCCATGTCGCCAACCGGCGTCGAGGTCGCGTGCGCGTTGATGTGTACGACGTCGGAGGGCTCTAGTCCAGCGTCGCGCAGTGCCGCACGGATGGCCCGCACCACGCCACGCCCCTCCGGGTCGGGCTGCACGATGTCGAACCCGTCAGAGGTCATGGCCGCGCCGGCAAGGTGGGCGTACGCCTTCGCGCCCCGGGCCCGCGCGTGATCGGCGCGCTCGAGCACGACGATGCCCGCGCCCTCGCCGAGCACGAAGCCGTCCCGCCCCTTGTCGAACGGGCGGGAGGCGCGCTCCGGATCGTCGTTGCGGGTGGACATCGCGCGCATCGCGGCGAACCCGGCGATCGGCAGCGGGTGGATGACCGCCTCGGTACCGCCGGCCACCACGACATCGGCCCGGCCGGAGCGGATGATGTCCAGCCCCCAGGCGATCGCCTCGGCGCCGGTCGCGCAGGCGCTGGCCGGGGAGTGCACTCCGGCGCGGGCGCCCACCTCCAGCCCGACCCAGGCGGCCGGCCCGTTGGGCATCAGCATCGGTACCGTGTGCGGGCTCACCTTGCGCGGCCCGGACGCCTCCAGCAGATCGTCCTGGGCGAGCAGGGTCTGCGCGCCGCCGATACCGGTGCCCACCACCACGGCGATGCGCTCCGGGTCGAGCCCGGAGTCGGCAAGGGCGGCGTCGGCCCACGCCTCGCGCGCGGCGATCAGCGCGGTCGCCTCGGCCCGGTCCAGCCGGCGGAGCTTCACCCGGTCGAGCACCTCGGAGGGTTCGACCACGAGCTGCGCCGCGATGCGTACCGGGAGCGCCGCGGCCCACTCCTGGGTGAGCACAGTCACCCCGGAGCGGCCCGCGACCATCGCCTCCCAGGTGCTCGCCGCGTCCCCACCCAGCGGTGTGGTCGCGCCGATACCGGTGACGAGTACGTCGGGAGAAGTCACGCGGAAGCCTTCTGGATGTAGGAGACGGCGTCGCCGACCGTCTTCAGGTTCTGTACCTCGTCGTCGGGGATCTTGACGCCGAACTTCTCCTCGGCCGCCACCACGACCTCGACCATCGACAGCGAGTCGACGTCCAGGTCGTCGGTGAAGGACTTGCCCTCGGCGACGTCGTCGGGGTTCACACCGGCGACCTCCTCGAGGATCTCGGCGAGGCCGGCGGTGATCTCGTCGCGAGTCGTCATGGGAATCGTGTTCCTCTCATCGTTGGGACTGTCACGGTGGGGCATTGTCACGGGCAGCGCACGACCTGCCCGGCATAGGTGAGGCCGCCGCCGAAGCCGAACAGCAGCACCGGCGCGCCCGAAGGCACCTCCCGGCGCTCCACCAGCTTTGACAGGGCCAGCGGTACGCTCGCCGCCGACGTGTTGCCGGACTCGACGATGTCCTTGGCCACCACCGTGTCGGTGAGGCCGAGCTTGCGTGCCAGCGGCTCGATGATGCGCAGGTTGGCCTGGTGCGGTACGAACGCGGCGAGCTCCTGCGGCTTGATGCCGGCGGCGGCGCAGGCGCGTTCGGCGAGCGCCGGCAACTGGCCGGTCGCCCAGCGGAACACCGCCTGGCCGTTCTGCACGATGTGCGGCCGCCAGCCCTCGATGGTGAGCACGTCGCCGCGGTCCGGCGCGGAGCCCCACAGCACGGGGCCGATCCCCGGCTGCTCGCCCTCGGCCACGCCGGTGACCACGGCCGCACCCGCGCCGTCCCCGAACAGCACGCACGAGCTGCGGTCGGTCCAGTCGGTGATGTCCGAGAGCTTCTCGGCGCCAATGACGATCGCGTTGTGCGCCGCTCCCGCGCGGATCGCGTGGTCCACTGTGGCCAGTGCGTACTCGTAACCCGAGCAGGCGGTGTTGAGGTCGTACGCCGCCGGTGCGGTGATGCCGAGCTTCGCGGCGACCCGGCTGGCGACGTTGGGGCAGCGGTCGATCGAGGAGCAGGTGGCGACCGCGACCAGGTCGATGTCGGAGGCGGTGAGGCCGGAGTTGGCGAGGGCCTTGTCGGCCGCCGCGGTGGCCATGTCCGCGACCGTTTCGCTGTCCGCGATGCGGCGGGTCACGATGCCAACGCGGTCACGGATCCACTCATCGCTGGTATCGACCATCACGGCGAGGTCGTCATTGGTCAGTACCCGCGCCGGTTGGTAATGGCCGACAGCAATGATTTTGGAACCAGCGGTCACAGGTGTCCTCCGATGCGGGCGAGCGGCTGGCCCGGTGCGACCGGGTCTTCGAGGTGGGCGAGCCATTCGGTGAGCACCCCGGACTCGTGCGCGGTCACGTCGACCGCGCCCTGCCTGGTGGTCACCTGGCCGATGAGCTGGCCGGCCCGCACCTCGTCGCCCTCGCCGAGGCCGTTGGCTGGCAGGAAGTTGCCGGCTGCGGCGGCGACTACCACGCGGAACTGGGGGGTGGGCTCGGCACTCGGCGCCACGCCGTGCCGCGCGAACAGATCGCGGGCGGCGGCGAGGTCGTCCGGCGTGTTCACGCTGACGATCTCAACACCGGGCAGCGCCCGCTTGGCCAGCCCGGCGAGGGTACCGGCCGGTGGCAGCTCGACGATCGCGGTCACTCCGACGTGCGCCATCGTCTCCATGCACAGGTCCCAGCGCACCGAGACGGTCACCTGGCGGACCAGCCGGTGCAGCAGGTCGCGCCCGGCCGTCACCGCCGTACCGTCCAGGTTGGACAGTAGGATCTTCGCCGGGTCGGCGGGGGAGATGCCACCGGCCAGAGTGGACAGTACGCGCTCGGCGGGCTCCATGTACGGCGTGTGGAACGCCCCGGCGACCTTGAGCGTGATGACGCGGGCCTTCGCGGGCGGAGCGGCGGCGAGCTTCTCCAGGTTCTCGCTCAGCCCGGCGGCGACGACCTGCCCCGCGCCGTTGCGGTTGGCGGCGTACAGGCTGGCGTCCTCGATCGCGGCGAGCACCTCGTCCGGGTCCCCACCGAGTACCGCCGCCATGCCGGTCGGCTCCAGCGCGCAGGCCGCGGCCATCTCCCGGCCACGCACCCCGGCGAGCGTGACCGCCGCCTCCGGGGTGAGTACCCCGGCGAGCGCGGCGGCCGCCAGTTCCCCGACGCTGTGCCCGGCGACCAGACCCGCGTCGTACATGGGCAGGTGCTCGGCGGCGGCCAGCGCGGCGGCCACCAGCAGCGGCTGGGTGCGCGCGGTGTCCTTGATCTCGTCGGCGTCCGCGTCGGTGCCCAGGTGCACGAGGTCGAGTCCGGTCAGTGCGGACCACCAGCGCAGCCGGGCTTCGGTGCCGGGGAG
>JBPYFB010000486.1:0-7343 GCA_051986465.1 Rugosimonospora sp.
CCCGAGCTTCGTGGACAGGGCCTTGTTCACGATGACGGGGTTGTCCAGCGGCGCGTTGCCCTTCGCCGAGAACCACGTGCTCGTCGCCGGATCGAAGACGTCGATGCGCAGCCGGAAGGTACCCTGCTGCACGTTCGGCGGCAGGGCCGGCGGGTAGATCGTCAACGGGAACGCCTGGCTGGCGTTGGGCGCGAACGTACCCGGGAACGCCGCGGTGGACTTGCCCTCGAACATGATGGCGCCGTTGTCCGCGTACCACCGGTACCACACCTGTGCGGTGCTGCCGCTCCAGGTCGTACCGCTGGTGTTCGTCACGTTCACCGTCGGGCAGTACGCGTTGTCCGGGCAGGACGCCGGTGGCGCTCCACCGTCGTCGACCGGGGCACTGGACAGTGACCGGCCCAGGCTCCCGCCGCTCGTCCCGTCCGGGTTCGTCGAGCCCGCGGACGGATCCTGCACCGTGCTTGTGGTCGTGTTCTCCGCCATCGCCTGCGGGAACAGGTCATCCGTCGTATCGGTCGGGTTGTTCAGCGTGAACCCGGCGTTGAACGCGGTCGTACCGGTGTTGTTCACCGTCACCGTGCTGACCGGGCTGACCGTCGTCTGTCCCAAGGAGTCGGTGACCGCCGCGGTCACCTGGTGGGTCCCGTTGAACCCGGGCGCCAGCGGGTCGAGCGTGTTCCACGCGACCGAGTACGGCGCCGTGGTGTCCGGTGTACCAACCTGCACCCCGTCGACCAGGAACGCCACGCTCGCCACCGTCTTGGTCCCCGCGGCCGCCGCCGAGGCCGACACCGTCGTCGTTCCCGATACGGTCGCCCCGCTCGCCGGCGCGGTCAACGACACCGACGGAACCCCGGCGTTGTCCACCGTCACCGGCAGCGCCGCCGAGGTGGTCACGTTCCCCGCGTCGTCGGTCGCCCGTGCCGTCACCGAATGCGAGCCGCTGCCCACCGTGGCCGAGTTCCACGACACGCGCCATGGCGCCGCGGTCGCCGAACCCACCACCGCGCCGTCGACCAGGAACTCCACCCGTGCCACACGCCCGTCATCGGCCGCCGCCGCGGTCAGCGATACCGCCGACCCGCCGACCGTGGCCCCCGCCGCCGGTGCCGCCATCGACACCGTCGGCGCCTGCGCCCGGCTGCCGTCCGAGTAGACCACGCTCAGCTTGGGGCGCGCCGGCGGGAAGGACGAGTTGTCGTCGCTGTAGTACCACAGCTGGCTGCCGCCCGTATCGGTACTGCGCAGCTCGAAGCCGTCGTTGGGTACGGTGCCGTTGACCCAGCTCTGCACCAGGCCGGTCATCGGGTAGTCCTGCCACGCGTTTCCGGTGCTGAACGTCAGCGTCGACGCGGCGGTGGTGTCGAAGTCGCCGCCCGCCGCCGTCCACGGCTGGCCGCTTCCCGCCTGGGTCCAGGTGGCACCGTCGCATGTGGACGCTGTATCGTCCTGCCACGGTCGGGTCACCGGATCCACCTCGACCGTCACCGGCGTGGACGGCGTACCCGTCTCGTACAGCGACGCGGTGGCCGAGGAGATCGTCGCGCCGGCCGGGATGTCTCGCAGGTCGAAGCGCACCAGGGTGCGCTCCCCGGGACCGACGTAGGTGTAATCCTCCTGCCCACGGCAGTAGTCGGCGGAGTCGTTCTGGTTGAGATAGGTCGTGTCGCCCAGCCCGGTGGCGCGGTTGTCGCTGCCAATGGTGATGTCCGGCTGCAGCGTCTTACGTGCCTGGCCGGCGGCGGGCAGGGTGACGGTGCGCGGGTACGACGCCACGCCGTTGGTGACGATTCGGTACGTGAAGGTGCCGCCCGCCGACGCCGTCGTGTCCCGGTACGTGGTCACCGACTGGTCCCGGATCGTGGCTACCAGCGTGCTCGCGCTGGGCGTGAAGGCGGCCGAACCGGTCGAGCGGTGTACCTCGTACCGGTCGAAGGCGGCCCCGCTGGTCAGCCCGGTGTACTGGCTCCAGGACAGGTCCGCGCCGTTGGCGTGCAGGGTGTCGGGTACCGCCAGCACGCCACCGTCCTCGGTGTAGGTGACGTCCAGCTTCGGTTTCTTGTCATCACCCGGGAATGAGAAGTTGTAAAAGTCGGTCGGGCCGATCGGCGCCGGCCCGCTCGTACCCAACGCCTCGGTGTGCTGCTTGACCAACAGGCCCTGGTTCGCGTACGCCCCGGACAGCCAGCCCTGCACCAGGCTCGTCACCGGCCAGGTCATCCAACCCACCGGCGCGCCGGCGGCCAGCGTGTAGGAGCTGACTGCCGTGCTGTCGAAGGCGATCTGGTCACTGGTGGTCTGTCCCCACCCGCTCCAGTACGTCGTCATCCGGTGTACGTCCATCACGTACTGGTTCTTGCCGCAGCCGCTGCCCCCCATCACGCAGGTGCCGTCGTAGTACATGCCCAACGACGCGCTCGTCACCAGCGCGTCGGCGGGCAGGTTGTTCCTGACCTGGCTGAAGTCGAGGGTGGTGCGCCAGGTGGCCTTCTGGTCCGAGCCGATGTACAGGTGCGTACTGGACCCGAGCGGCTGGGACGAGCCCGATGCCTGGAAGCTGGCCACGTCGAACGGGTTGAGGGTGATCGTGGGATCCAGGTGGACCGGGAACTGGCGCCCCGCCGCCCGCAACCATCCGGCGTCCAACGACAGCGTGACCACCACGTCCCGCCCCGCGGTACTGGCCCGCAGCGCCGGCTTGGCCGCCCGATCGGGCTGGCCACCCTGCTGCCACGCCACCGGGGCCGCCAGCGTGAACCCGCCACCCGCGATTTCGGGCGCCAGCACCCGGTACCCGCCGTCCTGCTGCCGCGACAGGCGCAGGCCCGGACCCTTGCTCGGCGCCGCGATGCGGAAGGTGTAGCTCGTGGGCGAGTCGGCTCCGGCCAGGTCGATGATCTCCTTGACCCCGGAGGCGGTCACCGTATCGGTCAGGTCGGCACCCGGGAACGCGTTCCGGTAGGTGACCTGGGATCCCTGCGCGGTCGCCGTCGCGTGCGCCGCGCCGACCGCGGTAACCGTGAACACCTGGCTACCAACCTTCAGGCCGGTGTACCCAGAGTCCATTGTGGACTTGAAATTCGCCTCGAAGCTGTTTCCCCCGCTGCGCCACGCGTACCCGTTGGCCTTGGTCGGGTACAGCCGGGTGTCGATCGCCCGGTAGCTGCCGTCCGCGGCCCGGTAGTTCACCGCCTGGCTGTATACCGTCGTGGTGAACGAGCCGTCCTTGTTGCGACGCGTCGTCGAGGTGGCCGTGCTGCGCTCGGGCACCGGACCGACCTTGATCGGCGGCGCTTTGTGTCCCGGCGGGGCAGCCGCGTTCGCCTGCTTGTGCGAACCGGTGGCGGCCCCGTGCCGCACGTAACCTGCCGCCAGAAGCGATACCACCAGGGCCAGGGCCGCGACCGCGGCCAGCACCGGCGAGGGGTGCGCCCGGGCGCGGTGCAGTGTCCGAATGAGAGAGTGCCGCGCCCGGTCAGCAAAGCGGCCGGCATCTGTGATCAGAGACCGGCCGGCGGAGATGACTGGGGCGAATGAGGGCGCGCGGAACCGTGGACGTAGCATCCGGGACTCCAAAAGCAGCGGCGGGAACGACGACAGGCAGTGCCCGTGTAAACGTCGAGGCATAAGGCTAGGAACCGCGCAGGTTCCTATCCCCTAACCCCGTGAGGCCACTGCGAAGCCTATTCGTAGAACGACGTGAGTCGAAGTCTCGGACTTTCCTGTGACATTGGTCAAGGGACCGTTCGACGAAATGCAAACTCGGACATTTATGCTTCCGTCGCTTCGATACGTGTCATGTCGGGTCGCATAGGGCCCGGGCACGTATCCGCTGGCCCGGGCCGGTGAAACTGACAAGTACCCATATGAAGATTTGATGGATCAGGAGATCGGCCCGCTCGATTGGACGACCGATCCGATGTGTGGTAAAGGACCGCTCCGGCGCGCCGGACGCTCACATTAAGCGCTGACGAATACGTCCCTCGGTATTGCGAAATACCGGCCCCGGTATGGTCCGCGAAAGTGACCGCCAGTCTTTCCGGTTGCATTTACCTGAGTCGAGCCAACCACTAAACCCGCGCCCGATCGGGCAGGGTGTAGTGCGGTACGGGCGCTGGAGGTTTCGGCCAGCTCCAAGTAGTAGGCGGCGTACCGGTCGCGTACCGTACCGCTGCTCGTCGATCCGGTGCCATGCCGGCCGACTCGGTGAGTCCGATCGGTTTGACCACTGTGGACACAAGCAGCGACGCATCACCGCGCAGCACCAGGGCGCGTACCACGAGTTGGCGCGACGGGCGCCGCTCGTCGGACTCGACCTTCCGGATGGTGATGACGGAGTACCCGACCTGGCGCGCCAGCGCCTCCTGCGTCAGATCCAGTGCCCGCCGGCGCATGCGCAGTAATCGGCCAAAGGAGATATCCGTGCCCATCTCGCGTCCACCCCTCTGCGGCGCCGCCAACTCACCCGGTGCGACGAACCCGACCAGGTATCGGTTCATCGGCGGACGCTGCAATTGCACCAGCCCCAGGCGTTGCTGCCGGGCCGGCGGATCAACGGCTGTGCCGCTCAGATGTTCAGCGGGCCCCCGTTGCGGACGTCATCCTTGATCGCGATGAGGTTCGCGGACACATAACTGATCTGGTGCGTCTTGTGCCAGTCGGTTGGGAACTGAGTCCCCATCCGGGACACCTGGAACCGGCAGCGGATCGAAGGTACGTAGCGGGCGAACTTGCGATCCGTGAAGTACCAGAAGGAGTTTTCGTTGTAGAAGGCCACATGCGACGGATCCTGGAACGCACCCCGGCCGTCCGTACTGGGTGTGGAGGACAGCAGCATGCCGTTCGGGGCGAGGACCCGGTACAACTCGTTGAAGAGCGCAACCTTGTCGGGTAGGTGCTGCAGGAAGTCGACCGCGTGGACGACTCCGACGCTGTTGTCGGGCAGCTTGATGCCCTCCGCCAGGTCAGCGGCGATGTCGATCCCGGGTGCGTCGACCCGGTCCAGGTCCGTAAAGCCCTCTGGCTTGTCGGGTGTGACGCCCATGTACAGCGCCGAAAGGCCGCGACGCTTCGCCCACGCCAGCGCGTTGAGTTGCACGTTGCGGTTGTAGATCTGGACGGTCAACTCCTGGATTTTGGCGTTGGTCTGCGGGTCGAACTGAGTGTTGGCCGTGTGCATCCGCTGTAGATACAGGCAACGGCGGATGTGGTGGAACTCTGTCACCTGGTACAGCCGGCACATCAGGTCGTGGTCGTCGGCGACGGTCAGTGTCTCGTCGTACCCGCCGACCTTCTCGTAGAGTTCCCGGCGAAACGCGCGGACGTGGTTGGGCGCGTACCAGATGTAGCTCACGTTGTGCGGTGTCGGCGGCATCGCCTCGCACACCAGCACCTCGTGGCCGGCCACCGTCTCCTCGCGGTAGACCCAGCCGTACGACTCGTTGAAGCGGCTGTCGTTGCGGCTACGGTCCGGGCCTATCTGTGCGAAGTCGGAGTAGACGAACCCGACCTCGGGGTGAGCGTCGAAGGCATCCACAACCTCGGCGAGGCAGTCCGGCGTGAGTAGGTCGTCGTGATCGAATTCCAGCAGGATCTCGCCGGCCGCCTCGGCACAACTCCGCCGCTTCGCGGCGCCAACTCCGGCTACGTTGTCGTCCATGACGACCCGTACCCGAGGGTCGTCGCGCTCCGGCCGCCAGCGCATGCCTTGGTTGAGCAGGACGACCCACTCCCAGTCTTGGTACGTCTGGGCCAGCAGGCTTTCCAGGCATTCGTCGAGGAACCGCGTGCGGTTGCTCGGCGTGAAAACGGTGACCCGGGGCGGCCTCACGTCACTGACCTCGCACCTTGGCCTGGTAGCTCGACGGGACCGCACTGATCAGCGAAGCGTCAAGGGCGATCGCGGACCGGAAGTTGTCCGTCGCACCGGCGTGGTCGCCCTTCTGGTCCAGTAGCAGGCCGAGCCGCAGGTAGGAGCTGGAGGCTGTCTTATTGATCGTGAGAATCTGCCGGTACAGGCCGATCGCGGAGTCCACATTGGAGGATTCGAGCAGGATCGCCTTGTTGTACATGGCGGAAGTGAATTTGGGGTCGGCTACCAAGGCCTGGTCGTAATCCTTGATCGCCTCGTCCTTGTGGGATTGCGTCTGGGCGATCACGCCAAGGTTGAACCACGCGAACTTGTTCTTCGGACTCAGTACGATGATCCGTTTGAAGCTTGCGATGGCCCCCTGGAAGTCGCCGGCGTTCCCTTGCCGGATGCCCTGGTTGAGCAGCGCGGCGGGATCGTTTTGCGAGACCGCTGGCGCGCTCACGGTGGGCGTGTGACCGGATTTCGCGGTACATCCGGCAACACCGCCGAGCAGGGCCAACCAAGCCACGACGACCGTCGTCGTCATTCGTCTTCTCATCACGGATCTCTCCTTTCATCACAGCTCTCGTCACGACCGAGATCATTGGTGTATCCATCCGTCTTTCGGGCAGAGGCTCGCGGCGAATCACCTCAGCCAGGCGCGCAGATAACGAAGATCGTGCCACTGGTGATGATCTGTGAGGCAGTGATTGTCCACCCGGTCGGCCTCGTACCGACCACTGTCGGTTCATCTATATAGACAAGCTGGCCCGCGACATTTTGGATCTGGTACCCGCCACCCGTCGCGATTTCACCGGTACCGCACGAGACCGTAGCGTTTACGCTGTTGTTGATCGGCGACATCACGAGGTGGGCGCCCACCACCGTGGTGCCTTGTGCTCCGGTGGCGCCTTGTGCTCCGGTGGCGCCCTGGGCTCCGGGAGCGCCCTGGGCTCCGGGGGCGCCCTGGGCGCCTTGCGCTCCGGCCCCGCCTTGTGCTCCGGTGGAGCCTTGTGCGCCTTGAGCTCCGGTCAAGCCTTGTGGACCGGGCCCGCCTTGTGCGCCTTGGGCTCCCGTGGCGCCTTGCGCTCCGGTCAAGCCTTGTGGACCGGCTTCGCCCTGTGCTCCGGTGGCGCCTTGTGCGCCTTGGGCTCCGGCTTCGCCTTGTGCTCCGGTGGCGCCTTGTGCGCCTTGCGCTCCGGCCTCGCCCTGCGCGCCAGTCACACCCTGCGCGCCGGCCTCGCCTTGCGCGCCCGTCGCGCCTTGCGCGCCTTGGGCTCCGGCTTCGCCCTGCGCTCCGGTGGCGCCTTGTGCGCCTTGCGCGCCGGCTTCGCCTTGGGCTCCCGTGGCACCCTGTGCGCCAGCTTCGCCTTGGGCGCCGGTGGCACCTTGTGCGCCTTGTGCGCCAGCCTCACCCTGCGTTCCGGTCGCACCCTGTGCGCCTTGCGCGCCGGCTTCGCCTTGCGCCCCGGTGGCGCCTTGCGCGCCT
>JBPYFB010000487.1:0-8022 GCA_051986465.1 Rugosimonospora sp.
ACACCGAGAATGCAAGGTAGAAGAACGGATAGCTCACCCCGACCGCGGCCAGCCCGTCCACGCCCAGGTAGTGCCCGACAACAATGCCGTCAGCCAGCAGGTACGACTGCTGCAGCAGGTTGGCCAGGCTCAGCGGGGCGGTGAACCGGACGATCGTCGGCAGCACCGGTCCTGCGCTCATGTCAGACATCCATCACCCCGCCAGGCGCCGGGCTACCCCCGCCACGGTCCGCTCCAGCAGCAGGTCCACCGCCTCCAGCTCGGTCCCCAGGCAGGTACTGATGTTTTCCACCAGCGAGATGGCCATGATGGAGTCGCCACCCATGTCGAAGAAGTCGCCGTCGACGTCGATCGTCGGGTAGCCGAAGGCGTCGGCCCAGCACTGCGCGATGACCTTTTCGAAGCTGCTGTAGCTGCCGCCTTCCCGGCCGGTCAGCTCGACCTCGACCGCCTCGATCTGCTGGCGGGTACGCTCTGCCACCGACCGCTGCCGCTCCTGATACACCGCCACGGCCCGGTCGATCTTGGCCTCGATCTCCGGCGCCAGGGCGATGTCATGGGTTCTGAACACTTTGATCAGGTCGTCGTCGTAGTTCATCTCGCCGGCGAACACCCGGGATCGCCGCGACCGCAGGCCGGCGTCGAGCACGGCCAGCCCGGCCTCGGTTGGCAACGGCTTCACCATCGTGTTCACGTTGGTGCCGTAGTCCGCCGCCATTCCGACGTCCCGCCACGCCACCCAGTCGATGGCCAGCACGTGGCACCGGTCGTCCGGGTTGGCCCGCGCCAGGTTGTCCAGGTAGTAGTTCGCCGCCGCGTAGTCGCTCTGGCCGGCCGCCGGGAAGACCACGGCCACCGACGAGAAGTACACGATGAAGTCCGGCCGGTCGTGCCGGGTGAGCTGGTCGAGTACGAACGCGGCGTGTACCTTCGGCCGGACCACCGACTCGAAGTCCTCCAGGGTCCGGAACGGGATGAGGTTCTTGCCTGGGATGCCCGCGGCGTGGACGATCCCGTCCACCCGGCCGAAGCCTTCTCGGATCTGAGCCACCACCCGGGCCAGGTCCTCCGGCACCCCTACGTCCACCTGGCACACCTGCACCTGCGCGCCGAGCGCTTCGACCTCCCGTAGCGCCTGGATCTGGGCGACCGCCCGGCGGTCCAGGCCGCTGGTGACGATCCGCTCCCATGCCTCGCGCGGTGGAACACCGGACCGGCTGAGCAGGACCAGGTTGATGCCGGGCTGCATGGCAGCGAACGAGCGGCACACCTCCATCCCGAGACCGCCCGTTCCTCCGGTGATCAGATAGGTGCCGGCGGGCTTGAGGTAGCTGTCCACTTCGGACGGTCCGACCTCGGGCAACTCACGGAAGACCTCGCGAAACCGGTCGGCCCCGCGCAACACCGACAGTCCCTGGTCGGCGCAGAGGATTTCCCGGCGGAGCGCGTCTGCGCTGACGGCGGAATCGACGTCCACGTGCCTGGTCTTGATGGTCGGGTATTCGCGGGGGATGACCCGCACGAAGCCGCCCGCCGCGGCGTTCTCGGCCACAACCGGCTCACCCTGATCGACCGCCACCGCCTGCCGAGTCAGCACGACGAGGCTGACCCGGGCGCTCGCCGCCATCAGCGCCTTACTCAAGCCGAACAGGCCGTACAGGTTTTTGCGGATCCGGCGGTCGACCACAGCCACATCTGTTGCGGTATCCGCCTCGAACCCGAGCGCGAACACCAGATGGCTGTACCCCTGCTCGCTCACCAGGCCGGCGACCCGCTTGAAGCCGGCTTCGTCGTCCTCGAACTGCTCGCCCAGCCGGAGGAACTCGAGCTCGCCCAACTCGGCACCGGCCAGCATCCGCTCCGCGTCCGTGCCCGGATCCACCACAGCGAGAATGCGCGCCGGAGTGTCCGATGCGATCGCCGGTTCCGCCGCCTCGAGGCCGATCTCGTGAGTGGTCGGGTGCACCTCGGCCGCGGCCATCGGGGTGGCGAGGCGATGCCGCCAGGCATCGGTGAACTCGATCGAGTGCTGCCGATCGTCGAACTCGTAGCTCGGCAGACCGATGATGTACGGCCGGTCGCACTCGTCCCCAGCCACCTCACCGGTGCCGGCACGTTCTGCGTAAGACGCCGCCGAGGCGGCCGACGCGGCCGGCGCGGTGCCGGATGACCAGGACTCCACTGTGGAATAGATGTCGGCCGCGTCAGCAGCCCGATTCTCCGCGAGCGCTGCCAGCCGGCCGCGCAGGTCGCGCAGACTGTCCACGACAAGTGCCAGCCGGTGCCCGTAACCGCTGCGGGACACCCGGGTGGTGTAGCAGATGTCCGCGATCTCGGCGCCGTCCAGTAGGCCACGGTCGATGTGATCCACGTACTTGGCGACCAGGCGCCGCAGCGACGCCTCGGACCGGGCGCTCAGGGTGAACAGGTGTGGGCCCGCGGCCGGCCGCCCCACCCGCCGCGGCGCCCTGAACTCCTCGACCACGACATGGCAGTTGGTCCCACCGATACCGAACGAGTTGACCCCACACCGGCGCGGCCCCCCGTCCGCTACCCACGGCTCGTACGCGGTGGGGATGTAGATGGGTCCGTTGGCCAGATCGATCCGCGAGTTGGGCTTGTGGAAGTTGGCCAGCGGCGGGATGGCCCCGCGCTGCACGGTAAGCGCAGCTTTGATCAACCCCAACACCCCGGAACCCTCGTACAGGTGCCCGACGTTGGCCTTCACCGAGCCGACGGCGCAGAACTGCTTCTTGTCGGTGTACTGGGCGAAAGCCCTCCGCAGCCCTTCGAACTCGATGGGATCGCCGACCCGGGTGGCCGTGCCGTGGGTCTCCAGGTATCCGATGGTGGCCGGGTCGATCCCGGCATCATGCCAGGCGGCCACCAGCAGGCGCGCCTGGGATTCGGCGTCCGGGCTGGTCATCACCTCGGAGGTGCCGTCGTGGTTGACCGCGCTGCCCTTGATCACGGCGTAGATCTGGTCATGGTCCTGCAGTGCCCGGTCGAGCCGTTTGAGGACGACCACCCCGGAGCCCTCACCGAAGCCGGTACCGTCCGCCCGGTCGTCGAAGGTACGGGTCACCCCATCCGACGACTCGATACCGATCTTGTTGAAGGTGACCTTCATCGGGGTGACCACGCGGGTCCCGCCCACGATCGCCATGTCACAGTCCCCGGACAGCAGGGCGTTCTTCGCCAGGTGCACCGCCACCAGCGAAGCCGAGCAGCCGGTGTCCACAACCAGGCTGGGGCCGCGCAGATCCAGCAGGTAAGAGAAGCGATTGGCCAGCATCGTGACAATGTTCCCGGTCAGACCGATCGCCGCCAGTGACGGGTCCGCCCGGGTGAAGAACTGCTGGTACGTCTCGCTGGGATTGCCGGCGAACCCGACGAAGACACCGGTCCGGGTGCCTTTGATACGCGCGCCAACGTACCCCGCGTCCTCCACGGCACGGTACATATTGCGCAGGATCAGCCGCTGCTGCGGATCGGTCGTGGCGGCCTGCTTGGGTGTCATTCCGAAGAACTCGTGATCGAAGCCGAAGATGCGCTCGCGCTCCAGGAAGCAGCCGTTGTGGAAGCTGTATCCCCCGTCCGCCTCCTTAACCGCGGTGGCCTGGTTGTACTTGATGAACTCCGTGACCACTTTCTGGCGGTCAACCGGATAGGGTCGGGTCAGGCTGCGCCCCGTTCGGACGATGTCCCATAACCCGTGGATATCGTTCGCTTCGGGCAGCTCCACCGAGATTCCGACGATCGCGAGATCCTTGGTCATCGCCCCGCCTCCCATCGAATGTCGTTTATCAGCGACGTCAAGGTCCGCCCGATCGCCTCGTCGAATTGCTCGACCCCTGCGGCACGGAGCGTCTGGACCGTCCGCACCCACTCCACCGGGCCGACAATCTGCCGGCCCAGCAGCTCGGCCGCCCGCCGATGGTCGAACGGCTGCCCGGTGACGCTGGAGATGACCGGCACCCGACCCTCGGCGAACTCACAGGCCGCCACGACCCGGGTGAAGGCCTCGGCGGCGGGGGCCATCAGCGGTGTGTGGAACGGCCCGCTGACATTCAGCCGCAGCACGTGGCGGGCGCCGGAGTTCCGGAGGATGGTCAAGGCCGTGCCCAGCTCGGCGAGGTCCCCGGCGATCGTGGTCTGCCAGTCGGAGTTGTGGTTGGCGACGAATACACGGGACAGCGCAGAGCCATCCAGCACGCGCCGCACCTGCTGGGCGGGCAGCCCGATGACCGCCGCCATCCCCCCACCACGCACCTGGGACATCAGCCGGGACCGCTCGGTGACCAACCGCAGGCCGGTGCACAGGTCGATCGAGCCGGCGGCGACCAGCGCGTTGTACTCGCCCAGGCTGTGGCCGGCGAAGAAGTGATACTTCACATCATCCGCACGTGTCCGCCGCAACGCTTGCAGGGCATTGACGAAATAGATCGCAGGTTGCGCGTACCGGGTGTCCTGCAGGCGCTCGTCGCGATCATCGAGGCACATCTTCGCTATTGAGTAACCAAGTATCGCATCAGCTTCTTCGGTGAAATCGGCGAACTCCTCGAAAAGGTCGGCCGGCGCCGACCCTCTGAGCGAGGTCCCCTGCCCGGAAAAGATCAGGCACTTCACATTCCACCCCGTTCCGCGCATGGTCTCGGCTTGGTCGGGCGCAAGGCTACAGCGCTGTTTGGAATCGGCGCTTGAAGATCGCTTAGAGATTGCTGGGGGGCTATGGCGCCAAATGCGGCGCCTTCTTACTGTCGGACCGGTGAAGCGCATACCGAAACAGCCGGCTATGACTCCGGTCGCCCCCGTTCTCGTCCGGTTCGCCGGCACGCGCGCCGCAGCCGGGCCGCTCACCTTGGGCCAGCTCAACACCGTGGAGTGGTTCAACCGGATAGCGCAGCCGTACTACGCCACAGTCAAGGGCACGCTCGACCTGCCCACTGGCGCGACCCTCGCGGACGTCACGGACACCGTTGGCGTACTACTCACCCGGCACGAGGGGTTGCGCACCACGTACCCCGACGGAGGTCGAGCCGGCCAGTGCGTCGCGGCAACCGGGGTCCTGGCACTCAACCGGTACGAGATCGGCGACGATACCGACCCCGCGGACCGGGCCAGCCTGGTCGGTGAGCTGGCCGCTCGCCTGGACACGGACACGTCATACGAAATGACCGGGCTGCCCGTGCGCATCGCGCTCGCTACCAGGTCCACCGCGGTCCATGCCGGGCTCATCTGGTGCTCGCACCTTGCCGTGGACGAGCTCGCCATGACGATCCTCGAACGCGAGTTCGCCGAGATGGTTCGCGATCCGGCCGCCCGCCGGCCCGGCGCACCCCGCCACCAGCCGCTGGATCAGGCACATGTGGAGCGGTGCACCCACGGACGCCAGCGGACCGAAGCCGCACTGAGCTACTGGGCGCAGCAGCTGCCGCGCCTGCCCCAGTGCCTGTACGCCGCGCCGGCACGTCATGCGGCAGATCGCCAGTCGCTGGCCGCCGAGCTGTCGTCCCGGGCCGCCGCGATGGCGCTACGCCATGTCGCGGCACGGACCCGGACCAGCCGCGCAAGTATTGTCTTCGCCGCGCTGTGCGCGCTGACCGCACGGCGAACCGGATACCCGAGATTCGTGTGTACCGCGCTGTCCAGCAACCGCTTCGACCGCAGCCTCGCCGACTACATCGGCACTCTCGCCCAGACCAGCCTGGTCGCCATCGAGGTCGGCGACCTGGGCTTCGACGACCTGGTGCGGCGGAGCTGGGCGGCTGTGGTGCAGGCCAGCCGGCACGGCATGTACGACGTGTACCAGCGGGTCGCCCTCACCCGGCGGATCGAGCGCGAGCGAGGCGTCGCCCTGGACTTCGAACCACTGGTCAACAGCGCGGTCGTCGAGCCGCCAGCGGCCGCCGGCGTACCAGAACCAGGCCCGCTCAGCGATATCCAGGCAGCACGATCGGATACCACGCTGCGCGTGAGCGTCCTCGGCCCGGCGGCCTATCCCGCCGCCGTTCCGACGCTCGCGCGGTTCGACATCATCGACATCGATGAGGTGATGCGGTTGAGCCTGTGGAGCGGGGACAGCACCCGGCTTCCGGCGGAGGACATGAAGTCGATGCTCGCGGCGGTGGACCGCCTGGTCGTGGCCGCAGCCGGCGCCGATCTGGACGGCAAGGAGATCCACCGGGCGCTCGACATCGAACCGATCCGCCGGGAACCAGACTGGCTCCTGGTCGACTCCTGCTGGGTCGATCTGGCGGAGGTGCAACGCCTGCTCGAGGAGGCACTGGCGCCGAACCTCACCCGGGTCTTCCCCGGCGTCGACGGCCGGACTCTGGTCGCGTATGTGGTCGCCGACGGATCGGTGCGATCTCCCGAACAGGCGCATGCCCGCTGCGTAGCCGCACTTCCCGGCCGGCCCACCGCAATGGCGCCACAGCACTACGTCCTGTTCACCGAGGCCCCCGCTGACCCGACCCGTCCGGATGCCTGGCCGCGACGGATCCTGGCCGAGGGGTCTGGTCGCTAGCCCTCAGATAAGGTAACTGGGCCTCGTCGCGGGTGCGCCAGGCGGTGCGGTACACCAACTCGATTTTCAGCGTCGACCAGAAAGTTCTCCATCAACGCATTGTCGTAACTGTCCCCTGTCGACCCGGTCGAGGGCAGAATCCCGTTGTCCGCCACGCAGCGGGTGCCGGGCCAGCGCGCTGAACTCGTCCGCGTCCAGCCGGAGGGCGGCCGAATCGAGCAGGTACCCGGGCCGCCGCCGGGCGATCGTCACGTGCGGCGCCCGCCGGGTCGCCACCGGACATAGCCGGGACCGCGCGCCCCAGGAACCCGGGACAGCGGGCCGGCTACCGTCACTGGGTCATGACGACGAAGCAGACCCATCCCGATGCCGGGCCGGCGAGCACGCCGGAGCGGCAGGCCCGCCTCGCCGAACTGCGCCAGCAGGACCAACGCCGGGCGCGCCGGCGGCAGCGCGTCGGCATGGCGCTGACCGCGCTCGTGACGCTCGGCGTGGTCGGCGGCGTCGCGGCGCTCATATCGAACGCGCCGCCTGCCCAGCCGAAGACGTCCACAGTGGACCCCCAGAAGGCCAATGTGGACGGTGAGCAGGTATACCACAATCTCGCGCGCGGGCACGTGCCGGGCAAGGTGCCCTACCCGAGCAGCCCAAACCCGCCGGTCGGGGGCAAGCACAACGCGGTCTGGCAGGACGCCAACGGAAACGTGTACGACCAGCCGCTGGAGAACGAGCACGCGGTGCACTCCCTGGAGCACGGCGCCGTATGGGTGACCTACCGGCGGGATGCCACCCCGGCGCAGATCGCGGCGTTCCGCGCGAAGGTCGCCGGGGTGGCGTACCGGATGATGAGCCCGCTGCCCGACCAGCCCGGGCTCTTCGAGCTGACCGCGTGGGGGCACCAGCTCACCGTGCAGTCGGCGGACGACCCGCGGGTGGACCAGTTCCTCAACGCATACACGGCAGGGCCGCAGGCGTCCGAGCCCGGCGGCCCGATCACCGGCGGCAGGTCGACCCCGTGATCAGCCGGCCGCGCCGGGGCTCGGACGGGTCGTACGGCAGGCGGGCGCATACCCGGAAGCCGCCCGCCTGATCGGGCCCGGCCGAAAGCGTACCGCCGTACATGCCAGACCGTCCAAGGCAAGTACGGCAAAGCCAGTCAGGACAAGGTGAACGCCACCGCCGCCCCCATTGCCGAGACCCTTGCCACCAAGATGCTGCACAACCTCACCGAACCGTAGGGCCGTACTGACTGCCAAACATCGGGCGCCGCTGCCGCGAAGGTGACCGGACCCAGAGTGGCTGCGCCAGCAGGCGCAACAGGGTGCTCTTCCGCTCGGTCCGACCACCCCAACTGCGGCCTACGTACCCGGCGGCGCAACGCGAGCTCATGCCGGAGCACGAGTAACTCCGCCGTCTTCGCCGCGTTGCGACGTGCGAGCAAGACCAGCCAACTCAGAACCTGAACAAGGGCCGTGCACGGACTCGACGCACTC
>JBPYFB010000488.1:0-3256 GCA_051986465.1 Rugosimonospora sp.
TGGGCGCGTACATCAAGGGCATCGACAGCAACCACATGGTCGACGCCGGCCTGGAAGGGCACGGCACCAAGTACGGCTTCGGCGGCGACGAGGGCAACCCGTTCGTCAACATCCAGCAGTCGCCGTACATCGACTTCACCTCGGCGCACCCGTACCCGAACGAGGGCTGGGCCAACCTTTCGCTGGCGCAGACGCTCACCCTCATCGACGCGTGGCTGTCCGACGCGCACAACGTCGTGGGCAAGCCGTTCTTCATGGGCGAGTTCAACACCCAGGGCGTGGATCGCAGCACCTGGTGGACATCCATCTACAACGAGCTGCTGACGAAGGACGCGGACGGCAGCGCGTTCTGGTGGTATCCGGACTCGCAGGCCGGCGGCGACAACTACAGCGTCAAGCACGGCGCGCCCGAGCTGTCGGTGTTCAAGTCGCACTCCGCGGCGATGGTGGCCAAGAGCGGCGGCAACCCGCCGACCTCGACCAGCCCGTCCCCGGCCCGCTCCGCCCCGGCCTCGGTACCGGCCTCCTCGGTCCGGGCCTCGGTACCGGCGTCCTCGGCTCCGGCCTCCGTCCCGGTCTCGTCCCCGGCGCGATCGACCTCGCCGTCGGCTTCGGTGACGTCGGCGGCCGGCTGCACCGTCGGGTACGTCCTCAACGACTGGGGCAGCGGCTTCACCGCCAACGTGACCATCAACAACACCGGCTCCACCGCGCTGAGCAGCTGGAGTCTCAAGTGGACATTCGGTGGTAACCAGGCGATCAGCAACGCCTGGAACGCCACCGTCACCCAGTCCGGGCAGTCCGTCACCGCCGTCAACATGTCGTACAACGCGACCATCGCGGCGCACGGCAACGTACAGTTCGGATTCCAGGCGGCGTACAGCGGCACCAACGCGGTACCCGCACAGTTCACCCTCAACGGCACCGCCTGCACAAAGGTTTAGCACCCCGGTGCGCGGGTGCGGGCTGGGATCGATCCCGGCTCGCACCCACGGCGGATCCCTCGCGCAGCAGGCGTCAACGCGCGGAAAGCAACAGCCAGGTGAATGGCTGAACGGCGCCGGCGGGTGTCGCGTGCTCCTCGCGCACCGCTCGGACGACCCGCAGCTCGTCGAACTCGCCGGCCAGCCGCTCGGCGCTGTACCGCTCGGTGGGTAGTCCCGAGCAGTGATCCGGGCCGTCCGCGGCGAACACCCCGAGGATCAGGTACGCGTCCGGGGCGAGCGCGTCACGCAGAAGCGCGCGGTACCGGGCCCGGTCCGCGGCGGCGGTGAGGAAATGGAACACCGCGCGGTCGTGCCACAGCCGGTACCGGCGCGCCGGCCGCCAGTCGAGAAGGTCGGCCTCGATCCAGTGCACCGCCTCCGCGTCGGGGCCGAGCCGGCTTCGGGACGCCGCCAGCGCCTGCCCGGCGACGTCCAGTACGGTCACGTCCTGGTGTCCCGCGGCTCGCAGCCGGTCCACCAGTACGGAAGCACCGCCGCCGACGTCGATGACGGGGGCGTCGAGCCCGACGCCGGCCGCCGCGACCAACTCCAGCGATACCACCGGCTCTCGCTGGTACCAGCTCACCTCGTTGGCGCCGCGGCTGGTATAGACGTCCTCCCAGTGCGCTTGGCGATCGCTCACCAATCGTCTCTACCCCGCTTACCCGTCTCTACCCCGCCGCCTTACCCGTCTCTACCCCGCCGGCTTACCCGTCTCTACCCCGCCGGCGCGGGACGAACCGGCGAGTGGACCGCCGCCCAACGGGTATCGCAGGGCAATGTCGAACATCCAGGCCTCAGGCGACGGCGACGCCGCCATAGACGCGATCCTGATCGGCGGTCCCCGGGATCAGACCCAGTTCCACTCGGCGCACACCGCGGTCGTCATCCTGGAGGTGGACGGCTTCGCCCACCGGTACATCCGTACCACCGCCACGCGTACCACGGACAGCGGCGAACTGCTCGGGTACAACTACGATGGCGAGGTGCGCCCGGGTCGCGAGTAGCCCGGCGCGACCCCAGCACCATCCACCATCCACAGTGGACAGGAGCCGGACGCCATGGAACCGCAGGCGTATCCGCCCGAGCCGTGGCACCTGTGCGGGCAGCTGTACCTCTCGCTGTGGTTGGTACCGGTGGCCGGGTGTCCGGCGCTCCCCGGTGCCCTCGCCGGTACGGTACGGCCGGTGACCGTCGCCGGCCGGGCCATCGTGGGTACCGCGTGGGTGCGCTACGAGCGGGGAAGCGTGCTGGAGTACCGGGAACTGCTCGCCGCGGTACTCGTACGCGACCGGCTGCGACCCCGGGTCACCATCACCGGCATCTGGGTGGACAGCGTGGCGTCCCGAGACGGCGGGCGGGCGCTGTGGGGCATCCCCAAGGACCTCGCGACCATACAGATCGATGCCACGGCGGGCGGAGTGGCCGCCGCCGCGGACGGGGCCGAACCGATCGCGCGGGCCGGCATCGACCTGAGTCTCCAGCTACCCGGGCGGTGGCCGGTGCGCTTCTCGGTCGTCCAGGATCTGGCGGGCGCCGCCACAACCTCGCCGGTACGCGCCCGCAGCACTATCCAATATGGACGGACACGGTGGGATCCGGCGGCCGGCGGCGCGCTCGGTTACCTGGCCGGCCGCCGCCCCGTACTGACCCTGGCGCTGCGCGACTTCGAGATGGTTTTCGGTGCGGAAAGGGCCGCCGCCGCGCCGGCGTAGCGCGACGGCGGCCCATCGAGCGGCGGAACGGGACCTACCTCGCCGCGCAAGTGGCGGTCATGCCCGTGCCGGTGCCCGTACCCTGGAAGCCCCAGTCGGTGGACTGGCCAGCGGCGATGGAACCGTTGTAACTGACGTTGTTGAAGCGCACCGTCCCGGTTGTGCCGCTGGGACTGGCGTTCCAGGTATTGGTGATGGAGGCGCCGGCAGGCAGGGTCATGGTGACCGTCCAGCCGCTGATCGGTGCGGAGCCGACGGTGAGGTGTATCGAGGCGACGAAACCACCGGTCCACTGGTTGATCGATACCGTGGCCGAGCAACTGAGACCGCTGGCCGGTGAGGACGGCGGCGTAGATGACGGCGACGCGGACGACGCGGGCGCCGACGATGGCGGAGCAGCCGATGGGGGCGCCGAGGACGGCGGTGCCGACGACGGGGTGCCACCGCTGAGGACGGGTGTCTGCCAGTCCCGCCAATCGGCCAGGTTGCCGGACTTCAGGCTGGAAATGTGGAACACCCCAGCGGAGTTACCCGTCCTCAGTAGGAACTTCTGGA
>JBPYFB010000489.1:0-3231 GCA_051986465.1 Rugosimonospora sp.
GGGAGGGCTTCTTCCGGGTGCTGCGCACCGTACCCGAGGTGTGCCAGCAGGCCATCGAGATCGACTCCGCCGACCCGGCGCCCTGGATCGCGCTGCAGAGCGCGGCGCTCGGGCTGCAATGGTCCAACGACGACTACCGTGCACTGTGGACAGAGCTGTCCGCCAGGGCTCCGCACTCGTTCACCGCGACCGTCCGCGCCTGGAACTACTGGCGCCCGCGCTGGTACGGCTCAGAGGAACTGATGGAGGAGTTCGTCGAGAAGGCCATCGCCGCCGCACCGATGGGCTCCATCCTCACCCTGGTCCGGATTCGGATGCTCCACGACGAGTTCCGCCCGAAGGAGGCCGAGGCGCGCAAGGCGTTCGAGACCGGGGAACGGGTCGGCCGCGCACTCGACGCCGGGATCGCGGACGCGGCGGCCAGCGATCCGGCGCACGCCAAGTTGGCCTACCTGCGGCACTGGCTCGCTCACGAGCTGTACCTGGCGGGACGCAACCGCGAGTCGATGGACCAGTTCCGGGCCATCGGCGGGTACTGCGACGCCGAGCCGTGGACGCGGTACCCGAAGCCGGCCGCGACGTTCCGTGGCACCCGTGCCGCCGCGACCATGCGTTGGGAGGACGCCGGGCGGCCGTGAACGGCCTGACCGTGCTTGGATCGGCACCGTGACAGGGATCGAGGACCTGCTGCGGATCGCGGCGGCCGACCCGCATGCGCCGGCGTGGGACGACCTATACCACGAGGTGTGCCATCAGGGGGAGTGCTATCCCGAGGGTTTCTTCCTCATCCCGCTACTGGCGGACATCGCCGCACGGTTCGCGCCGGAAGACCGCGACCACGTCCTGATCTTCGCCGGAGAGATCGCCGCGGACCTCGACGACGCGTCGCGTACCCGGTACGCCGGGGCGCTGGCAACGCTGCGCCGGCTGAGCGATGCGTGGCTTTCCGTACCCACCGATGCGCAGACCTTCGCCTACCGGCTACAAGCGGTGCTGGCGCTGGAAGGCGACCCGGTGTGGGGCAAGGAGCTCGACCGGATCGTCGACGAGGAGGTCGAGGTCGAGTGTCCGAGCTGCGGGACGTCGTTGTTCGTGGCGTTCGGTGAGCGCGGCCACTTCGCCACCCACGAGGACTACGCGACGAAGTCGGACGTCGAACGCACACCGCTGCTGCCCGCCGCGACTCGCGAGCTGACCGGAGCCGGACATCGGCTGCACGCGATGAGCCAGGAGGCTCAGCAGCCCGCGGTCGCCGCCGCGCTGACCTACCTGTTCGGTCGCGCCACCTGCACCCAGTGTGGTACCACGTTCCAGGTGTCCGACCGGGTAGGTCGGTACTGACCGGCCAGCTCGTCGGGCCGCGGCCCGGTCAACCGGTCTGGATCTCGACTCGGTGGCGGAGGTATTCGTCGTCCGACGTACGGGCGATCTCGATGGCTCGCACGACGAGGTCGTGCAGGTCGGCGGGGAACGCCTCCGGGCGTAGGCGCAGCCCCGGGAGCAGGCACCGGCGCACGTCGAGGTCCTCGTCGGCGACGAAGCGTCGCAGAGCGACCTCGTCGTACCGGCGGTCCAGGTCCGCGTACCTATCGCGCTCCGCGACGCTTTCCGGGGTCGGTACACGTGATCCGCCGACGAAGGTCAGGGGAAGGAGTGTCCAGTACCAGGCACGGGCGACGCCCGCCGCGTCGGCGGCGGTGCCGGTTTCGAGGTAGGCGAGAAGGGCGAGCCGGACACGGCGACGACCGAACGCGGCGAGCGCCGGAGCGACGAGATTCCTCACGAAGCTGGGATCGGGCTCGTGAACGGCGGCACGGATCAACGGGTCGAACCATTCCTCCGGCACCGGGCCGGCGCTGTCGGCCTGCTTGGCCCGGTTAGCGATGGTCCTTCCGGCCAAATGCCGGGCGCGGCCACGCCAGATCCGCCTGCCCTCTGGACCCGACTCCTCGAGCACGGGCGGTTCGGCGCCGACGAGCCGCAGGAGGTCGCGGAGCACCGCCTCGTACGCGACCGACCGGTCAACCGTACGGCCGGGCAGCGGCTGGAATACCCTGGGTGGCTCGTCCCTCGACGTCACCGGCATACCTTATCTGCCGCAGACGGCCAAGCTGCGCCGTCAGGGTGAGCAGGATCCGCCGCCGTGGCCCACGGCGCGGTCAGCGGCAGGAGGTCTGGAAAGATCGGCGAGGTGATCAGAACGTGAGCGCCTGGCAGATAGTGCTGACCGTCCTCGCCGGTCTCTGGGCGGGGACCATCAACACCGTCGTCGGGTCCGGGACGCTGGTCAGCTTCCCGGTGCTGCTCGCCGTCGGCCTCTCGCCGGTCACCGCCAACATCAGCAACACGCTGGGGCTGTTCCCGGGATCCCTCGTCGGCGCGTACGGTTACCGCCGCGAGCTGGCCGGCCAGGGGCGTCGCGCGATCCTGCTGAGCGTGGCGGCGGTGCTCGGGGCGATCGCCGGGGCTCTCCTGCTGCTCCGCCTGCCGTCGGCGGCGTTCCACGCCATCGTCCCCGTGCTCATCGGCCTGGCCCTGATCCTGGTTGTCTTCGGCAAACGGATCAACGCGTGGCTTGCCGCGCGAGGTCGCCACGCCAGCGAACACGTGACCGTCGGCCTGTGGATCGCCATGCTGCTGACGGGCGTGTACGGCGGCTACTTCGGCGCCGCCCAGGGCGTCCTGCAGATGGGACTCTTCGGCGTCTTCCTGAAGGACGACATCCAGCGCCACAACGCGCTGAAGAATCTGCTCGCCGGTCTGATCAACCTCGTCGCGGCGGTCGTGTTCGTCGTGATCGGCGCGCACATCAACTGGACGGCCGCCGGGCTCATCGCGGCCGGGTCGATCGCGGGCGGTGTGCTCGGCGCCCGCATCGGACGCCGACTGCCACCCAACGTCCTGCGCGCGGTCATCGTCGTGGTCGGCATCGCGGCAATCGTCAAACTGCTGGTCTGACAAGGCAGGCGGCCCGCTCGCCCGCTGGACCGCCGTACGCGCCACGGTAAGCTCGCCGAACGACCAGCCGTCAACACCGGCGCCGAGGCGGCCTGATGAACCAGCTCACCGACTACATCGACGCTTGGCAACGCCATGACGTAGCCGGCGTACTGGTGACTCTGACCGACGACTGCGTGGTCATCGAGTGCTACGGACCGGTGTACCGGGGCAAAGGGCGCGTCGAGCAATGGATGCGTGCCTGGTTCGACGCCGGTGGTTCGGTCGACAATT
>JBPYFB010000490.1:0-9133 GCA_051986465.1 Rugosimonospora sp.
CCCGCTTCACCGGCCCGATCGGGCAGGCCGGCGCCGTCGCCGCGGGCTGGACGGCCGTCTGTCTGATCATCGGCTACCTGTCGCTGCGCCGTCGCGACATCACCGGAGGCTGACCCATCATGAACCGCATCCGCACCCGAGTCCTGGCCCCCACGTTCGCCGTCCTCGCTGTCGCCGCCGTATTCGCCGCAGCCGCCGGCCGGGGCGGCGACGACATCACCCGGCGGCGGCTGGAACGCGCCATCGCCCCCACCTTCGCCAACCTCTACGTGCAGCGGGCCGCGATCCTCGGCGAGTCCGGCATCACCGTCGCGTCCATCGGCGCGAGCGCCGCCTGCGATCGGGGCGGCGCCAAGGTCGCTGATGTCGGCCCCGGCCCGGACTGGATCTGCATGATCACTTTTACGGATGACCACGGCCAGCGCCAGCAAGGCAAATTCGAGGTCCAAGCCCACGCCGACGCCACCTACGTCGCCGGCGGCCCCTCCAAACTCGTCGGCCTGGCCACCATCACCGACACCCACGGCGACGACGTACCCAACCCCACCTTCGAGTTCGACGGCGCGTTCGACCCCGACAGCTGACTGTCCACATCGGTCACTGCGATTACCTCGCCGCCCCACGCCTGCGCCGGGCGCGCTAGCCCACCGGGCGGTCCGGCCCGCCTTGTGCCCGGCCGATGATCCAGTCGTGACCTCCGGTCGGCGCGGCCGGGAATGGACGCGCCACCAAATCCTCGGCGAGCGCCAGGTGCCGGGGTTTGTGGATGCGGCTCGGGCGCCGACCGAGGTTGGCGACGCCCGAGCGGTCCGGTCATTTGTGAGCGGGTGCCGTTTTGAGGGCGTAGGTATTGACGACGACGTGGTTGGGGAATGGCCGGGTCTCGACCAGGCTCAGGTCGACGGGTTGGGGCAGGTCGCGCCAGAGGTGGACACCGCGGCCGATGGCGATCGGGTACACGTCGAGCATGTACTCGTCAACGAGGTTCTGCGCGGCGAGTGCGCCGAGCAATGCTGGACCACACATGAGCAGCAGGTCGTCGCCCGACTGGCATTTGAGCTCGGCGATCTGACGGACGGGATCATCGAGGAGCACCGTGGTGTTGCCGGCAACGGTGGAGAGGGTCGTCGAAGCAACGTATCGGGGTAGGTCCCTGACCTGGCGGGCGTAGACGACCTCGGCATCGGTTGCCGGGCCGTCGGGGTGCCGGCCGTGGTCGGCCACCTCGGTCCAGTACGGCACGTACTGCTGGTAGACGGTGCGGCCGAAGATGAGACCGCCGGCGGCGGTGAAGTCCCGTGCGTACAGCTTCTGTAGTTCCTCGCTCCAGTGTGGACCGAAGCGCATGTCACCGTTCGAGTCGGCGATGAAGCCGTCGACCGACGACAGCATGCGAAGGACGAGTTTCCTCACGGATCTCCCTCTTTCAGTTGCGGTGGCCTGGTTGCCGATCATGTAGACGAACGGCCGCCGGGATGTCATCGGTGTCGAGGTAGGCGGATACCGATGAGATTCGTCCCGCGGGAACGTCTACATGACCGACGGGCCCGTTCCGGGCGCTGCGGCAGGAGGGACGCGATGGATCTGCGGGAGCAAGGCGAGGCTGCGTTCACCGAGTTGGTCCACCGCTACCGCCGGCAACTGCACGTCCACTGCTACCGGATGCTCGGGTCCTTCGACGAGGCGGAGGACGTCGTGCAGGATGTCCTGCTCAGGGCCTGGCGCGGCCGGGCGGGCTTCGAAGGGCGCTCCTCGCCCCGCGTGTGGCTCTATCGGATCGCCACCAACGCCTGCCTGGACCGATTGCGTCATCAAGCCCGGCAACCACGAACGGTGGAAATGGCCGTGGACCGGCTGGAGGTGGGCGACGTCGCGTGGCTGCAGCCGTACCCGGACGCCCTACTGGACGAGGACCCAGCCGAGGCGTCCGTTCACCGGGAAACGATCGAACTGGTCTTCGTCGCCGCGCTGCAACTGCTTCCACCTCGCCAACGTGCGGTTCTGATCCTTAGTGATGTCCTCGGCTGGACGACAGCGCAGACCGCGTCATTGGTCGAGACCACCACCGCCGCGGTGAACAGCGCACTGCAGCGTGCCCGAGCGACCTTGCGAGACAACCTGCCACAACGGTCACAGTGGTCGCGTCCGACCGACCTCGAAGCCGCCGAGGTAGCGCTGCTCCAACGCTACGTCGAGGCCCACGAACGCGGCGACACCGACACGGTCCTCACCCTGCTCCACGACGACCTGCATGTCTGGATGCCGCCAGACCCACGAGTCTGGCGCAGCCGAGCCGCTTATGCCGACTTCGCATTCGCTCCCGAGCCACCCGGCCGCTGGCGGCTGCGGATCGTCGCCGCCAACCGCCAACCGGCAGCAGCGTTCTACCTACAGCGCCCCGGCGAAAGCGGCTACCGCGCTACCGCCCTCCAGGTGCTCCGCATGGAAGCCGGCCTGATCGTTGAAATCGCCGCTTTCCGCGGTGCGCACTTCATCACCGCCTGCGGTCTGCCGCTGACAACGCATTGACGCGGACGGTCCAGTCCTAGCTCATGCCGCGAATGGCGCGGATGCGTTGCGTCACCGATGCTCAGTGGAGCCGAGTGTGGTCTCGCCCGAGCGCTCTATTCCGTGCCGGAGGCTCTATCCGGCCACGCGGCGATGCAGACACGGTTACCAGCGTGGTCAGCGAGGATCCAGGCGGCGGAGCCGGCGGAATCGTCGACGACGCGGCCACTGACCGTTAGAGCCGCAACCACGCGCTGCTCGGCCTGTTCGCGGGCGACGGATACGTCGACGTGCATCGCATGACGCAGGGACTTGGCCGGGTCGAGGCTTTGCCTCCATACCGTGGAACGCCATCCATGGCCACCGCCCGCGTGACCGGAGGCGCGGTGAAGGACTGATCGCGGACACCTGTCACATATCCGCGCGCGGGCGTGTATCTGCGAGCGTTTCCGCTGCTCGTGCGCGGTGCGCCGGGCGTGGTGCGGACATTGACGGGTAACAGGACCGGGCCTAGCTTGGACGCCGCCAGCTCAGGCACCGTTCCCAAGAAAGAGATCACAATGGTGGACGCTCCCCTGTACGTTTCCTACACCATCGTGCCGGACCCGACCCTGCCCGAGAACACCTTCCGGTTCTCGGTCACCGCACCCTCGGGGGATCCGCGCGAGTACACCTGCAACCTGTTCAACTCGGCGGGTACCGAGGTGAACAATGACCGGCAGCAGGCGGACAACGACTACCGGGCGGCCGAGGTCGACCGGCTGCGCCTGGCACTGTCCATTGTCGACGGTGGCAACTCGGTCGGTGCCAACCTGTACCAGCGGCTGTTCCCGGTACCGCAGATCATCAACCAGATCGACCACGCCGCCATCAACTCGCCGCAGGGCAGCACCAAAGCCGTGTCGTCATGACGGGCCCGAAGGTCCTGCCGAAGGACGAGGTACTCAGCACGGCGGCGTTAGCCAACACCGGGGCGGTGCTACACCAGAACGCGCTCGGTGGCGCGCCCGCGCCACAGGCCACCACCCAGCCGAACCCGCCGACGCCCGCCAACGTCACCTGGGCCACCCTGCCGCAACTGAAGCTCGACGAGCGGGGCGGCGGCCAGCTCCCGCATCCGGTGCGGGACCTCCTCCTGGCCCGGCTCGGCGCGGCGCGGCTCGGCGCGCCGGCCGTCTGGGCCCGGCGCAAGAAGTCCGGGACGTTCGGCTTCGTCCCCCTCGACGCCATGGAGAAGTACTTCACGACCGCGAAAAGCTACACGTGGACGCCGCTCACGCCGAGCCAGGCGTCGACCCTGTCGACCATCCTGCCAAAGATCGCGCAGAGTACCGGCAGCGAACCCAGCGACGCCGGGGCGCTTTTCAAGAAGATCATCCTGAAGCTCCGTCCCTCGGACGAGGAGTACAGCAACGTCACCCTCGCCACGTTCCGGGACACGTTCGAAAAGGCGTGGCGAGACATCTGCCTGACCGTGGAGAAGGAGGTACTTGACCTCATCGGCAGGCCCCAGTTCCACATCTACAGCAACAGTGACAAGAGCTTCGGGCCGGTGGCCCAGTACGTCCGGGAGCAGCGGACGGTCCAGATGAGGATCGCCGGGGTCACGGAGGCTCGCATCCGGCACGAGTTCGCCCACCACCTGGAGGACTGCGGACCGATGGAGGTGTGGTTCGGGCTCGCCTCGATGCTGCGCCGCTTCGGCGGAGACCGGACACTCCAGGCGCCGGTCGCCGACACGACCCGCTACCCGACCTTCCAGTTCGACGAGACCAAGCTGCCAAAGCTGCCGGACTACGGCTACATGGCGACCTACTACAACGACGGCGGCACGGAGTGCCTGGCGATCCCGTTCGAGGACAACCTCATCCGCGACGGCATCCAACAGTACTCGCACTACGAGCCGGACTGGCTCTACCTCCTCCTCGCGGCCTGCCGGCCGAGCGAGCTCGCCCAGCACGGGCTCGACCCGCCGGCCCTGGTCACCGGATAGCCACGGTTCAACCCATTTCGGGAACGACCAATGCGCTGGATCCCGTGGTACAGAACACCGCCTCGCAACGTGCCTACAGTTCGGTGAAGCTCCAGCCAGTCGGGCGTCCGTCCTGGTAGGGCATGACCCCGTGGAACTGGCGGGGCGTCTCGGCGAACACGTACGGCAGGAAGATCCGGTCCCCTTCCCACATCGGCACCCGACCGGCCAGCACGTCGGCCACCGCCGTCCACACCAGTGTGCCCTCGTGGTTGCCGGCCGGCGGCATGCCGCTCCATGCCGGTACGCGGAACAGCCCGACGAACCACGCCTCCCCGTCGCGGCCGAAACCGGGCCAGGACATGGTCCCGGCCAGTTCCAGCACCTGGCAGTCGAGGTTGGCCTCCTCGAGGATCTCGCGTCGCATCCCGCTGGCCAGGTCCTCGTCAGGTTCCAGCTTGCCGCCAAGTCCGATGTACTTGCCGAAATGGTGGTCGCCGGGGCGGGTATCGCGGCGGATCAGCAGAACCTGGCTGCGGTCCGGCGACAGCACATACCCCAACGTGGCAAGGACAGCCTGCACCCGGCGAGAGTAACCCGCCCCGGATCACCCGATCACCCCGGCACCGCATTCGCTCCACATAGGACGAATCCGGATTGACACCACCGCGCCAACTCCGCCGCCGGACGGGAACGATGCCGCGACCGCGGCGGCGAGCTAACCGGATGGCAGCGGACCGAGCGGCGATGCCCACGATGGCGAGCAGCGGCCACGCGCCGTGGGCGGCAGCGCAGACGGGCCGGACCGAGGTCGGCAGAGTTCGTTGGTGATGGGCCGAATGGCTGAGCGACCCAGGTTTTCTATGTAGATAGAGTTATTGGGTGACTCCGACTCGGCGGCCGTCCCCGCAGACCGTCGCGGTGTTGACCGCGCTGGCCGCCGACCCGTTCATGTGGCGATACGGCTACGAGCTGGGGCAGCAGGTGGGGGTGAAGGCCGGCGCCCGGTCAGCGGGCGCGGCGGCGCGGCGTGGCCAGTTGCGGGGTGCCTGGTGAACCGGCCAGACAGTGCGAGTTGGGTGTTGGCTGCCGCGGTGCGGCTGCTGCCGCCGCAGCGCCACCAGTGGGGTATGGCGATGCGGGCCGAACTGGCGGGTATCGATGAGGGCCGGCAGCGGTGGCGGTTCGCCCTCGGCTGTGTGCGGGTGGTCGCGACCCGACCGGCAGTGTGGCGGCGGCTGGGCTACTGCCTGCTGAGTCTCGCGGTGGTGGCTGCGGCGGCGCGCGGGACCGCACGGGTGTGGTACGCGCCGCTGCACGCGGAACTGATCGGCATGGTCGCCATCCTGGTGCTGGTGGCCTGGTGGGGACGGGCGCGCCCGTTCGGCCCGGTCAGTGTGGGCCGGACCGCCCGGTGGGTGCGGGCCTTCGGGTACCCGCTGGTCGGCGTGTGGGCTGCCAAGATCGTCGCGGACATGGCGGGACACCTCAACAATCCCGACAGTCAGGTACCCGAGGCGCCGGTCATGGCGGCGGTGTGCCTGGCGTACCTGATCGGGCTTCAGGCGGTCACCGCCCGCTGGTCCCAGGCGACCGGACATGTCCTCATGGCCGGACTGGGCGCCGGTGTCGCAGCCGCCGCGGCGTGGACCGTCACGGTCGTGCTGGCCCCGCCGATCCCGGATGATGCGACACCGGCGGTCGAGCTCGTGGTCATCGGTATGGCGGTGGCCGCGGCTACCGCTGGTGGCGGTCGTAACGGCGCCATAGGATGCTTGCTGGCCGCAGCGTGCGCGGGCACGATGGCCACGCTGCTGATCGTCGACGTGGTCGCGGTGTTGACGTCTTTCGGCGGGTCGCGGCTGATCCCGGATCTGGCCCCGGTCGCGCTCAGCCGCGCGGACGATCTGGCGCAGAGCCGGATCGAGCTGGTGGAGCCGTACCTGTTGCTGCTGCTGTTCGGCGCGCTGATCGCCTTTGCATTAGGTGTGGCATCCCTGGCTACCCGTCGCCGAGCCACGCCCACGACCCGGTCGGATGCCCCGGGCGACCTCGCCGCACCCGGCGCCTCCCGCAGCCCGCAAACCCGCCCGTAACCCCAACGCGTTGTTGACTACGCGAGCTGTGCCGATCTACCCGACGCGCTCGACGACCATCTCGTTCGGGCCGGCGGGACCGAGGCGCTGCGCTCGTGCCGCGGCCCGGCGGCTGCGGAGCCGGCTGCGCAGCAGGTCAACGCCGAGGGCCGTGGCGAGCAGGACGAAGAGGCCGAACTCGCGGACCGGGTCGACCAGGCGGGTCACGTTGGCGGTGTAGACAGGGTCGTGGCTGGTGCTGATGAAGCCGGGGATGGCCGGCAGCACGTAGATGATCACCAGGAAGATCAGTAGCGCGCTGCCGGCCGAGGCGATCAGCGCGAGGGGCAGCAGTCGCTGGCCAGCGCCGCGACGCGGTACCGCAGCCAGGGCAGGGCCGACCGCGAGAATGGCGACCAGCGCCGCGGTGTCGCCGGCGGCGAGCGCTGGGACCGCGAGCGCGAGCGCGGTCCACATCGCGGCCACCGTCACCGCGGTCAACAGGGCCGGGGCGACCATCTTCAGCGCGACCGATGACCGCCGGTCGGTGGCCCACCCGACCGCGACGATCTGGAACGCAAGCAGGACAGTCCAGAACCACAGCGTCGACGTGTCGTGCGCCCGTGTCGCGACCGCCGTCGCCTCGGCCGCGACAATGGCGAAACAGGCGATACGTGCGGACACACGGATGGACACGGGCAAACGCTAACCCGGTCACAGCCGAGCGTCACCAGCGAACGGGACGACGTTGTATGCCCGTTCACCGGAATCCCCTCACCGGCCACAACCCCGGCCCGCCTATTGGGCTACCGCAGGTGGAAGCCTGATCCGTGCGGCTACGCGGCGGCCACCGGTTCGTCAATCCGGGCCGGCCGGCCCGGGCGAATGACCGTGCTGAGCAACGCGATGGCCATGATGGTGCTCAGCATCAGGATCCCCGCCGGATCGACGAGACGGTGCGGAATGTTCGGCCCAACGGCATGCACCGGCGGCGCGCTGCTGGAGACCCACCGTCCCAAATGTGGCAGCACCACGTCGATCAGCACACCGGACAGCAACCCGAGCGTGATAGCCGCGCTCAACCCGGCTACCACAGCATGCCGGGCCGACTCGCCGCGCTGGCGGCGCCACATCACCGCCGCGATCACCGCCAACCCTAGGCTGAGCACCGTCGGCGCGTTGCTGCCCGGGATGTCCGGCTGCATCAGGCACAACAGCCCCCACAACGCGAACCCGGCCGCCCCGAAGACCAGGCCCGTCGCCGCGGCCGGCCACACCGCCGACAACCGGCGGCTCGTCACCGCCACAAGGGCCAGCAGTTGCGCCGACAGCAGCACCGTCCACACCACCGGCACCTCCGGGTCCACGCTGTTCACGTGCGCCTCGGTGCGCATCGCCTCGATACCACCGATCACATCAACGGCGACCACAGCCACCACGGCGACGCGGGCCAGCAGGCCGCTGCGGCCCACCGCCGGTCCGAGGAAGACGGAAAGCTGCGCCACAACGGTCACCGCCGTCAGCACCAACACCATCGCGTACGCCCGCCACCGCAACCCCGGATCGGGTACCCGTGCGGCGAACAGCAACACGCCCGCCGGTACCAGTAGGGCGGCAAGGGATAGGTATCTCCGGAACATGACTGGAACTCTATCTATATAGAGATCGTCCGAATACCCTCCGAACGGCTAGCCAGTACGATCAACCGACAACCCGATCAGCACGATGCCAGTACAGCAAGCCAGGGGCACCGCGCCGCCGCGAGGGTCCTCGACGCCGGCCGGCGAACTCCGCCCACAGCGACCGCTGCGCGTTGTGCTCCAGCGCTTCGTCCCGACTTGGCCAGGAGATGGTTGGACTCGGTGTCGTACGGTGAAGCCGGTGTGGTCGGCTGCATTCCGGTGCTGTATCGCTGGCGCACTGTGCCGTGGAGCCCGGACAGGGTCTTCGGGCGTCCACCGAAAGCCGCACGGTTCGAATACAGGCGCTCTACCGGTTAGGCACCAGCACATCCGAGATGGCGTAAGGTCTAGCGGTGCCGACCGAACCTTTCCGCGTCGCCGTTGCCGTGTACGGAATTCTGCGTGACCGGGACCGCATACTGCTGCTGCGTCGGGCAGCAACTGGTTATCGCGACGGTCAGTTGAGTTTGCCGGCCGGGCATCTCGACGGCGGCGAGGATGCGGTCACGGGCCTGGTGCGGGAGTTGCGGGAGGAAGTGGGCATCGAGGCCGAGCCGGCCAGTTGCGGGCTGGCGTTGCTGATGCACTCCGCTCCGGAGCACGCGCAGGATCGCGAATACTTCCACCTGTTCTTCTCGGTGGATCGCTGGACCGGTCAGCCGGTCAACGCCGAGCCCGACACGTGCAGCGAACTGTGCTGGGCGCCGGCAGTGGCCCTGCCGCCCGACCTTGTCGATTACGTGGCCGAAGCGTTGACGGCCATCGCCCGAGGAGACCCGCTGGTCCTGCATGGCTGGTGACCTGCCGCAAGCGTGGCCGAACGGCGGAACTCCAACGGGTTCTCTATGTAGATAGAGTTGCAGGGTGACTCGGACCCGGCGCCCGTCTCCTCAGAC
>JBPYFB010000491.1:0-28616 GCA_051986465.1 Rugosimonospora sp.
CAGCGCGCGCGCAGCGGGTTCAGCTCGACCGAGACCGCGATCAGCGTGTTCGCGCTGAAGGAAGCGGTACTTTCGGCGTCTGATCTGTCCGACGCGCAGGCACTTCAGGCGTTTATCGGCATCTCCCAGTTCATCGACGATCTGGGCCTGTTCACCTTCGAGAGTTACGCGAGGACCCGCGAAGAGCTCATCGCCGACCAGGCCGAACAGCTGCTGGAGCTGTCCACGCCGGTGGTGAAGCTGTGGGAGGGTGTGGTCGCGGTACCGCTGGTCGGCACGCTCGACTCGGCCCGCGCGCAGGTGGTCATGGAGCGGCTGCTGCAGACCCTCGTGGACACCGGCTCGCCCTACGCCATCATCGACATCACCGGGGTACCCGCGGTGGACACCCAGGTTGCCCAGCACATCCTCAAGACGGTCGTGGCGGCCCGGTTGATGGGCGCGGACTGCGTCATCTCGGGGATCCGGCCGCAGATCGCGCAGACGATCGTGGCGCTGGGCATCGAGTTCGGTGACATCGTGACGAAGGCGAGCCTGGCCGACGCGCTGATGCACGCGCTGCGCGCCGGTGGCCTGGAGCTCGTCCGGCGCTCCGGTCGGCGGGACTGATGGACCGGATCCCGATCCTGACGCTTGGGGACGTCCTGCTCGTCTCCATTCAGGTCGACCTGGAAGACCAGCTGGCGCTGCGGCTGCAGGAGGATCTCTCCAACCGGATCGTCCAGAACTCCGCGCACGGCGTAGTTATCGACATCAGTGCGCTGGACATCGTCGACTCGTTCATCGGGCGGATGCTGTCCACCATCGCCTCGATCTCCCGGGTGCTGGACGCCGAGACGGTCGTGGTCGGCATGCGGCCGGCGGTCGCCATCACCCTGGTCGAGCTGGGCCTGTCGCTCAAGGGTGTGCGCACCGCGCTGACCGTCGAGCACGGCCTGCGGCTGTTGGGCGGTCGGGAGAGCGTCGAGCCCGGGGCGGACCTGCCGGACGAGCAGCCCGACGAGCCGGCCGGCCAAGCCGTTCCGGCGTCATGACAGATCGGTTGCCATGACCGCCGTCGACGGTGTCGAGTTGGTGCCGATCCAGGCTGACGAGGACGTGGTACGAGTGCGGCAGCTGGTCCGTACCGTTGCGGTGGCGGCGAAGCTCTCCCTGATCGACCAGACCAAGCTGGTGACCGCCGCCAGCGAACTGGCCCGTAACACCCTTGTGTACGGTGGCGGCGGCCGGGTCGAGGTGAGCGTCGTCCGCACCAGCATGCGTACCGGCGTGCGGGTGCACTTCGCGGATGACGGGCCGGGCATCGCCGACCTCGAGCTGGCGATGACGGACGGATACACCAGCGGTACCGGGCTGGGGCTCGGGCTGTCCGGGGCGCGCCGGCTGGTGGACGAGTTCGAGATAGACACGGCGGCGGGCGCCGGTACCCGGATCACCGTGACGAAATGGTCGCGGTGACCGGCACGGGACTGCCGGTGCAGTCGGAGGATCTCGGGTGGTACCCGGTCTCCGACGCCGGAAGCGTGGGTACCGTGCGGCGTGCGGCCGCGTCCATGGGTGAGCAGTTGGGCCTGCCGCAGCCGCGCCTGGCCGATCTGGCGATCGTCGCGACGGAGCTCGCCAGCAACCTGTACAAGCATGCCCGCGATGGCGTGGTGCACGTCCGGGCGCTGCGCGGCGGCGGGGATGCCGGCGTCGAACTGCTCGCCACCGATACCGGTCCGGGCATGGTCGACCTAGCACTGTCCATACAGGACGGTCACTCCACGGCCGGTACGCTCGGCATCGGCCTGGGCGCGATGGTACGGCAGGCCACCGAGTTGGACGCCTTTTCCCGACCCGAGCACGGCACCGTGATGGCGATGTCGGTGTGGGGCCGGTCGCCGGCGCCGCGGCAGTGGGCCGCCGGGCTGACCCGGCCGATCGCCGGCGAGACGGTCAGCGGGGACGGTTACGCGAGCCGGGAAGCGGCCCAGGGGCGCCAGGTCATGCTCTGCGACGGGCTGGGGCACGGCCCGCTGGCCGCCGCGGCCAGCCAGGCCGTTGCCGCGGCGTTCCGGGACGCACCGCTGGGCAGCCCGGCCGAGGTGCTCAACCATGTGCACCGCACGGTGTCGCATACCCGCGGCGCGGTGGTAGCGGTGGTGGAGCTCGGTCGCACCCAGGTCAAGTGGGCCTCGGTGGGCAACATCGCGGGCTGGGTGGTCGCGCCGTCCACGCGCCGCGGCATGACCGCACAGCCCGGGATCCTCGGCGACCGGCGCGCGCGCACCATCCGCGAGTACAGCCACCCCCTCGACGCCGACACGCTGGTGGTGCTGCACACCGACGGACTCACCGACCGGTGGAACCTCGGTGACTACCCCGGCCTGCTGCGCCGTACCCCCCTTCTGGTTGCGGCGACGCTGATGCGCGACGCCGCCGTCCGCCGGGACGACGCGGGTGTGCTCGTGGCCCGACCACCCGCCGCCGATGGCGCGGCCACGACGACCGCGGGACGGGACACGTCGTGACCGAGACCCTGTTGCGCACCGCGATCGGCGTCGAGCAGGACGTCTTCGCGGTGCGGCAACGCGGTCGCGAGGTCGCCGCGCTCGCCGGCCTGGAAGCCCAGGACCAGATCCGGGTGGCGACCGCGCTCAGCGAGGTGGGGCGCCAGATGTTCGCTGTGCTCGGACCCGTGGTGGTGACCTTCGACGCGGTGACCACCGACGCCGACCGGCTGCTGGTATCCGCGAGCGCGCCGGCGCCCGCCGATCCCGAGCTGGTGGCACAGATGACCGCCAATATCGCGGCGGCGCAGCGGCTGATGGAGACGTGGCAGGTGGCTGAGGCCGACGGTCAGGTGACGGTCGTCATGGGTCGCCCGCTGCCGGCCGGCGCGCCACCGTGGACCCACGACCGGATCGGAAGGCTGCGAATCGAATTGGCGCGACTGGTACCGACCCGGCCGGTGGACGAGTTCATCCTGCAGAACCAGCACCTGCTCGCCAGCCTGACCGAGGTGCAGGCGCACCGCGACGAACTGCTGCGCCTCAACGCCGAGCTGGAGGCGACCAACCAGGGCGTGATGGCGCTCTACAACGAGCTCTCCGACGAGTTGGAGGCGACCAACCGCGGAGTGGTCGCGCTCTACGCCGAACTGGACGAGAAGTCCGCGCAGTTGCGCGACGCCAGCGAGGCCAAGACCCGGTTCCTGGCCAACGTCAGCCACGAGCTGCGCGCGCCGGTCACCGCGATACTCGGGCTGGTCCGGCTGATCACCGACCCGGCGTCCGAGCCGCTGACCGAGGACCAGCGCACCCAGCTGCGCCTGATCGGGGATTCGGCACAGGACATGCTGGCCCGCGTCAACGAGCTGCTCGACCTGGCCAAGGCGGAGTCCGGCCGGCTGGAACCGGCACCGGCGAGCGTCGACCTGGGCCGCGTGTTCAGCGCGCTGCGGGGCACCATGCGGTCGCTGGTCAGCCGCTCCGGCCTGGAGGTGGTGGTCGAGGATCCGGACGGGGTACCGGTACTGCACACCGACGAGGTGATGCTCACCCAGGTGCTGCGCAACCTGATGACCAACGCCATCAAGTTCACGCCCAGCGGCGAGGTCCGGCTGTGCGCGCGGTACGCCGGCGGGACAACGGTCGACCTCGTCGTCTCGGATACCGGCATCGGCATCCCACTCGCCGAGCAGGAGCGCGTGTTCGAGGAGTTCTACCAGATCCGTGGCGCGACCCCGGCCGGCGGCACCGGTACCGGCCTCGGGCTGCCGTACGCGCGGTGGCTGGTCACGCTGCTCGGCGGCGAGCTGTCCCTGTGCAGCACCGTCGGCGCCGGCAGCACCTTCACCGTGACCCTGCCGCTGCGGATCGAGCCGGCATGAGTGACGGCGCGGGCACCAACGTCGGGCGGGTACTCGTGGTGGACGACTCGCCGTCCAAGCGGTACGTGCTGTCGAGCTGGCTGCGGCGCGCCGGGCACACCGTCGTCGAGGCGGCCACCGGCGGCGAGGCGCTCACGGTCATGGGTACCGGCGCCGTGGATGTGGTCGTCCTCGACGTACAGCTTCCGGACATGACCGGCTTCGACGTCTGCGAGCAGATCAAAGGCGACCCGCTGCACGCCGCCAATCCGGTCATCCACGTATCCGCCGCCGCGGTCGACGTGGTGGACCGTACCCAGGGGTTGGCCCGCGGTGCCGACGCCTACCTCGTCGAGCCGATCGATCCGGGGGAGCTGCTCGCCACGGTACAGGCGGTGCTGCGCTACTACCGGGCCCGGCAGCATGCGGAGCGGTTGGCCGGTCGCCTGGCGAAGTTGGCCCGGATGGCCGCCCAACTCAACAGCGCGACCACGGTACGCGAGCTGCTCACCACCGCCGCCGCCGGTACCGCCGGCATCTACGGCGCGCCCGCGATGATCTGCACGCAGACCCTGGACGGTGCCCGGGTCTGCGCGGTGACCGCAGGACCTGACCGGGAGGTCTCCTTCCGGCCGTGGACCGAGGGCGGCTTCGAGACGACGGGCAATTCCGTGTACCGCGACGAGCCCGCCACCGCCTGGCCGCAGTTCGACTGGCCCGACGGCCTCGTCGTACGGGCGCTTGCCGCGCGGCGGCCGGACCGGCCGCCCGTCTACGTCGTGGTGCCCATGTCCACGACCGACGAGGGCGCACCGGTACTCTCGCAGATCGGCCAGACGCTGGTATCCGCGCTGGAAGGCCTGCGCGCATACACGCAGGAGCACCGCCTCGCGCTGACCCTGCAACGCAGCCTGCTCCCGGCCCGGCTGCCCACCTTGCCCGAGTACGACGTCGCCGTGCGCTACGTGCCGGCAAGCGACTACGCCGAGATCGGCGGCGACTTCTACGAGCTGTGCCAGCTGCCCGGCCGGCTCGTCGTGGCCGTCGGCGACGTGGCCGGCCACTCCCTGCACGCGGCCACCATCATGGCCGAACTGCGCCACGCCACCCGGGCGTACCTCGCCGAGGGGCACGCGCCGGCCGGCGTGCTGGACCGGCTCAACCAACTGCTGCTGAGTCTCATCCCGGACGAGATGGCCACGCTGTGCCTGCTGGACATCGAACCGTCCACGGGTGCGGTACGGCTGGCGAACGCCGGCCACCCGCCGCCACTGCTCGTCACGGCGGGCGAGCCCCAATACGTCACGGCGCGCACGCCGCTGCTCGGACTGCCGGGGCCGGGCGCCACCGAGACCAGGCTCACTCTGGAACGCGGCGCGAGCCTGCTGCTCTATACGGACGGGCTCATCGAGCGCCGCAGCCGCGCGATCGACGAAGGGCTGACGTCGCTTGCCAAGTCGGCCCGCGTCGTCGACGACGATCTGGAAGCCTTCTGCGACAGGCTACTGGCCGAGGTCGGCCCCACCGAGCCGGACGACGACATCGCTGTCGTCGTGCTGCGGCGCATCTGACTGACCGAACGTCCATAGTGGACGTATTCAAAACTCTCCACTGTTGATTTGGCCCGGGCGGGTTTATCCGTTCCCGTAGGGGTACCGGACTAGAAGCCGACAGAAGGAGAGAGGTATGCGCAGAAGTCGAATCGCCACAAGCGTGCTCGGGCTACTGACCGGCGCCGGCTTGGCCCTCGGGCTCGCCGGTACGGCACAGGCGGCGCCGGCCACGTCGCAAGCGGCCGCCAGCAAGGCGTCCGCGGCGGCACCGGTGAGCACCCCGGTCACCGGTACCTTCACCGACGCGCTGGGCGGCACTGGCGCGCTGACCGGCACGTTCACCCCCAGCCGAGTCACGAACCAGGGCGGCAACCTGGCCGCCGTCGGAACGCTCACCGGAACGCTGACGAACTCGGTCGGGACTGTACTGGGTACGGTAAGTCAAGCCGTCACCGTACCGCTCCAGGCGACCGGTACCTGCGAGGTCCTGCACCTGGATCTGGCCCCGCTGGACCTGAACCTGCTGGGTTTGGTCGTCCACCTCAACGAGGTGGTGCTGGACATCAGTGCCCAGCAGGCGCCGGGCAATCTGCTCGGCAACCTGCTGTGCGCGGTGACCCATCTGCTCGACAACAACGGTGCCGGCAGCCTCAACGGGGTGGTGGCTCTGCTCAATCGAATCCTCGCGCTGCTGTGACAGCGAATGATTGATTGACGGTCGGGTCAGCTCGTGCCGCGCTTCGGCTCGGCGCGAGTTGACCCGCCAGCCGCATGACTGTCCACGCGAGATCGTGGGCAGTTTTCCTGGCTATGGCAGGTAATCCATACCACGATCTCTGCGGCATCCACTGTGGATAGTCGCGGCCGAAGCGAGCAGGGGTGACAGGACTCGAACCTGCAACGCGCGGCTTTGGAGGCCGCTGCTCTACCAGTTGAACTACACCCCTATCTGGAATATCACGGTACGTACGGGCCTTCCCGCGCGTCAACGGAGTTTCGCCGGACCGCTGTCCGAGGCGGCGAGCATCTACTATGCCGGCACCCTAGACGTGGCGGTTTCCCGGGAATAAGGTGTCCGCAGACGTATCGTCAGTTGTCGATCAACTTCTCGCCTGCACGGACCATCCGCGTGCCCTTGCCGCCTGACGTGAGGAGCCCCCCGATGACACCCCAGCGGTTCCGCATGCCCTCATGGCGACAGTTCACTCGAGGCGGGTACCGGTGGGTGCGGTCCCATCCGTCCCCGGTACTGACCGCGCTCGTCGCGCTCGTGGTGGTGGCGGCGACGCTGGGCACGGTGGGCTCCGTTGTCTCCGGGCACCTGGGGACGCACCGCTCCACGCCGAAGTCGTCGGCTCCGGTCGTGGGTGAGCTGCCCGAACGGAGTACGGCCACCTCGACGACGCGTCGCAACGCGGACGGTTCGTACACCACCACGATCTCCAATGGCCCGGTGAACTATCGCGCCTCCGACGGTTCGATGCATGCCATCGACTCGTCGCTGTACCCGATCCACGATGACGGGTACGGGTGGCGCAGTGGTGCCAACGTGTTCCAGGCGCGGCTGAAGTCGGCTGCCGGTGGGGACCTCGTCGAGTTGCGAATGGGCGGCCGGGTCGTGCGGATGAGCGCGGCGGGGGCGAACGCGGTACCGGCGAGCCGGGACGGTACTCAGGTCTCGTATCCGGGCGCGTTTGCGGGTGCGGATCTGCGCTACCAGGTGACCGCGAGCGAGGTGAAGGAGATCATCGACCTGTCCGGCCCGGACTCGCCCAGTAGCTACACGTTCCGGTTGTCCCCGGCCGACAGTGGCCCCGGGCTGACCGCGCAGCGCCAGCGCGACGGCTCGTACCGGGTGAGCGCGGCACCGCTGGCCGGCGGCGCGCTGGTACTGGCCGCGCCGGCGGTACAGGAGTCGGCGGGCGGGCAGGCGTCGGCGCCGCCGGACGCCGCGGCCCGGCCCGCCCTCACGGTGCGGCAGGACGGGCGGGATCTGGTGATGCGGCTGTCGCTGGATCGCGGTTGGCTGCGGGCGGCCGGGCGCCGGTTCCCGGTACACCTGGATCCGACAATCACCATCCAGCCCGACACGTTGGACGCCAGCTTCGCCGCCAACTGCGCCAAGTGCACGCCGTTCGTCGGCGACCGGCTCTACACCGGTAGCGATACGTCCAGCGTCTGGCGCGGCGCGATGCAGTTCGACCTGAGCGCCATCCCGGCCGGGGCCACCGTCACCTCCGCGCAGATGGGGCTGTACTACGACGACTACTGCCTCGCGGTCAACGGCACCTGTACCGGCGTCGCGAGCCACGACCTGGAGGCGCACCGGATGACCGCGCCGTGGTCGGCCTCGTCCACGAGTTCGCAACTGCAGTTCGACGCCACCACGCTGGCCACCCAGACAATCACCACCAGCCAGCAGGTCGGCTGGCTGTACTGGCCGATCACCACGACTCTGAAGAACTGGCTGTCCGGGGCGCAGCCCAACGACGGGATCCTGCTGAAGGCGTCGGACGAGACGCTCGGCCTCGGCGGGCTCGCCGCGCCCAGCCGCACCTACGCGGGCTCCACCACGGTACAGCCGCAGTTGCAGGTCACGTACGCCAGCGACGCGGTGAGCCTGCTGCCGCCCACCACACTGCACTCCAACGGCGCGGAGCTGAGCTGGACGCCGTACAACAGCCCGACCGGTGCCCCGTTCCAGCAGTACGCCATCTACCGCTCGGCGACCCCGAACTTCACACCGTCACCGGCGACCCTGCTGACCACCATCACCGACGCCTCGGTGACGTCGTACCGGGACACCACCGCCGCGCCGAGCCATTCCTTCACGTACGCCGTGGTGGTGAATTCGGCGAAGTCCAACGAGGTGAGCGTCGCGCTACCCGCCGACGGGCAGGCGACCAAGACCCTGCAGCCGGGGCCGGACACCGCGCAGGACACCTTCACGTATTACGCGTCCGGGATGGTCAACTGCGCCAACTACGGCGCGGACGGCTGGCTCTACGTCGGCTCGGACGTCTCCGCTGACTACCGCGGGCTGATGCGCTTCAACCTCAACGACATCCCGGCGACCGCGACGGTGAGCAACGCGACGCTGTCGCTGTGGCAGTCGTACCCGACCGGTAACGCCGTGACCCTGGAGGCGCATCAGGTCACCCGGGCCTGGACCGAAGGTACCGGCGTCAACGACAACGCCCAGTGCACCGGCGACGGTGCCACCTGGTACGACGCCACCACCGGGGTGAACTGGAACGCGCAGGGCACCGACTACGTCGCCACCGCGGCGGCGAACCTGGCGAAGGCGGCCAACCAGCAGCCGTCCTGGGACAATCTGAACGTCACCAACCTCGCCCAGCAGTGGGTCAACGGCAGCGCCGCCAACCTCGGCGTGCTGCTGAAGTTCGCCACCGAACCAGGCACCGCCGGCAACTGGGTGACATACACGACCGGTGACTTCAACGCCAACCCGAGCCTGCGACCGAAGCTGACGCTGACCTACACCGACGGCAGTCACGCGCTTCCTCCGGCGGTGACGGTCTCCGCACCGGCCCCGGGTGGCACGCTCGCCGGTACCGCAGTCACGCTCACCGGCGCGGCCAGCGATGACGGCGCGGTCGGCCATGTCGACTTCCTCGTCGACGGCGCGGTCGTGGGTACCGACACCGCGGCGCCGTACACGCTGTCCTGGAACTCCGCCAGCGTCGCGAACGGGTCGCACACCATCACCACGCGCGCAGTCGACACCGCGGGCAACAGCGCCACCTCCAGCGCGGTGAGCGTCACCGTCAACAACGTCGCGCCGCCCAGCACCGCCATCACCGTGCCGGCCGGCGGGAGCACGGTCACCGGTACCGCGGTGACGGTCAGCGCGAGCGCCGCGGCGACGTCGCCCGACACCGTGTCCAAAGTGGACTTCTACCTCGACAACCAGCTCTTCGCGACCTCGACGGCCAGCCCGTACACGGTCAGCCTGAACACCTTGGACCCGGCCTCCGTGGCGTACGACGGCAGCCACAGCCTGACCGCGAAGGTCACCGACAACACCGGCCTGGTCACCACGAGCGCGCCGGTGTCGGTCACCGTGGCCAACACGAACGGCACCATCTACCGCGCCGGTCTCGGGCTCGCCGCAGGCAGCATCGTGCCGCCCACCGTCACCTACGACCCGTCGGCCGCGACGCAGCAACCGTTCGGCGTCGCGGTGACGGTCACCAACAACGGCACGGCCACGCTCTCCGGCACCGGGGACACCCTCGCATACCGCTGGTACAGCCCGGACAACCCGTCCGTGGTCACCACCGGACCGGCCACCCCGCTCGGTACCGACCTCGCGCCCGGCGCCGCCGCAACGGTGAACCTTCTGGTACCCGCGCCAACCCTCGCCGACGGGGTGAACTCCGCCCAGTACCAACTGATGTTCGACCTCTACGACGCCGCCAGCGGAGCGTGGTTCGCCGCCCGCGGCAACGTACCGGTCACCGCACAGGTGCAGGTGCTGCGCAAGATGCCGGTCGGGCTCGGGCTGGAGGAGTACTACCAGTACGACACCCAGTCCATCGGCGGCGGGCTGGCTTCGCTGACCAACGTGGCGAGTGGCAACCTCGCGCTCAACATGACGCCCTGGAACCTGCCCGGCCGCGGCCTGTCCAGCGTGCTCGAACTGACCTACAACGGTTTGGAGAACCACTCCCACTCGCCGGCCGGGAACAACTGGTCGCTCGCCATCTCCAGCCTCACCCGCTTCGGCGCCCCGCTGGACATCCATCCGAACAAGGCCGACACCATCGCCGGCGCCGCCAACAAGCTGGTCGGTGTCACCGACGGCGACGGTACCGAGCAGATCTACACCGGCACCACCAATGCGGACGGCAGCACGACGTGGACACCCCCGCCCGGCTTCGACCTGTACCTGCGCTCGACCACAACGGACACCACGTCGCCCAACTACTGGGCGCTGTCCCGCCCCGACCACGTCACGTTCTACTACACCAATGACGGCTGGCCCACCTCGGTGGTGGACCGCAACGGCAACGCCATCACCTTCACCGAGACGGCCACACCGCCCGGTGAGGATCCCGGCGGGCCGAAGTTCCGGATCACCAAGGTGACCGACGCTGGCGGCCGATCGGTCACGATCAGCTATTACACGAAGGCACAAACCAACAACGCCCACCAGCGCGGCCTGATCTCGGACCTCACCGACCACCTGGGCCACGTGCTGCACTTCGACTACTACTTCGACGGCAACCTGTTGCGGCTGACCCAGCGCGGCGGCACCACCGCCAGCGGCGCCTTCCTCGCCGACCGGTCGTGGGTCTTCACCTACCTGACCTCCAACGGGGCCGGCCCGGCGATCCCCGCCGCGGCCGACCGGGTCAACCCCGACCCGAAGACCCCCAACGAGGACACCCAGATCTACTCGGTACGCGATCCGCGCGGGCACGAGACCCGCTACAGCTACTACCTGAACTCCGACGGGCCGGCGCTGGCCGGGCGGGTCAAGACACTGACCGACCGGGCCAATCACGCCACCAGCTACAGCTATGACACCGCCAACTCGGTCACCACCGTGACCGACCCGCTCGGCCACCCCACCACGTACACGTACGACGCCAGCGGTCGGGTCACGAAGACCACCGACCCGCTCGGGCACAACACCCTTGAGCAGTGGAACGCCGACAACAAGCTCACCAAGATAACCGAGGACAACGGTGCGCTGCGCGTGTACGCCTACAACACCAACGGGTACGTCAACAGCTACACCGACCAGGACGGCAACGTCACCAAGCTGACCTACACCAACAAGGCGCTGGACTCGACCGATACCGGTACCCACTGGAGCCTGCTGGCGACCAAGACCGCACCGCTCGGCGTCGCCGCGGGCAGCGGGTACCAGTGGAAGTTCGGCTACGACTCGTCCGGCAACCTCACCACCGTCACCGACCCGCTCACCAACACCACCAGCTACTGCTACAACCTGGCCACCGCACCGAGTTGCAATCCGGCCAACGACCCGACCTCGCCCGGCACCCTGGCCACCACGACGGACTTCAACGGCAACACGACCACGTACGCCAACTATGACCCGAACGGGCGCCCGCAGAAGGTGACCGACCCGCTGGCCCGGGTGACCCAGTTCGGCTTCGACGCGGACGGCAACGTGCTGTGGACCCAGGATCCGTTGCACGCCAGCGCTTCCGGTACCGACACCCGCAGCTACCGCACGTACCAGGATTACGACAGCTTCAACCGCCTCGGCCGGACCAGCAAGCCCAAGTCGACCACGCTCGACCGCGGCGAACTGGTCTGGACCGACACCAGCTACGACCCGGACGACAACGTCACCTCGGTCCAGGACGCCCACTTCGGGCAGCAGGACGCCGGCAACGGTGCCAAGACGACGTACGGCTATGACGCGATGGACCGCAAGACGCTGACCACCACTCCGGACACCCAGGCCGATCCGGCCGGCCAGCGGACCATGATGTCCTACGACGCGGCCGGGCGGCTGACCACCCTGATCCGGCCCAGGGGCGAGCTGAGCGGGATCGCGAACGACGACACCGTCGGGTACGCGTACGACGCGGCGAACCAGCTCACCGCCCGCACCGAGTACACAGTGGACAGTGGCGGTACCGTCACCGACACCCGGGTCACGTACTACTGCTACGACGACGTCGGCAACCAGGTCACCACGACCGCGCCGAACGCCCAACTCCCGGCGCCGCCCACCTGCCCGGCCACCACGGCACCCAACACGACCGTCATGAGCTACGACAAGGCACACAAGCAGTTGTCGGTGACGGACCCGGACGGGCACGTGCAGTCGAAGGGCTACGACGCGGACGGCAAGGTGCACCAGGTCACCGACGCGAACGGCGACGTCACAGTCAACACGTACGACCAGAAGGACCAGCTCATCACCACGGTCTCGCCGTACGTGCACGGCGGTCGTACCACCACGACCGAGTACACCTACGACGCGAACGGCAACAAGACCAGTGACATCTCGCCGCGCGCGTACGACGCCTCACCCGACAAGAAGACGTTCACCGACTACGTCACCCGCTACAGCTACGACGCCGACAACGAGATGGTCAGGCAGACCACGCCGAGCGACGCGAGCACCCCGCCGGCGTACATCCACTACTACCTCGACCCCGATGGCCGGCAGGCGGCGGTATCGCTGCCCGTGACACAGTCCGACCCGGCCCAGGTATCCGCCGCGGCGAAGACCGTCAACACTCTCTTCGACACCGGCTGGATCGCCACCACCAAGGATCCCGCGCTCCCCGAGGTCCACTTCGACTACACCGCACAGGGCTGGCAGGCGTCGCGGATCCCGGAGACCAGCTCCGGTGCCTTGGACAACAGCCAGCGGCAGGACTGGACGTACTATCCCGACGGCAAGTCCGCCACCTACACCGACCAGGGCGGGCAGGCCTCCTCGTACCACTACGACGCGGACAACAACCTGAGTTACGCGAAGACCGCGCATGGGCTCACCGGGCCCGACCAGAGCCCGGTCGAGATCTACGCCGACTACACGGGATACAACGAGCTGGCCGCCACCCACTACCGGCCGACCAGCGGCAGCACCTTTACCGGGACCAGCTACACGTACGACCACGACGGCAACGTGAGCGAGCGCGACGACAACGCGCAGCAGACGCTGAGCAGTGTCACCACGAACAGCGCCGGCGTACCGGTCAGTTGGACGTTCACCCAGAACGCCGGCGGCGCCCCGGCGGTCAACACGATGAGCTACGACATGGCCGACTGGCTGGTCACGCAGAACGACAACGGCAGCACCGGTTCGTGTAGCGGCGACAAGCGCATCACGAACACGTGGACGCCGACCGGCTGGGAGGCCACCCGTACCATCGCCAATGCCGACGCCTCCTGCGCGTACACCACCAAACAGCAAACCGCCTGGACGTACTTCGACAACGGCAAGGTGCACACCGACACCGTCACCAACGGCTCGGGTACCGTGCTGGAGACGCACACCGTGGGGTACGAGACCAACGGCATCTTCCTCAACGGAAACCGGACCACCGACGCCTTCGCCCTCAACGGCCCCAGCTCGACGGTCTGCACCGGCACCACGCCGAGCTGCACCGCCACCTACACATACGACGCCCGCGACCGGCTGGTCGCCAGTACGGACGGGCACGGCGGCGCCACCAGCTACACGTTCGACCAGAACAACAGCGCCGACTCGTCGATCCGGGCCGGGAACATCACCACCGAGACCGCCCCGGAGGGCACCACCACGTACACGTACAAGGGCGACCAGCTCACCAGCGCCACCAAGGACGGCGTCACCAACGACTACTGGTACGACCCGCTGGGCCGGCTCACCTGCGTGACGACCACCGCCGGCAAGGCGTCGAGCTGCAACAGCGTGACGACCGGCGGCACGGTCAGCGCCGCGGTGGTCACCGCCAACAGCTACGACTTCATGGACCGGTTCACCGCCACCCACAGCTACTCGGCGGGCACCCTGACGAGCGATGCCACCTACTCCTACGACGCTCTGGACCGGACGGCGCAGGAGGTGGAGAGCCACCCCGCGACGAACCTCAACCGCACCACCACGTTCGCCTACGAGGGCCTGACCAACCTGGTCACCCAGGAGGTCCAGCAGAACACGGGCGCGACCACCAGCACCGACACCAAGACATACGACTTCGACGCGTACGGCAACCGCATCTCAATCAAGAACAACAACGTTTCCGGTACCACCACGACGACCGGCAACTATACGTACGGGTACGACGTGCACGGTGACGTATCGCTTCTCGTCAACCAGTCCAACGGCAACGTCAAGGCCAGCTACGGGTACACCCCGTACGGCGCCAGCGACACCACCCTGTCGAAGGGCGACACGAGCGTCAATACGCCGTTCAACCCGTACCGGTACACCGCCAAGCGGCTGGACAGCGGCTCCCAGACATACGACACAGGCGCCCGCCGGTACGATCCAGGAAGCCAACGGTTCCTGCAGCTCGACCAGTACCAGGGCGCGCTGGCCGACCTGGCGCTCTCCGCCGATCCGCTCACCCAGAACCGGTACGACCTGGGTGCGAGCAACCCGCTGTCCGGAGTGGAGTACGACGGGCACATGTTCATCACGGGCGGCGGCGGTGGCGCCGCACCCTCTCCGCAGCCCAGCCAGCAGACCGCCCCGGCGTCCAACTACAACCCCGCCATGTGCGCGCGGTTCGGGCTCGACTGCTCCCAGCCGAGCAGTGCCAAGGACTCCTCCTCGTGGAACCCGATCAGCTGGATCGCCCACACCTGGAGGTCCCTGTCCAACGGCCCGAAGCCGCAATACAACGCCGAACAGTGCATGCACCTGGGCGTCACCTGCACCTCCCCGGGATTCAAGCAGCAGTGGTCCAAGCTGATGAAGAGCAGAGACACGGATTACACCTCCCTCAGCTTCGCGTTCTGCTTCGGACTCTGCGTCGAGGTCTCGTTCACGGTCGACAGGTACGGGCGGAAGTACCTCAGCGGCGGTCTCGGCGTCGGCACCCCCGGACTCGGGCTGAACCTCACCTCGGGCGTCAACGGCTTCCAGAACAAGAAGCCACCGAGCCGGAAGGACCTGGACAACTTCCTCGGTGGCTTCGGCCTGACCGGTTCGGCCGGCGGCCCCGTACAGGTCGGCTACGACTGGAACATCGGCCAGACCCAGGGGCGGTACTCGGCACAGCAGATCAGTGTCGACCTCGGCACCTGGGACCTGGTACCGGGCGCCAGCATCATGGCCACCTACGGCGGGCAGATCACCGGCGGCGGCCCCGGCCCGAACTGGAAACCGCCGGCCGGCTACAACCCGGCCGAATGCATGCACCTGAGCATCAACTGCTAGGCGCCCCGGCGGTTCGAGGGGTGTGGCGGCGAATCGCCACACCTCCTCGTGCGATGTCGAGTGACGAGCCGTCAGCCGCGGTTTCGGGCCGCGACCGCCGACGCTCGTGCTGTTGGTCGCTCTCGGTGTGGGTGGCAAGTGACGGAGGGTGAATCGCGGATGAGTTGATCTATCCGGAGGACGACCTCACCGATCGATTATTCCGGAGTGTCCGTTGGGGTCGCCCTTCGTGACCCCTACTTCTCTCGACCTGGTCGTCTGATCTGGATAGCATGACGAACCGTTCCCCCCCGCACACCCCGCAATAGGAGCGCCGATGCGCGTTGTAGATCGTTATCAAAATCGTTATTTACGCCGATGGCTGCCCGGACTTGTGGCCATCGCGCTCGCCGCGGTCGGTTTGGTCGGATATGTCGCCACGAACGCCGGGGCGGCGGACCAGACGACACTGCTCTCCAACGACTTCGAATCCGGCTACACACCGTGGGGCCCGCGCGGCGCCGTCACTCTGGCGCTTTCGGACGAGGCGCACGGCGGATCGCACAGCCTATCGGTGACCAACCGCACGGCCAACTGGAACGGTCCCGCCACGACCGCCAACTCGCTGTTCGTGGGCGGCTCCACCTATACGGTGACGGGCTGGGTGAAGCTCCCGGCGGGTACGGACGGCTCGACCGGTATCCACTTCAGCGTGCAGCGCACCTCCGCCGACGGCAGTTCCACCTCCTACGACTGGATCGGTGGCAGCAACCAGACCACCGCCAGCGGCTGGGTGCAGATCGGCGGAACGTACACCTACCCGACCGGGCAGGGCGACTCCACGCTGTATGTCGAGGCCGAGGGTGCCACGACTCCGTTCCTGCTGGACGACGTGACCGTCACCGGACCGCCGTCCACGCCACCGCTCACCACCATCAGCAGCGTCAACTTCGAGGACGGCACGACCGGCGCCTGGACGCAGAGCGGCGGTGGCAGTGGCACGCTCACGGTCGTCGCCGGCCCCGATGGCGGGAAGGTGCTCAGCGTCAACAACCGCGACGCGGACTACGTCGGCCTGCAGAGCCCGACCGGCCTGTTCCAGGCGGGCAAGACGTACACGCTGTCGATGAAGGCGCGACTGGCCGCCGGTACCGCCGGATCGGCCGGCGTGCGGTTCGTCATGAAGCCGCAGTACGAGTGGATCGGCAACACCACGATGACGGCTGATGGCTGGACCACCATCAGTGCACAGTGGACGGCTCCGGGCGCGGCGCCGGCCGGTACCGACCCGACCACGCTGCAGCTCTACATCGGCACGGGCAACCTCGACCCGAACGTCCCGTACACGTACCTGATCGACGACATCCTGATCACGACGCAGCCGAGCGTGGTGCAGGACATCACCGGCCTCAAGGACACGGTGGACTTCCCGATCGGCGTCGCCATCGACAGCCGGGAGACCTCGGGCGACCCCTCGAAGCTGCTGCTCAAGCACTTCGACCAGGTCACGCCGGAGAACCACTTCAAGCCCGAGGCCTGGTACGACGAGAACCGCAACTTCCGGCCGAGCGCCGACGCGGTCGCCATCATGAACTTCGCGCGCGACAACCACCTGCGGGTGTACGGGCACACACTGGTCTGGTACCAGCAGACGCCGGCCTGGTTCTTCCAGGACGACCAGGGCAACCCGTTGCCGGCCGACGCGAACGGTCAGGCGATCCTGACCAAGCGCCTGCACGACCACATCTTCAACGTGGCCAACTGGCTCGCCACCAACTATGGCGCGTTCGGCGGCGGTAACCCGGTGGTCGCGTTCGACGTCGTCAACGAGGTGATCGCGGACACCGCGGACAACGCCGACGGCCTGCGCCGCAGCGAATGGTTCCGGATTCTCGGCGAGAACTACATCGATCTCGCCTTCCAGTACGCGAACCAGGCGTTCAACGTCGACCACGCGGCCGCGGGCGCGACCCGCCCGGTGAAGCTGTTCATCAACGACTACAACTCCGAGCAGGTCTCGAAGCAGGACCGGTACCACGCGGTCGTCCAGCGCCTGATCGGCCGCGGCGTACCGGTTGACGGGGTGGGCCACCAGTTCCACCTCAGCCAGACCAACGCGGTACCGACGCTCGGCGCGGCCCTGGACCGGTTCACCGACCTGCCGGTGGTGCAGGCGGTGACCGAGATGGATGTCACCGTCGCCACCCCGGTCACCCAGGCCGAAATCATCGATCAGGGCTACTTCTACCGGGACGCGTTCAACGTGTTCCGGGCGCACAAGATGTTCTCGGTGACGATCTGGGGCATCTCCGACGCCCGCTCCTGGCGGTCGTCGCAGGCCCCCACCGTCTTCGATGGACAGTTGCAGGCCAAGCCGGCGTACTACGGCATCGCCGACCCGGCCCACCTGCCGGCGCGGCTGCGTACGGCGAACGTCTTCGGTGGCGATGTCGCGCTCAGCGCCTCGGCGTTCAACGCGGTCGAGTGGCAGCAGTTGCCGCCCATCGCGATCGGCGACGGCACCGGTTCGTTCGGCGTGCGGTGGAACGACGACCACCTCACCGCGTTGGTCACGGTCGCGAGTGACACCGCGGACGCGATCCAGTTCTCGTACGGCGGCAAGGAGCTGACGTTCCACAAGGACGGCTCCGGAGACGTACCGGGTGTGGTGAACGACGACGGGCCGGGCTGGCGCGCGGTCGTGCACCTGCCGCACTCGGGCGTCAAGCAGGGCGACACCGGCAGCCTCGACGTGCGGATCCTGCAGGGCACCACCGTGCTCGGCGCCTGGAACTCTCCCGGCGCGACCGGCACGGTGTCCTTCCTCGAGCCGCTGTCGTACATGCAGGTGGTGCAGGCCCGCCAGGCGCCGGCGATCGACGGCGACGTCGACGCCGCCTGGGCCGACGCCAAGGACGTGCAGACCACCAAGGTGCAGTCCGGCGATGCCGCCGGTGCCAGCGCCGACGTGCGTACCCTGTGGCAGAACGACACCCTGTTCGTACTGGCGCAGGTGACCGACCCGAACATCGACACCTCCTCGTCGAACGCGTACGAGCAGGACTCGGTGGAGTTGTTCGTCGACGCGGGCAACGCGAAGAACGGTCCCTACCGGGCCGAGGACGCGCAGATGCGGATCAACGTGAACAACGTCCACTCGTTCGGTACCGGTGACCCGACGGCGCAGGAGGACCGGCTGCGGAGCGCGACGAAGCGCACCGCCACCGGGTACACCGTCGAGGCGGCGGTGACCCTGATGGGCCACGGCGGCCTCGGCTCGTTCCAGGGCATGGACTTCCAGGTGAACGACGGCACCAACGGCTCGCGCACCTCGGTGCACTCGTGGGCCGAGCCGACGGGTACGGGCTACCAGACCACCGCCCGCTGGGGCGTGGGTCAACTGGTCGGCCCGGCGGTACCCGCCTGGAGCGCAACCAAGTCCTACGTCGCCGGCGACTGGGTGACCTACAAGGGCTCGTTCTGGCAGGCCGCGTGGAAGACGAAGAACCAGGCGCCGGGCAACCCGACCGGCGCGTGGCAGCAGATCGTGACGGCGGACGACGCAACGCCGATCTGGACCGCGTCGCGGATCTTCCACGCCGGTGACACGGTCCAGTACCAGAACCGGACCTTCGTCGCCCAGTGGTACACCCGCAACGAGACACCTGGTGACCCGAATGGTGCGTGGTCGGAGGTCGCGAAGGCGCCCGACGGCACCGCGCTGTGGACGCCCTCGGGCATCTACCAAAAGGGCGACATCGTCGAGTATCAGGGTGAGAAGTGGGTTGCCCAGTGGTGGAGCCGCAACGACACTCCTGGTGAGCTGGGTGGCCCGTGGAAGCCCGCTAGCTGACCGATACCAGTGAGGTGTCGGCCCGGATCGTCCCGCGCGACGGGGCGGTCCGGGCCGGCCGCTGATTGTGGGGGAATCAGATGCGTCGAGTCCTGCCCGTCATCGCCGTGGCCGTCGCCACGTGCCTGGTGCTGTCCTCCGCGGCGGCGCGTTCCGCGGCGCCGCGCACGGGCGGTACCCCGATCTACCTGAACCGGCAGTACTCGGCGCAGGAGCGGGCGGCCGACCTGGTGTCCCGGATGACGCTGGCGGAGAAGGCGGCGCAGCTGAACAGCAGCCAGGCCCCGGCGATACCGCGGCTCGGGGTGGCCGCCTACGGCTGGTGGAACGAGGCGGCACACGGCGTCGCGCGGGAGGGCACGGTCGACAACGGCAACCCGCCGAACCTGGTCAACACCACCTCATACCCGGTCGACCTCGCCCTCGGCTCGACCTGGAACCCAGACCTCATGTACCGCGAGGCCGGGCAGATCTCGGACGAGGCGCGCGAGGTGGTCCGCGACAACAGGCTGGACCTGAACTTCTACTCGCCGACCGTCAACCTGGGCCGGGATCCGCGGTGGGGCCGCAACGACGAGACCTTCAGCGAGGACCCGTTGCTCACCACGGCGATGGCGGCGCAGTACGTGGACGGCATGGAAGGCAAGGATCCGCACGGGAATCCGCTGGCCGGATCCGGCGGATACCTGAAGACGAGCACCACGATCAAGCACTACGCCGCGAACAACAGCGAATTCAACCGGCTCACCGGCTCCTCCGACATGGACGACCGCACCCTGCGCGAGTACTACACCGCGCAGTTCCGCGGCCTGATCCAGCGCAGCCACCCGGCGTCCATCATGAGCGCGTACAACAGCGTGAACGGCGTACCGGCAGCGGCCGATGTGTACCTGATGGACACGCTCGCCCGGGAGACCTTCGGCTTCCAGGGCTTCTTCACGTCCGACTGCGACGCGGTCTACGAGATCCAGGCGGGGCACCACTGGCAGCCGCCGGACGCGCAGGCGCCGCTGGACATGCTCGGCCGCACCGCGTACGCGAACACCGCCGGCGAGGACCTCAACTGCCAGATGGGCTACCACGACGACGACAGCTACGGGAACACGATCCTGGGCGCGCTGGCCGCGGGCGTCGATACGCAGACCGGCCAGTACACCGAGAACGACGTGGACGTGTCGGTGGTCCGGCTGTTCACCGACCGGATGCGGCTCGGCGAGTTCGACGCGCAGAGCGCCGTGCCGTGGGTCGCCCAGGCACGGGCCAGGCTCGCCGGGCACACGTGGCTCAATGCCGGCGCGAACAACGCGATGACCGAGACGCCGGCGCGGCTGGCGCTGGCCCGGCAGGTCGGCGACGAGAGCATCGTGCTGCTGAAGAACAGCCCCACCCGCAAGCGGGACAGCAGCACCGGTGCGCTGCTGCCGTTGCGGGTACCCGCGACCGGCTCCTACCGGGTGGCCGTGGTCGGCTACTTCGCCCACCCGGCGAGCATGTACCTCGGCGGCTACTCAAGCGACCAGCAGTCGGCCGGTACCGCCAAGGAGGTCGACGGGTACCAGGGCATCAAGCAGGCGGTACAGGCCGTGAACCCGGGTGCGGTGGTCGACTTCCTGCCCGGCATCACACCCGGCACGCTGGACGCCGTCGACCAGGCTTCGGTAGCCGCCGCGGCGAACTACGACGCGGTCATCGTGTACGCCGGCACCGACAGTACGGCCGCGAGCGAGGACAAGGACCGCACGTCGCTGGCGTTGCCCGGCGCCCAGCAAGACATGATCAAAGCGGTGGCCGCGAAGAATCCCAACACCATCGTGTACCTGGAGACCATGGGTGAGGTGGACGTGTCCGGGTTCGCCGAGGGTGTCGCCGCGCTGCTGTGGAGCTCGTACAACGGGCAGCGCAAGGGCGAATCCCTTGCCGACGTGCTGCTGGGTACGTACAACCCGAGCGGGCGGCTGCCCTTCACCTGGTACCGCGACGAGTCCCAGTTGCCGCCGATCGACGACTACGCCATCCAGCCGGGCGCCGCGAGCCTGGGCCGGACCTACATGTACTTCACCGGAACGCCGTCGTACCCGTTCGGGTACGGCCTGAGCTACAGCACGTACCGGTACGCGAACCTGTCGGTGAACGCGTCCCGGGTGGACGCGAACGACAGCCTGACGGTCAGCGCGGACGTCACCAACACCGGGAGCCTGCCCGGCAACGAGGTGGTGCAGGTGTACGTCGGCACGCCGGACGCGCCCCCGTCCGCGCACCGGCCGGCCAAGCGGCTGGCCGGCTTCACCAAGGTGGCGCTCCGTCCACATGAGACCCGGCGGGTCACCTTCACGGTCGCGGTACCGAGTCTCGCCTTCTACGACGAGGCGCGCGGCAGGTACACAGTGGACAGTGGCCAGTATGCCGTACAGCTCGGGGCGTCCAGTGTGGACATCCGGCAGCAGGCCAAGGTGCAGGTGACCGGCGAGCTGCGGTCGGTACCGTCGGTGGTGACCGCCAAGCCGACCGCCACCGGTGACGCCGCTCGGGGCATCGCCCAACGGGTGTACTTCCCGCGCGGTACCGAGGTCGAGCCGCGGCTGACCGTCGCGATGACCGACGACCGGCTGTGGGGGTACGTCACTCGTGGAAAGTCGACGCCGCTGCCGTCCGGGATGACCGTGCGGTACCAGAGCAACCGGCCGGCCGTCGTCCTGGTCGACCCGACGGGCACCATCCGTACCGTGGAGCCGGGCGTCGCCACGGTCACCGCTACCGTTTCGTACCAAGGGGTGACCGCGTCGACCACGTTCGTGGTCGACGTCCGGACCTGACGGTTAGGGCTGAGCGCCGAGGGTGCGGGTGAAGCCCGGCGGGATGACGAGGTCGTCGGGGGAGAGCTCGGCGGGCGTGGCGTGGCCCAGGCCCATGAGGGCGGAGTCGATGCCACCGCGCAGGATGTCGAGCACGTTCTGCACGCCCCGCTGGCCGTTCGCGGCCAGCCCCCACAGGTACGCCCGACCGATCATCACCGCCCGGGCGCCGAGCGCGAGCGCCTTGACCACGTCGCCGCCCCGCCGGATGCCGCCGTCGAGCAGCACCTCGACCCGGTCGCCGACCGCGTCCACAATGGAGGGTAGTACCCGGATGGTGGCCGGCGTGCCGTCCAGGTTGTTGCCGCCGTGGTTGGAGACCGAGATCGCGCTGACCCCCGCCTCCACCGCGCGCAGCGCGTCGTCGACGCGGGTGACGCCCTTGAGCATGAACGGGCCGTCCCACTGCTGCCGCAGCCAGGCGACGTCGCTCCAGGTGGGCGGCGTGGACTGCAGCCACCGGCCGTAGGCGCCGAAAAACGTGGGCGCCGGCTCGCCGTCGTTGGCCATGTTCGGGACGGTCAGGTCTGGGAGGTGCCCAGCCCGGACGAAGTCACGGAGCCAGCGCGGGTGCGTCAGGGCCTGCGGCGCGAAGCGTACGGCCTCGCGCAGCGTCAGCCGCTCCGGAATGTGTGGGCTGCCCCAGTCGCGACCGTTGGAAAAGGACCAGTCCAGGGTGGCGATGATGCCGGCCGCCCCGGCCGCGCGGGCGCGCGCCATCCGCGCCGTCATCTGCTCCCGGCTGCCGATCCAGTACATCTGGAAGAAGGTCCGCGGGTTTGCTTTCACCACCTCCTCGATCGGCTTACTGGCGAAGGAGCTGAGCCCGATGGCGGTACGCCGGGCGGCGGCGGCGCGCGCCACCGCCAGCTCGCCGTCCGGGTGGACGGCCTGCACACCCGTCGGCGAGATGAGCACGGGCAGGGCGATGGACTGTCCCATCACCGTGGTGCGCAGCTCCCGCTTGGCGGACAAGCCGGCGACGTGCGGCGCGAAGCCCAGTTCCGCGAAGGCATTGAGGTTGTCGTCGAGCGTCACGCCCTTCTCGGAACCGGCGACGAGCGCCGCGTACACGGGCTTGGGCAGTCGCTTGCGGGCGCGGCGCTGTGCCTCCGCGACCGTTTCGAACCACGCGTCAGCCATCTGGGGCCCTCCGGTTCGGCATCGTGATGAGCGGTCGCAGCGCCGCGAAGGTGCGATGGCGCAGGCTCGCGTACCACACGCCGGCGCCGTAGCTGGTGTCGTCGGCGATGCTGGCGAGGGTGAAGCGGGCCGGGTCCAGCGCCGGCCGGCGGCTGCGCCACGTACTCAGGCCCGGGCCCAGGATCAGCGAGGCGATGGCGAGCCGGCGGGTCCACGGGTGCCGTTCGGCCGGCAGTCGGGGTGCGGCCAGCGCGGCGGCGAGCAGCGGGGCGGCGTACTGGAGCGCGTAGCGGCCGGTGCCCAGCCAGGTCTGGCTGACGGCGCGGAGCGAGGTGGGCAGCGCGGCGTCCGCGGGGAGGCCCGCGGCGCGCAGCGCCTCCGACATCCGGGTCACCGAGGTGGCGAGGCAGACCCCGGCGATGTCGGGCCGCCCGGCGAGCAGCGCGCCGGCGGTGACCGCGGGCAGCGGGCTGAGCACGAGCGGCGGTATCGACCCGGGGTGGCGCCGGGCGAGCTGCGGCGCAGAGGTGCCGTACCGGAACCGCCGGTGCAGCAACGCCGGCCAGGTGCGGGGTTCGTGGTGTCCCATGTGGACGGAGGGGTCGTACCGGATGCGCCAGCCGGCCGCGTGCAGCCGCCAGATGAGGTCCACGTCCTCGCCGCAGGTCATCTCCGGATCGAAGGCGTTGCCGTCCCGTTCGACGTCGAGCAGCGCGGCGCGGCGTACCACGAGCGCCGCGCTCGGTACGTAGGGGAGCCTGGTACCGGGCGCCACCGGTCCCTCGCGGGTACCGAGGTCGAGGGCGCCGCGTACCGCGTTGTACCGGCCGACCGGAGTGGTATCCGCGGCCACCGGTACGATCCGCGGCGCGACCACCGCGACGAGCGGATCGGCGAGGTGCGCCGCGAGCCGCTCGATCCAGCCCGGCGGCGGTACGCAGTCGCTGTCGAGCAGCACCACCAGCTCGCTGTCCACATGCGACAGTCCGGTGTTGCGGGCGGTAGCCGCGCCACCGTTGCGTTCGCGGCGCACCAGGGTCGCGGCGTGCGCGGCGGATACGGCCGCGACCGCCGCCGGATGGCGGGACCCGTCGTCCACCACGATGACCGGGTGGGCGCGGCCCAGCCCGGTGAGGCACCGGTCGAGCAGCTCGGCCCGGTCGCGTACCGGGATGACCACGGTCGCGTCGACCGGCGGCGCGGCTTGTCGCGGGTACGGGTGCAGCATGCCCGCGTCGGACAGGCGCCGCGCCAGCGTGCCCCCGGCCACCGAGCCGACCACGCCCGTCCGCAGTTCGGCGAGGGCGGCACAGCCCTTGGCGGAGAGCCGGACGATGCGCGCGGGCGAGCCGCCGGAGAGTACGGAATCGGCGATCTGCCGGGTGTCCGGATCGAAGCGGATGCCGAACCCGAGCGGTAGCGGGCTGGTCTTCATCGCCCCGCCAATCCCGTGCGCGATATTGTCAGCGAGTGACGAATATCGTGGCAAGTTTTGGCGCAGACTGCAAGGCATGAGTGGTTCCGTCGCGCGGCGCGGCCGCCCTCCCGGTACCAGCCGGCGCCAGCTCGAACTCGTCGCGCTGCGGCTGTTTACCGAGCAGGGTTTCGACGAGACCACGGTCGACCAGATCGCGACCGGGGCGGGGATCAACAAGCGGTCGTTCTTCCGGTACTTCGACTCCAAGGCGTCCGTACTGTGGGCCTCGTTCGACGAGGAGGTCGAGGCGCTGCGCAAGGAGTTGGCGGCGGCCTCCCCGGACGTACCCATCATGGCGGCGATCCGGGCCGCGGTGGTCGCCGTCAACCACTACCGGTCCGAGGACGTGCCGGAGCTGCGTACCCGGATGAACCTCATCGGCTCGACACCGGCGCTCTATGCCGGCGCCGCGGTGCACTACGACGCCTGGGAGCGGGCGATCAGCGACTTCGCCGCCCGCCGCGCCGGGCTGCCGGCGGACTCGCTCTACCCGCTCGCCGTGGGCCGGGCGACCCTGGCCGCGTGCCGTGCCGCGTATGACCGGTGGGTGGCCCGCGCCGACGCGAACCTGACGGTGTACCTGGACGCGGCGCTCGTCGCGCTGGCGGCCGGCTTCGCCGACCGGGTCTTCACCGCCGAGCCCGCCCCGCGGGTACGCCGCCCCCGCCCATGATCCCCGCAACCGTCCGCCCATGATCCGCGCAACTTCAATGAAATTGCGGCAGTGGCGGCGGCCCCGCTAGCAGTCACAGGTACTGCTCGATGTCGGCGCGGATCGCCGGTAGGACGTCGCGCCTGCCTCGCGCGGCAGACCAGTTCCAGAATTCGAGCGCGTGGTGGAGTTGGTAGAGGGCGAGGCGTTCGGTCCAGTCCGGTGGCAGCGGCCCGTACCCGCGCAGGAAGGCCCGCCGCTTCGCCGCGTCCTCGCGCAGCGCACAGTAGTGCGTGCGCGCGAGATCCAGCAGCGGATCCGCGGCGACCGCGTTCTCCACGTCGACGTAGCCGCTGACCCGCCAGCCCTCGCCGGTACGCACGGCCAGCACGTTGCCGTCGTGGAAGTCGTTGTGGCACAGCACCGGGCGCTCGCACGCGGCGAACAGGTACGCCCGCCCGGCCGCGTGCGCCTCGATCGCCCGCCCCAGCGCCGGATCGCCGCCGAGGTCCCGGAAGCGCTGCAGCTTGGTGGCGAACTGCCCGGCCATGTACGCGGTGTTGGACGGCTGCACATCGATGACGCCGGTGCTGATGTACCCCCACGAGGCCGCCGGGATCCGGTGCACCTCGGCCAGCAGTTGGCCCATCCGCTCGTACACCCGCTCGGTGTCGGCGCCGCTGAGCCGGTCCGCGAGGGTGGCCAGCGGCTCTCCGGCGAGCAGCGTCATCACCAGGAACGGGCGGGGCAGTGCCGGTACCCCGGCCGGTTCGTCGCGCAGGACGCGCGGGATGTCGCGGACGCCGGCCCGGGCCAGCAGCTGGTAGACGTAGACCTCCTTGGCCAGCTTCGACAGCCACGGCCGGGTACGCCCCCGGCTGGTGTACACCTTGATGGCGACCGGCTCGTCACCCGCCGCCCCGCGAACCTCGTAGACCCCGTTGACCTCGCCGCCGGTCCGCGGCAGCACGCCGGTCACCCGGTAGCCGGGCAGCACCTCGCCGAGGACGGCCTGGGCTATCGCGGGGGACAGCGAGCCTTCGCTTGGCATTCGGCGGCGCTTCCGGTCGGCCGGGATTGTCGCTAGCCTAAGGTATTCGTCACGCTGTGTCGATTAGTGCCTACCCGTATCGCGCGAGAGGAGCGCTGCGGTGTCCACTGAGGACGGTCAGGGCTTCGACCTGGACGGCGCGTGGCGGCTCGACGAGCGGGTGGCGATCCGGCCGGAGCGGTTCGGTGCCTTGCTCTACCATTTCGGCACCCGGCGGCTGTCCTTCCTGAAGAGCCCGGTGCTGCTGGCCGTCGTGCGCGGGCTGGCCGAGCAGCCCACCGCCCGCGCGGCTTGCGCCCAGGCGGGGGTACCCACCGGAGAGTTGCCCCACTATCGTGCCGCGCTCGCCGCGCTGGCCGCCTCCCGGATGATCCGGCCCAGAGGCGCGGGCTGACGTGCACCTCGCGGACCTGGCCTGGCCGGACGTTGCGCGGCGGGCCGCCGCGGGCGCGATCCTGGCGATACCGCTGGGCTCCACCGAACAGCACGGCCCGCACCTGCCGCTGTCCACCGATACCGACATCGCGGTCGCGCTGTGCGAACGGCTCGCGCGGGCGCGAACTGACGTGCTGATCGCGCCGCCCGTACCGTACGGTTCCAGCGGCGAGCACGCCGGCTTCGCCGGTACGCTCTCCATCGGCCAGGAGGCGACCGCGGCGCTCGTGACCGAGCTGGGCCGTTCGGCGACCCGCACCTTCCGGCACGTGCTGTTCGTATCGGCACATGGCGGCAACGCGGAACCGGTGACCCGGGCCGTGGCACGGCTGCGCTCGCGCTCGCGGGACGTGTCGGTCTTCCAGCCCGGCGGGTACGGCGATCCGCACGCCGGCCACGAGGAGACCGCGATACAGCTGGTTCTGCGCCCCGCCGCGGTACGCACCGACCGCGCGGTCGCCGGCAACACCGAGCCGGTCGCCGCGCTGATGCCGCGGCTGCGCGCCGGCGGGGTACGCCCGGTCAGCCCGTCCGGCGTGTTGGGCGACCCCACCCGCGCGACCGCGGCGGACGGCGCGCGGCTGCTGGCGGAGCTGGCCGACGCGCTGCTGTGCCACGTAGCCGAGTGGCGTAGTGAACCGGCGACGCGAATGGCAGGCCCGGACAGATGACGCGGGTGGCGGTGGTGACCGGGGCGGCCCGGGGGATCGGCGCGGCCACCGTACGCGCGCTGACCGAGGCGGGCTGGGCGGTACTGGCCGTGGACGTGGCCGCGGACGATACCGCCCTACCGTACCCGCTGGGTACCGCCGCCGAACTGTCCACTGTGGTGGATGCGGCCGAGGGTACCCCGGGAACCGCGCGGGCCTTCGTGGCGGACGTACGCGATCCCGACGCGCTGGCCGCCGCGGTGGCCGAGGCCGAGCGCCGGTGGGGCGGGCTGGACGCGGCGATCGCGGCGGCCGGCGTGATCGCCGGCGGAGCACCACTCTGGGAGGTACCGGTCGAGCAGCAGCGGGCGGTGCTCGACGTCGACCTCGGTGGCGTGCTGCATCTGGCCCGGGCCGCCGTACCCGCGCTGCTGCGCCGGCCGGTGCCGCGCTCGGGCCGGTTCCTCGCGGTCGCCTCGGCCGCCGCCACCCGCGGGCTGCCCATGCTCGCCGCCTACTGTGCCGCGAAGGCGGGCGTGGCGGGCCTGGTACGCGCGCTCGGCGCCGAACTCGGCGGTACCGGCGTGACCGCCAACGCGGTCAGCCCGGGCTCGACCGATACCGCGATGCTGGCGGAGAGCGCCCGCCTCTACGACCTCCCCGACGCCGCGGCCTTCGCGGCGCAGCAACCCGTGCGGCGGCTGCTCGACCCCGCCGAGGTGGCCGCGGTGCTGGCCTTCCTGGCGGGGCCGGGCAGCAGCGGGATGACCGGCGCGGTGGTACCGGTCGACGGCGGCCTCGCGCTCTGAATCCGTTACGGCGTGGCCAGCGCCTCGGTCGGGGAGAGCCGGGCCGCGCGGATCGCGGGGTAGAGCCCGGCGATCCCGCCGATGACGATGGTCGCGCCCACCGCGCCGGCCGTGGCCCAGGCCGGCACGACCGACGGCCAGCGCTGGTACGCGGAGTAGCTCGTGGTGACGGCGACGCCCAGCAGTACCCCGCCCGCGCCGCCGAGCGTGGCCAGCAGGAGCGACTCGGCGAGGAACTGGAGCCGGATCTGGCCCCGGGTGGCGCCGAGCGAGCGGCGCAGCCCGATCTCGGCCCGGCGCTCCAGTACCGAGATGACCATCGTGTTGGCGACCCCGACCCCGCCGACGAGCAGTGCCACCGCCCCCAGCCCGAGCAGCAGGCCGTTGAGGGTGGCGCTGGCCGTTCGCCGCGCCGCCAGTACGTCG
>JBPYFB010000492.1:0-8451 GCA_051986465.1 Rugosimonospora sp.
CCACCGACGGCGGCATCTACCGGCTGGCCGCGGGCGCGACGGCCGCGGTGCGGCTGACCACCGCGCCGGCACACGCCAGCGCGCTGTACCGCACCGGCGGCGTGATCGTCGCCGCCCAGGTGCGCGACGAACGCGGCGACCCCACCTTCGCGCCGGTCGTGTCGGTCTCGCCCGACAACGGCACCACCTGGCGCACCGTACTCGCGCCGGCCTAGTCCTACCCGAGATACCCGCGTACGGCGGCAGCCAGCCGCCGTACCGGCGTCGCCAACTCCGGCACGTGGCGCACCAGCGAGGCCAGCTCGCACTTCTCCTTGCTCATCAGGCCCCCTGCCGATCAAGCTAGCCATGGCGTACCGACTTTCATGCAGAATGACGCCATCAATGTATGAGGGCAAGAGAGGTTTCCGCGGTGAGCGAGCAACTGCCTCCCGGTGGCATCCAGTTGTCACCCGCCGAGATCGACGCACTCGGTGCCAGGTGGTCGTCCTGCTGGACCCCGAACGAGGTCGCGCACCGCCTGACCGGTATCGCCACGCCCTGGTACGTGGTCGGGGGCTGGGCACTGGATCTGTTCCGCGGCGCCCAGACACGCGAGCACGGGGACATCGAGATCGGCATCCCCGCCGCAAGCTTCCCCGAGGTCCGCGACAGCTTCCCGGGGTACGTCTTCGACGCGGTGAGCAGTGGCCGAATCTGGGCGAACGCCACGCCGGACGTGCTGGCGGCCACCCACCAGACCTGGCTGCGCGACCCGGCCACCGGCGACTACCTGGTGCCCGAGCTGGTCCTCCTCTTCAAGGCCAAGAACCCGCGCTCCAAGGACCAGGCAGACTTCGACGCGACCGTCCCGCACATGACCCCAGCCCAGCGCGAGACCTTCGCCGAGCTGCTCGCCCGGGTACACCCGGGACACCGCTGGCTCGATCGTTCCGACGGTCCACTGTGGAGGCCGGATGGTCGCGTCGGGTAGGAGGCTTCCGGCAGGCGCACGCCATTTCTGCCCGGCAGCATGAGCAGAGTCAAGCCCGAAGCCCGGAACCGCCGCCGACGACGATGTTCTCGCCGGTGAGGTAGGCCGCCGCGGGTGAGGCGAGGAAGGCGACCACCTCCGCGACCTCGTCGCTGGTGCCAAGCCGGCCGAGCGGGATCCGCGCGGCCATGGCGGTGCTCGCCGCTTCGACGGATGTGCCGAGCTTGGACCAGATGGGTGTCGCGATCGCGCCCGGGCTCACCGCGTTGACCCGGATCCGCCGTGGGGCCAATTCCAAGGCCAGTGATGGTACGAGGGATAGCAGGGCGCCCTTGCTGGCAACGGCGGCCGACCCGGTGCCCATGCCCCGGGTGACGCCGATGCCGACGGTGAAGATGACGCTGGCGCCGTCGTTGAGCAGCGTGAGCGCCTTCTGCAGCATGAAGAACTGTCCCTTGAAGTTCACGGCCAGCAGGTCATCGACGGTGGCCTCGTCATAGGCGTCTATCGGCATGGCACGGACTACCCCGGCGTTGAGGAAGAGAACGTCCAGGGCCTCGAACCGATCGCGGACCTCGGCGATTGTGCGGTCCGTGTCCGGCAGCGAACGGGCATCGGCTCGCAGCACGACCACGTCGTCGGGCAGCTGTGCCCGCGCCGAACCGACCGAATCCGGCGTGGAGCCGGTGACGGCCACCCGGTACCCGTTCCGGTGCAGCAGGGCGGCGGTGGCCAGGCCGATCCCACTGGTCCCGCCTGTGATGAGCGCGGTGCGTGAAGTCATGCGGCCAAGGCTAAGAAGCACCGGCGGCAAGCGTCCAAGACCTGTTCTGCCTCGCGTGATACCGGTCAGGCATCATTGGCAGGTGGACGTCGACCTCCGCCTGATCCGCTACTTCACCGTGGTGGCCGAGCACGGCAACTTCCACCGTGCCGCCGCCACCTTACGGACAGCGCAGCCGTCGTTGAGCCGCCAGATCCAGCGACTGGAAAAGGCTCTCGGCGTACGGCTGTTCGAGCGGACACGCCAGGGCAGTCAGCTCACCGCCGCGGGCGAAGCATTCCTGCCCGAGGCACTGTGCCTGCTGCGAGCCGCCGAACGCGCCGCGGACCGGGCCCGATCCGCCGGCGGATCCGAAACACTACTGCTCGGCTACACCGGCAACCTCATCGTGACCCCCGTGGTCCGGGAACTACGCCGCCGCGGTCGCAGGGTGCGCACCCGACACCTCAGCCAGCCAGACGTCGCCGCGGCGCTGATCGACCACCGGGTCGACGCAGCCATCACCCGGCTGCCGTTGCCCACCGACCGGCTTCACGTCACAGTCCTGTACGAGGAGGCCAGGGTGCTCGTCGTCCCGGTGTGGCACCGGCTGGCCGGAAAGGAATCAGTCACCTTGGACGACTTCGCCGACGAGCCGCTGGTCCGCCACGCCGACCCCGCCTTCGACGCGTTCTGGCGCATCGACCCCCGCCCCGACGGCTCGCCCGCTCCGGACGGCCCGACCGCAGCGACGGTCGAGGACAAGCTCGAACTCGTCGCCGCTGGCGACGCCTTGACCATGGCTCCGCTGGGCGATGAGCACACGTCTCTGCGACGCGACCTGACGTTCGTCCCGATATGCGATGTCGACCCGTGCCGCGTCGTCGTCGCTACGAGGGCCAATGACACGAGCCCGCCGATTGAACAGTTCCGCACCGTCGCGAGCACCCTCCTCAAACGGGTATGACGGCGACGAACCACAGCGACGGGCGATTGCGCTCCCTCAAATGTCAGGTCTTGAGCTTGCGCCAGCCGCCGGCCCGGTTGTTCGCGATGATCTGGCGGAGCATCGCGAGCAGGGCCGGCGCGTTGAGCGTCTCCGCGCGGCGGACCGCGACCGTGCGGGCGGTCTTGTTGTCGTGGCCGCCGGTGATGATGCCCTCGGGATCCGGCACGATCGCGCCGTCGTAGAGGAACACGTTCACGTGGTCCTTCGCCGCGAGCAGCGCGCAGACATTGCCCTGGAGCACGAAGTACGGCCGGTCGGTGCGCTTGATGGTCTCGGTGACCTCGGCATCCGCGGCGTGCGCGAGGTCGCGTACCTGCCGGCAGATGGCCTGCTGCCAGTCCGGTAGCGCGTCGATGTACGCGTCCACCCGCGGATCCGTCGGATATGCCATGGTCGGGTCAGCGTACGCCGGCGATCGCGGCGTCCGCTCCACCGCGCCACACCACACCCGCCTCGGCGTACCCGGCGGAGCGCAGCGCGTCGAGGTGCCAGGAGACCGGCTCGTCGGACTCGGTGTGCCCGCCCGAGAACACCTTGCGGCGCTGGGCGACCAGCGGCCCGAGCGTCGGGTCCTTGGCGACCAGGTCCCACCACGCCTCCCAGGACAGCACCGCGCCCGCCGCGTACCGGGACTCGCGCCGGGTCCGCTCCCGGTCGGCGAGCTTCTCGGTGAGCGCCGGCAGCCCGTCGTCGGGCATGTGGTCGGCGTTGAGGAACACGCCGCCGGGGCGCAGTACCTCGCGGATCTCGGCGTACAGCTGGGCCAGCCGGTCGGCGGGCAGCCAGTGCAGGGCGGTCGCGGTCAGTACGGCGTCGTAGTCCTGCCGGGGCAGCGCTGCCGTCCACTGTGGACTACGCAGGTCCGCCTCGACGATCGCCGAGCGCTCGTCGAGCGAGGCGCGGGCGATGGTGAGCAGTACCGGGTCGATGTCGACCAGCGTGGTGGTGGCGTGCCGGAAGCGGCGCAGCACGCGCAACGAGATGGAGCCGGTACCGCCGGCCAGGTCGAGGACGACCGGCGCGGGTCCCTCGGTGACCACCGCGACCGCGTCGAGCATGGCAGCGAATCGCTCCTCGCGGTCGGGAAGGTACGCCTCCTGCTGACGGTCCCAGCTTTCCTGCCAAGCCTCGGCGTCGATCGGGTAAGGAGTCATACGCCATAGGATACTTACATGTCGAGCGGGGCGACACCCCCCGGCATCGCCCCGCCCTTACCCCCGAATTGATTAATGCACCAGTTCGAGCTCGCGCTCGACCACGGGCGCCACCGGGGCCGGCCGCATGAACCGCGGCGCCCACCAGTTCGCCCTGCCCAGCATCGTCATCAGCGACGGCAGCACCACGGCCCGGATGATCGTCGCGTCCAGCAGGATCGCGGCGCCCAGGCCCACGCCGAGCTCCTTCATGTCGATCGTGCTGAGCGTCGCGAAGATGCTGAACACCGCGACCATGACCAGCGCCGCGCTGGTCACCGTGCCGGCCGAGGTGGTGATGCCGTGCGCGACAGCGTCCCTTGTGGACGCACCGCGCCGCACCGCCTCACGGATGCGGCTCACCACGAAGACGTGGTAATCCATCGACAGGCCGAACAGCACCACGAACAGGAACAGCGGCAGCCAGGAGACGACCGCGTCCATGCTCCGGAAGCCCAGCAGCCGCTCCGCCCAGGTGCCCTGGAACACCAGGGTGACCAGGCCGTAGGAGGCGCCGACCGAGAGCAGGTTCAGGATGATCGCGGTCAGCGCCACGACCACCGACCGGAACGTCCACGCCATCACCAGGAACGTGAGCAGCAGTACGAATCCGATGACGATCGGCAGGCTGTGCCAGACGTGGTTGGCGTAGTCGATGCTGGCCGCGACGTACCCGCCCACCGCGTACCGGGCGCCGGGCACCGTACCCACAGTCGCCGGTACCAGGTTCTCCCGCAGTACCTGCAGCGAGCGGGCCGCCTGCTCGCTGCGCCCCGGGTACGGCGTCGGCAGGTCCATGGTGGTGATCCGACCGTCCGCGGAGGTACGAATCTGCAGCCGGTCGTCCACGGCGAACAGCGGGTTGCCGGCCGCGTCGTGGGCGAGCTTCGACATGGCCGCCTTGACCTGTGCCGCCTCGTTCGCCGGCGCCTCCACCGCCACCAGGTGAGTCGTGCCGGTGCTCGGGAACGCCGCAGTGAGCCGGTCGTACGCCTGCATCGGCGCGGTGGTGCGGGGCAGGTCCTCGCTGCCTGGGAAGCGCAGCTTCATGTGCAGCGCGGGCGCGGCCAGCGCGAGCAGGGCGACCACGGCGACGAGCAGCGTGGCGAGCGGGGCGCGCAGCGCTGGGCGCAGCACCGCCGGCCAGACGCGGGGCCGGGAGCGCCGGGCGGTCAGCCGCCACAGCACCGGTATCCGCAGCTTGTCCACCCAGCGGCCGAGCTTCGACAGGACGGCCGGCAGCACCGTCAGCGAACCGGTGACCGCGACGAGTACCACGAGGATCGACCCCACCGCGAGCGAGGAGAACACGTAGTCGCGGGCGAGGAACAGGCCGGCCATCGCGATGACCACGGCGATCCCGGAGACGACCACGGCGCGCCCGGAGGTCTCCGCCGCCATCTCCACCGCGTCCAGGTGGGTCCGGCCGCGCGCCCGCTCCTCGCGCTCCCGGCGCAGGTAGAACAGCGAGTAGTCGACGCCGACCGCCATCCCGATGAGCAGGATCACGCTGTTGGTGGTGTCGGTACCGGGTATCAGGTGCGAGGCCAGGTTCGACAGGCCGAGCGCGCCGATCACCGACGTCAGGGCGAGGATCACCGGTACCCCCGCGGCGATCAGCGCGCCGAACGCGATCAGCAGGATCAGCAGGCTGATCGGCAGGCTGAGCAGTTCGGCCTTCTTGAAGTCCTTGCCGAGCGTCTCGTTCAGCGCCTTGTCGATCGACGGGCCGCCGGTCTCCTCGACCCGTACCGTGGGGTGGGCAGCCTGTACCTGCGCGGTCACGTCGCGCAGCGGCTGTACCCGATCCGTGGCCGTATCCGGGTCACCGGCCATCGTGACGACGACGAGCAGTGCCCGCCCGTTGGCCGCACGTAGCGGCCCCTCCACCTTGGTGACGTCAGAGCGGGCCTTCATGCGGTTCGCGGCGTCGGTCGCCGCGGCGGTGGCATCCGGACCCAGTGCGCCCGAGCGCGCGGTGACGAGCACGTCCTCGCTGGCCGGGTCGGAGTAGTGGGCCTGCTGGTATATCTGATCGGCGCGCCCCGCCTCGCCGATCGAGTCGTTGTTGGTGGCCTGGCGCATCCCGGCGGCGTTGCCCGCGACGAAGCAGAGCACCACGAAGAGCATCCACAGGCCCATGGCGCGCCAAGGGTGGGTGGCGCTCCAGCGCGCCACGCGTACGGTCATCGGTTTCTTGTCCACGATGAAGACGCTATGGACGGCACCGCGCCCGGACATCCGGGAGAAGCCCGCCGGCCGCCCCGAACCGCTTCTCAGGGTTACCCCTGAGATGTTGGCGCTCGCTCTGATATTGGCGCTCGCTTCGCTCGCGCGGGCCTAGGCCCTCAGACGCGACCTCTTCCCTCGTCGCCGCCGCTCGCTTCGCTCCGGCGCTCCTCGTGAGCCAGCACTTGGGCTGGATCAGTAAGGCGGCGCTTGTCAGTCCAGAGGCCGCCGGGCCCAGGCCGTCATTACCAGGTGCCGTGTCGGAACCAGGAGCGGGCGGCGCGGGTGGACAGCAGCAGGAGGCAGAGGACGGGCAGGGCGAGGCCGGCGAGTACGTCCGGCTGGCGACCGAGCCAGTACCCATAGCCGGTACCGGCGATGGACAGCGTGCTGACCACGATCACCGTGGCCCGGGCCCACGCCCGGCCGCGCTGCAGCCTGCGGGCGATCACGAGCCACAGCAGCCCCAGCACGCCGAGGGCCACAGCGATGACGATGCCGCCGCCGGACAGGCCGGTCCGGACGGTGTCGGGGACCCGGTCGGCCAGGCCCCCCTTGGCCAGCCCGCGGGCGATCATCCCGACCGCGACGGCCGCGCCGAGGGTGAGCAGCGCGCCCAGGTACTGGAAGAGGGCCACCAGGTGGACCGACGCGGGTGCGCTCTGCCGCCGGTACCGGCCGGCGACCATCGCGGGGCGGCCGTAATACGCGCGGTAGCTCATGCCCCTCCTCGCTGACGCTCGCTCATACCCCGAGCGTGACCCCCTCGCGCAACGCTACGATCACGATTCGCCGATTTGTCGGGGTCGGCTGGCGCCGACACCGGAGATCAGCTGCGGTACGAGCGTCATCACCAGCAGCAGCCCGACCGCTGGAACCCAGCTGCCCGCGGCGTCGTGGAGCGCGCCGACGAGCACCGGCCCGCCCGCCGCGATCAGGTATCCGAAGAACTGCGACATTGCCGACAGTCGCGCCGCGCTCGCCGCCGTCGGGCTGCGCAGTACCACCAGGGTCAGCGCGAGCGCGAACAGGGCGCCCTGGCCGACGCCGAGCACGATCACCCACAGGTACGGTGCGGCGTCGGGCGCGACGAGGATCCCGGCGAACCCGACCGCGGTCAGTACACAGCTGGCGACAGCGAGCCCGCGCTGGTCCCGGGCTCGTACGGCGAGCGTCGGTACCACGAGCGAGACGGGCGCGGAGACGGCCGCGCACACCGACAGCAGCAGCCCGGCCGCCGCGGGCGTGTACCCACGGCTGGCGTAGATGCTCGGCAGCCAGGTGAGCGTCGCGTAGAAGCCCAGCGACTGCAGGCCCATGAACGCGGTGACCTGCCACGCGAGCGGGTCCCGCAGCATCCGCCGACCCGGCGCGCCCGATACCTCCGATGGGGCTGGCTCGGCCGGATCCGCCGGCTGGGCGCGCAGCCGGGGCAGCCACACCAGCAGGGCGAGCAGCGCGGGCGCGGCCCAGAAGGCGAGTGCGCCCTGCCAGCCCCAGCCCTGGCCGCGGTCGAGCGGCGCGCTGACCCCGGCCGCCACCGCCGCCGCGCCGGACATGGACATGGTGTACACGCCCATCATCAGGCCCACGTGCCCCGGCAGGTCCCGCTTGACGAGCGCGGGTACCAGCACGTTCGCGACCGCGATCGCGCAGGCGACCGGTACGGTGACCGCGAAGAGCCCGACCGCGCCGAGGCGTACCCGCAGTACCAGCCCGGCCGCGATCGTCGCGAGCACCACGGCGAGTACCCGCTCCATTCCGTACCGTCGAGCAAGTACCGGCGCCAGCGGCGCGAGCAGCCCGAAACAGACCAGCGGTACGGTCGTCAGCAGCGCGCCAGCCGCCGAGGACAGGTGCAGCCGGGCCCGTATCTCGGACAGCACCGGTCCGACGGAGGCGAGCGCCGGGCGCAGGTTCACCGCGATGAGCGCCACCGCCACCGGCAGCGCCCAGCGCGTGGCGCGCCGGGTACGAGCCGGTCGGGTGTCGAGATCGGTCACCAACCCTTTCTACACGCCGATCTACCCGCCCACCTCCGGGAAGATCACGCCAAAGGTCACGCCATGATCACCGGCATTGATCACCGTCATTGATCAGCGCCACTGGGCGCAGGGACCCGGCCGCTGGGCGACCCGGCGCTGCCGGGTATCGACGCGAGTCAGGAGACTGGCCTCGTACTGGCGATCTAGAGGAGCCGGCATGGCAAGGCACGAGAAGCGTATCGATCGCAGTCAGTGGGCGAGCCTCAAGCCGTTCGGTATCGGGGAGGGCAGGCCGAACA
>JBPYFB010000493.1:0-40496 GCA_051986465.1 Rugosimonospora sp.
ACGTACGGCTGACCACCCTGATCAAGCCGCCCGTTCCGCACTTTCATTGAAGTTGCGGCCTTGGCACCCGCCCAACACCGCAACTTCAATGAAGTTGCGGCGATCTTGCGGGTTAGAAGTCGGCGTAGACGGCGAAGCCGCGGTCCGCGCAGCGCCGGTAGAACCGGGCGAGTACCGCCAGCTCGGTGAGGCTGAAGCTCCACTGTGGCGGCTGCCCGCTGTCGTCCCGCAGCGCGGCCAGGCGCTCGTCCAGCCAGCGCAGTTGCTGCTCGGCGAGGCGCCCGCCGGACACCGCCTTGCGCAGCACCTCGGAGACGGTGTCGAAGGTCACCTCGTCGCCGTACTCCCGGTGACCGGCGACGAACCGCTCCAGCCCGCCGGCGACCCACGCGCACCCGTCCGGGTCGATCACCGGATCCTCGTCCTCGGCGGCCGCGTCTGTGGCGTAGAGCACACCCTGCAGGCCCAGGAGAAGATCGACGAGCTCGGTGTACCCGGTTGCGCGGACTGTACCTGATTCGGCGATATGTCCGGCTAGTGCCGCGGCCGGTCGGGCGGTCGCCGGTACCCGCTCCGCGATGTCGGCGAAGTCGACGAACTCCGCGGGCGCGACCGGCTCATAGAAGCGGCCGGTGCGCGGCCACTGCACGGCAACGTTGTCCAGCCCCATCCTCTACGGCCCTACCCTACAGATTTCCGGATTCCGGCCACGTGACCGCGAGGTCTGCACCCGAGGTCCGTTGGCAGCCGACACATCTCGTACTGGCGGCGTAGGCTACGGCACGGCAGGCCACCTTGGCGACCCCCGAACCGCCCGGACTTGGCCGAAGCTCCCGTGACGCATCAACTGCTCCTGGGTGCCCGGGCGTGTGGGGGGAGTTGTCCCCGGGCGATTTCGGGCCGCTACGGCGATTTCAGGGGTGCCGTGGACACGTTCTGTTGTCGCGGCACAGTAAGATTGCAGTAAGACCTGACAGTCGATCACGAACAGCGGGCGCCTCCCGCGATCGACACACGCTGGCCCACCCTCACGGAGTGGTGGTCTCGCGTGTGCCCGAAGTGGTGCACCGCCCGCCCGACCCCGTACGGCGGCCACCCCGGTGGTCGCCGTAGCGAGAAAGCGACCAAGAGTGGCAGCGCCGAAGCAGCAGCCGGGCGACTACAACGCATCGTCCATCCAGGTTCTCGAGGGTCTTGAGGCGGTCCGCAAGCGTCCCGGCATGTACATCGGGTCGACTGGCGAACGGGGTCTGCACCACCTTGTACAGGAGGTCGTCGACAACGCGGTCGATGAAGCGATGGCGGGCTACTGCGACACGATCGTGGTGACGCTGCTCGAAGACGGCGGGGTACGCGTGGTGGACAACGGCCGTGGCTTCCCGGTCGACATCCACCCCGTGGAGAAGCGGCCGGCGGTCGAGGTCGCGCTGACCGTCCTGCACGCGGGCGGTAAGTTCGACAGCAAGGCGTACACGGTCTCCGGCGGCCTGCACGGCGTCGGCGTATCGGTCGTCAACGCCCTCTCGACCAGGATGAAGATCGAGATCCAGCGGGACGGCTTCTTCTGGCGCCAGGACTACACGAAGTCCAAGCCCGGCCCGCTGGTGAAGGGTGATCCCACCAGGAAGACCGGTTCCAGCGTCGCCTTCTGGCCCGATCCGTCGATCTTCGAGACCGTGGAGTTCTCGTTCGAGACGATCTACCGCCGGCTGCAGGAGATGGCCTTCCTCAACCGTGGCCTGACCATCGCGCTGCGCGACGAGCGGCCGACCGCGACGGATGAGAAGAAGGAGGTCACGTTCTGCTACAAGGGCGGGATCGCCGACTTCGTCCGGCACCTCAACCAGACCAAGACCCCGATCCACAAGTCGGTGGTCGAGTTCGATGCCGAGGGCGACGGTATGGCCGTCGAGATCGCCATGCAGTGGAACGAGTCGTACGGCGAGAGTGTGTACACGTTCGCCAACACGATCAACACGCACGAGGGCGGTACCCACGAGGAGGGCTTCCGGGCCGCGCTGACCGGCGTCGTCAACAAGTACGGCGCGGACAAGAAGCTGCTCAAGGGCGACGAGAAGCTCACCGGTGAGGACATCCGGGAGGGCCTCGCGGCGATCATCTCGGTGAAGCTTTCCAACCCGCAGTTCGAGGGGCAGACCAAGACCAAGCTCGGCAACACCGACATGAAGAGCTTCGTGCAGCGCGCCTGCAACGAATGGCTGAACGACTGGCTGGAGCGCAACCCCAGCGAGGCCAAGACCATCATCACCAAGGCCTCGCAGGCCGCGCGCGCCCGTATCGCCGCCGCTCAGGCGCGCAAGCTCGCCCGGCGCAAGTCGCTGCTGGAGGCGGGCTCGATGCCGGGCAAGCTGGCCGACTGCCAGTCCACCGACCCGCGCGTCTCCGAGTTGTTCATTGTGGAGGGCGACTCCGCCGGTGGCTCCGCGAAGCAGGGCCGCGACCCGAAGACCCAGGCGATCCTGCCGATCCGCGGCAAGATTCTCAACGTGGAGAAGGCCCGCATCGACCGGGTACTGAAGAACAACGAGGTACAGGCGCTGATCACCGCGCTCGGTACCGGCATCCACGACGAGTTCGACATCGACAAGCTGCGGTACCACAAGATCGTGCTCATGGCCGACGCGGACGTCGACGGCCAGCACATCCGCACGCTGCTGCTGACCCTGCTCTTCCGGTTCATGCGACCGCTGGTGGAGTTGGGCCACGTGTACCTCGCGCAGCCCCCGCTATACAAGATCAAGTGGAACCGGAAAGGCGACGACGCGCAGTACGCATACTCGGACCGGGAGCGGGACGGGTTGATCGCGGTGCGCCAGGAGTCGAAGCCCAACGCCAAGCCGGACGACATCCAGCGCTTCAAGGGTCTGGGCGAGATGAACTACGGCGAACTGTGGGAGACCACGATGAATCCGGGCACCCGGACTCTGCTGCAGGTCAGCCTGGACGACGCCGCCACTGCCGACGAGCTGTTCAGCGTGCTCATGGGTGAGGACGTCGAGGCCCGCCGCACCTTCATCCAGCGCAACGCCAAGGACGTGCGGTTCCTCGACATTTGACGCGTCTGGTCCACAGGTTGTCCACAGCGTCCACAGCCTTGTCCACAGCCGCTATCCACACCATCTCAGCTAAGGGTTGATCGTGACTGATACGCCGGATCTGCCACCGGAGGAGTCCAACTCCGCGGAACAGGTCGCACCCCAGGGTAGGAGCCGGGTCGAGCCCGTCGGGCTCGAGGTCGAGATGCAGCGCTCCTACCTCGACTACGCGATGAGCGTGATCGTCGGGCGCGCGCTACCGGACGTACGGGACGGGCTCAAGCCGGTGCACCGCAAGATCCTGTACGCCATGTACGACTCCGGGTACCGGCCCGACCGCGGATACGTGAAGTGTTCCCGCGTCGTCGGTGACGTCATGGGTCAGTTCCACCCGCACGGCGACTCCGCGATCTACGACTCCCTGGTACGCATGGCGCAGTCCTGGTCGCTGCGGTACCCGCTGATCGACGGCAACGGCAACTTCGGTTCGCCGGGCAACGATCCAGCGGCGGCTATGAGGTACTGCTTGACCGCTGATGCCCTGATCCGGACCGGTGAAGGCACGCTGCGGATCGGTGACGTCGCGCCCGACGCGGCCCCGAACTCCGAGCACGACATCGACCTCAAGGTCTACGACCGCAGCGGCGACCTGGTGCGGGCCAGCAAACTCTTCCACTCCGGCGAGCATCCGACGCTACGGCTGCGCACCCGCGAGGGGTACGAGCTCACTGGTACTCGCAACCACCCCCTGCTCTGCCTGGCCAGCATCGCGGGCGTACCGACGCTGGTGTGGAAGCTCCTCGAAGAGATCAAGCCGGGTGACCGGGTCGTACTGCAGCGCGTCGTCGCCGATGAGGTCGGATACCCGGCACTGGAGGCCGTGGAGGCGGCGATCGTGGCCGGTGCCTTCGTGAGCGAGGGCTGGGTCTCCGAGCGGCGAGCCGGCTTCAACAATGTCGACCGCGACTTCTTCGGCCGGGTCCTGGCCGCCTACGACCACGCCGTCGGCGGTCCCCGGTACGTCTCGGCGCGGAAGATCGCATCGGGCAGCGTGCTGCACGAGATTGACGTCCAGGACCTGAGCCACCTCCGCCGAAGCCTGCTCGGCGAGCTCGCCGGCCACCGCAGCGCCGGGAAGTTCGTGCCGAGCTTCGTCTGGTCGGCGGCGCCGGTGGTCAAGCGCGCGTTCCTGCAGGCACTGTTCGAGGGAGATGGCTCCTCGTCGCTGCTTGCCCGCGGCTCCATCCAGATCTCGTACTCGACGCGAAGCGACCGGCTGGCCCGCGAGGTCCAACTGCTGCTGCTGGAGTTCGGCGTGGTGAGCCGGGTGTGCCGGTACGCGAAGGGCGAGATCAAGGTCGTCGTCAGCAACCGGCGGGACGCGCGTACGTTCGCCGCTACCGTCGGGTTCCTCGGCCGCAAGCAGGCCAAGCTGCAGTCGGAGCTCGCCGCCGTACCGATTGCCAGCACTGCTCTCAGTACTGATCACGTACCGTTCGTCGCGGAGTTCCTGCGGCAGCACGGTGCGAGCCGGTGGACCGAACGGGACTGGCTGCGGCGGCACAACGTCGACCGGATCGAGCGCTGGGAGCGCGACCGCGCGGAGATCACCGCTCGCATCACTGACGCGGAGGTGCTCGCGGTCGTCGGGCCACTTGTCGACGGCCGGTTCTACTACGCCGAGGTGGCTGACATCACCGACGCGGGCGTGCAGGCGGTGTACAGCCTGCGCGTCGAGACTGATACGCACGACTTCGTCGCGAACGGCTTCGTCAGCCACAACACAGAATGCAAGCTCGATCCGCTCGCGATGGAGATGCTCCGGGACATCGACGAGGACACCGTCGACATGGGTCCCAACTACGACGGTCGCGCGCAGGAGCCGGCGATCCTGCCCTCACGCATCCCGAACCTGCTGATCAACGGCGCTGACGGTATCGCGGTCGGGATGGCGACCAAGATCCCACCGCACAACCTGCGGGAGATCGCCGAGGCCGTGCAGTGGTGCTTGACCAATCCCGAGGCGGACGAGGCGACCACGCTCGCCGAGCTCATCAAGATTGTCAAGGGGCCGGACTTCCCGACCGCGGGCCTGATCGTCGGTACGACCGCTATCCACGAGGCGTACCGGACCGGGCGCGGCTCGATCCGGATGCGCGCCGTGGTCGAGGCCGAAGAGGATAACCGAGGGCGTACCAGTCTCGTCGTGACGGAGTTGCCGTATCAGGTCAACCCGGACAACCTCGCGGAACGCGTCGCGGAGCTGGTCCGCGAGGGCAAGCTAGCCGGCATCGCGGACATCCGCGACGAGTCGTCCGGGCGTACCGGCATGCGGCTCATGCTCGTACTCAAGCGCGACGCCGTGGCCAAGGTCGTGCTCAACAACCTGTACAAGCACACCCAGCTCCAGGAGACGTTCGGCGCCAACATGCTGGCGCTGGTCGACGGGGTACCGCGCACGCTCAACCTCGCCCAGTTCGTCCGGTTCTACGTCGAGCACCAGATCGAGGTCATCGTCCGGCGCACCCAGTACCGGCTGCGCAAGGCCGAGGAGCGCGCGCACATCCTGCGCGGCCTGGTCAAGGCGCTCGACGCGCTCGACGAGGTCATCGCCCTGATCCGGCGCTCGCCGACGGTGGACGACGCCCGTACCGGCCTGATCCAGTTGCTCGACATCGACGAGATCCAGGCCGGCGCGATCCTCGACATGCAGCTGCGCAGGCTGGCCGCACTGGAGCGCCAGAAGATCATCGACGAGCTGGCCGAGATCGAGGTGAAGATCGCCGACCTTCGCGACATCCTGGCCAAGCCGGAGCGTCAGCGGAAGATCGTCTCTGACGAGCTCAGCGCGGTGGTGGACCGCTGGGGCGACGAGCGGCGCACCCAGATCGTGCCGTTCGACGGCGAGGTCTCGATGGAGGACCTCATCGCGCGGGAGGACGTCGTCGTAACGATCACCCGTACTGGGTATGCGAAGCGGACCAAGCTCGACGCGTACCGGTCGCAGCGCCGCGGCGGCAAGGGCGTCAGCGGTGCAACGCTGCGCCAGGACGACATCGTCAGCCACTTCTTCATCTGCTCAACCCATGACTGGATTTTGTTCTTCACCAACAAGGGCCGGGTATACAGGGCCAAGGCCTACGAACTGCCCGAGGCGAGCCGGGTGGCGCGCGGCCAGCACGTCGCCAACCTGCTCGCGTTCCAACCGGACGAACAGATCGCTCAGGTCATTGAGATACCGAACTACCAGGTAGCGCCCTACCTGGTACTGGGAACCAAGCAGGGTTTGGTCAAGAAGACCAAACTGGAGGAGTTCGACTTCAACCGCAGCGGAGGGATCATCGCCATCAACCTGCGCGACGACGACGAGCTCGTCGGGGCATCGCTCATCGGCCCCGACGATGACTTGCTGCTCGTCTCCAAGCACGCACAGGCCATCCGGTTCAGCGCGAACGACGACGCGCTGCGACCGATGGGCAGGGCCACCTCCGGAGTGATCGGCATGCGCTTCGGGGACGGCGACGAACTGCTCGCGATGGAGGTCGTGCGGGACAGCATGGACGTGCTGGTCGCGACGAACGGCGGCTACGCCAAGCGGACGCCGATCGACGAGTACCCTGTGCAAGGCAGGGGTGGCAAGGGCGTACTCACTGCGAAGATCACCGAACGGCGTGGTGGTCTCGTAGGGGCCGTCGTTATCAGCCCGGACGACGAACTGTTCGCCATTACGTCAAACGGTGGCGTCATAAGGACTCCGGTGAAGCCTGTACGGCGGACTCGAGATCGGAACACAATGGGTGTCAAGCTAATGGACCTTCCTGATGGCGTAACCCTCGTGGCTATAGCTCGCAATGCCGACGAGCCCGACGAACAGGATTAGTTGATGACGGAGACGCAGGCGGCGTCGGGCGCTGCGGGGGCCCCGACCAACCCGGTCAGCACCGAGGCAGCGGATGGTAGCGAAAGCGCTGGGGCCAACGCGACCGGTCGTGCAGCCGTTGGCCGGGCGACGGTACCCGCCGAGGCGCAACCGCCCAAGAAGTACACCCGGCCGCCAGGCATGGTGCCGCCACCGGACAAGCTGGAGAGTCCGGATCAGGCGGACGAGGAGAAGGTGGATAGCGCGGATGGCGTTGGCTCCGCGGCCGCCGTCGGCTCTGCTGGCTCGACGAACTCGGCCGGCTCGTCAAGCTCGGCTGGCTCGACAGGCTCCGCCGGCGATTTCGAGACTGCCCGTGTCGCCACCCCCGGTACGCCGACGTCGGGTCGCGCGTCCGTGGCGGGTTCGGCTCGGGTGGGGATACCGCCTCTGGGCACCGGACCGGCAACGGGTCTGAAGCCTGGCGCGCGCCCCGCGGGTACCGGAAGATCCCCTTTCGGTGGCGCGAAGGTTGCCGATGCGATGCGGGCCGCACGCTCGACGATGAGTTCCGCCGCCGCCCGCGGACCGCGCCGTGCCCGGCTGTTCGTCAAGCGGATCGACCCGTGGTCGGTGATGAAGTTCTCGTTCGCGGTCTCGTTCGTGTTGTTCTTCGTCGCCATCGTCGCCACCTCCGTGCTCTATCTGGCTCTGGATGCGATGGGGGTGTTCCGCAGCCTGAACAAGATGCTGGCGGACATGCTTGGCGCCACGGGTGGCAAGAGCACCTTCAAGATCACGGCGTTGGGCGTGATCGGCACGGCCGGCGTACTGGGCCTGGTCAACGTGGTTCTGTTCACGGCTCTGTCGACGCTCGGAGCGTTCATCTACAACGTCTGTGCCGACCTTGTCGGCGGCATCGAGGTCACCCTGTCCGAGAAGGACTGAGCACCCCGAATCGGTTTGGGATACACGCGACGGGTACGGTAACCTTGCTCGTCGCGTCAGGGGGCTATAGCTCAGTCGGTTAGAGCGCAGAGCTGATAACTCTGAGGTCGATGGTTCGATTCCATCTAGCCCCACGCATGACCGTGGCCATCCATGATGGCCTCCGCCGGACGGACCTGAGGAGACCGCGCATGTGGAAGAAGCTCTTGTTCCTGGTCGGCATCGTCAGCGCCGCAGCGTTCGTCGCCAAGAAGGTCAAGGACGCCAATGACGAGCGTGCGCTCTGGCACGAGGCGACCAACTCGACCGACCTCCGATAGCCGCGATCCGGTCACCGGTCGCGCTCGATCCTTATCCTCAGAAGTGGCCGCACCCGAGGCCACATAAGCAGCGAGACGCGGGGCCATAGCTCAACTGGCAGAGCACTGCCTTTGCAAGGCAGGGGTTCGGGGTTCGAGTCCCCGTGGCTCCACTCGCACGTCTGACCTGGATGTTTTCGTCGGTCACGGATCGCCATACGAACCACGCGTTAGATGGTGCGCCTGTTGGTCAGACGCTGTGGACAAACGCGGGTACGTGGAGCGGGCGAGGACGCCGCTCGGCTGGCTGTTACAGACCGACCCTGCCGACCACCTGGGCTGACAGCCGAGGCCGGACGACGCACCGGCCGTTCGCATCGATCTCTTGCGCATCGATCTCTTGGGCATCTCGTACTGGCGCTGGTTACACGGCCCTCGGCAGCAATCAGCCCATGTCGATGCGCTGCAGATAACGTCGGTCCCCGGTCAGCGTGTGATGCCGGCGCGGAGCAAGGTGACCAGGTGGCGGGCGTGGGTCGTGTCGGTGGCCAGCGCGGCGCCGTTGGCCAGCGTCAGGACGTCGGTGGCGGTGAGGCCGGGGCGCAGGACCGGTTCGGCGCGCTCCATCAGGCGGGTCGCGGTCGAGATGATCGCGGTATGCCACTGGTGGAAGAGGTCGCCGGCCGCGTCGGAGCCGGTCAGGGCCAGCGCTAGGGGGCGTTTGGTGGCGACGTGGACGACGAAGTCGTCGAGCCAGGTGAAGAGGGCGTCCAGGTTGTCCGGGGCCTCGAGCAGGTCGGTGCCACGACGGCAGAGGGTGGCGACCTCGTCGGCGTAGACGGCGGCGAGCAGGTCGGCGCGGGTGGGGAAGTGGCGGTACAGGGTGGCGTTGCCAACGCCCGCACGGCGGGCGATCGCGTCGTAGGCGGCGTCGTTGCCCGACTCGGCCAGGACCTCGCGTGCGGCGGCGAGCAGGCGGGCGGCGTTGCGGGAGGCGTCGGCACGCTTGCTATCTGGGGACATCCCCGGTTACGGTACCAGACGTAAACGGGGAGTACCCCATTTCGATCGGGAGGAGCACAGATGGCTCTCAGCGCGGACGACCGGGTCGCGATCACCGATCTGATCAACGAGCACGGGCACTACACCGACCGCGGAGACTTCGACGGCTGGGTGGCCCGGTTCACCGAGGACGTCACGTACGACTACAGCGACCTGCCGTCCGGCGCCGTCCAGCCGATCGCTCACCTCGTCACCAACATCGTGCTCGAGGAGCAGGCCGATGGCGTGGTCCATGCGCTGTCCAAAGGGCTCGGTGTGCGGACGGACGGTTCGGCCGGGAGCGTCACGTACGAGGATGTCATCGAACGCACCGCCGCAGGCTGGCGGCTGCGCAAGCGGCGCGTGACGGGGATGTCCGGGCCGCGCCGATGAGGGCCCGCTGGCTCTGATCGAGCGTGGCCGGGCGGCCGAGCTGTCTGACCACAGTGGACTTACCAGGCCGCGTTACAAGCTGCACGATGACGCCACCGCCGCACTGTGCCTCTTCGACGAGGAGCAGTAGGGACGGCGGCGAGCGGTCATGGCAAGGCATAATCCGGTGCCGTGACAGCGGACCGGAGCGCGGTGCGTGCCGCGATCAGGCTCAGCCTGACGTGGTACGCGGCGGTTGGCGCGCTCAGCTTGCTACTCGCGCTGGTACCGATGCCGGCCGAGGGCGATCCTTGCGTGCGGATACCCGATCTGGCTTGGCTGGTCTGGGTGTTTCGTGAGGTCTGGTGGTTCGCGTTGGTGCTGACGTTGCCGGTGGCGGTGGCGGTCAGCGTCCTGGGTGTCTGGCGGTTCGCCTGGTCAACCGCGCGTGGCACGGCCGTCGGCATCGCAACCGGACTGCTGATCGCGCTGGCGGTGCTGTGCCTGGCGGTGCTGACCGCGCACTGCGAGGTGGTTGTGCGCGTGGTACCGGGGTGACCTGGAGACCGCATTCCACCGCGCGGATGCATGCCGCGATCGGTCCGTTAACACTGCGCTCCATCGTGGACAGTCGCGGGCGACGAACCTAGTGTTTCCGGTATGGCCCAGACGCTGTACGAGTTCGCCGGCGGCGACAAAGGTCTTCACCGCCTTGAGGAACTGTTCTACGCAAAGGCCCTGGCCGACCCGGTTCTGAAGACACTCTTCACCGAGCGCGTGCCGACCCACGTCGATCATTTGACCTGGTTCACCGCCGAGTCATTCGGCGGCCCTGACCGCTTTACCCGGGAGCTCGGCTTCCAGTACATCATCGATATCCATCGGCATTTGAAGATCACCGACGAGCAGCGTGAGCGGTTCGTCGCCGCCTATCTGGCGGCGGTCGACGAGGCAGGGCTCCCGGATGACCCGGCGTTCCGGCAGGCCGTCCGGGAACATGTCGAGTTCGGCGCGCACGTGGCGCAGCAGAATTCCTGGGCCGACACGGAAGCGGACCTGCACCCCATCCGCGAGGTTCCGAGTTGGGACTGGCCCGAGGGGCACGCCTAACCTTGGTACGGCGGGGCCACACCCCAGCCCCAGCGCGGCACAGGAGCGTCCCGGACCGGGTTCGCGTCGGGTTGGGAATTGTGTACCGCCAACCGCGTGCCCCATTCGAGGTAGCTCGCGAAGGCCGCGCGGAACTCCGGATCGCCGGGCAGCCCGGCCTCGTCGGCTGCGTCCATCATCAGGTTGACCCACCGCCGGCGCTGCGGTTCGGTAATCGCTTTGCCCAGGTGCTTGGCGAGCATGTGATGGTAGCCGCCGTGTTCGTCGGTATAGGTCGACGGTCCGCCGAAGACCTCGGCGAGCCACACCGCCACGTACCGGGCGTGCTCCGGGTCCATCTGCACGAACATCGGTGCGAGCAGGTCGTCGGCGCGGACCAGTCGGTAGAAGGCATCGCACAGGTTCACGAACGCGTCGCTGCCGCCGGCCCACTCGTAGAGGCTCGGCGGCGCGCCGCCGCCCGGACCCGACACTGTGGTGATTTCGTAGTGCCGCATCTCCTCGATGTCCTCGACGTACAACTTGATGGCGGCGAAGAACTGGCCGAACAGTGGGCCGCCCCGAAATCCGCGCAGGTGCTCGTCCGCCGAGGTCCAGGTGATGCGCAGCAGGTAGCAGGCAGGGTCGTCGACGCAGCGGCTCAGCTCGTAGTCGACGCATTGCGGTGCGACGCGTAGCGCGTCGGCGGCCTGTTCGTACGCCGACTCGAAGCAGTCGCGCCGCTCCTGCGGTATGCGGTACCTGATGTACTCGATGACCATAGGTACAGCTCAACATTCACGGCGAAGGCGTTCAAGTACGCACCAGTTGGTGCGTACGTCAAGGGGGACTGCGATGCCCAAGCGATATCACTGCCCGGTGGAGCTTGCCGTCGATGTCGTTGGTGGCAAATGGCGGCCAGTGATTCTGGCTCATCTCAAGGAAGGCGCACATCGCTACGGCGAGCTGCGTCGTCGAATGCCGGGGGTGAGCGAGAAGATGCTGACCCAGCGCCTTCGTGAGCTGGAGGCCGACGGGCTTGTGGCGCGCCACGATCACCAGGCCACGCCGCCGCATGTCGAGTACTGGCTCACCGAAGAAGGAATCAGCCTGGCGCCGGTGTTGCAAGCTCTCTACGACTGGGGCGCCGCGCGTGCCGTCCGTACCGGCACGGTCATCGACGAACTCGATCGTGAAACCGGCCGCGGCCGCTCGTAGGCTTGCGGACGTGGGAACACGGGAGGCGTACGGTCCCGCGGTCGCGGTGGCGCGCCCGGTACTGCCGCGGTTTGCCGGCGGCCCGGTCGCCATGGTCGCCGGATGCGTCGTGACGCTGTTGGTCGCCACCGCCGGGCGGTACGGCTACCACCGCGATGAGCTGTACTACCTCGCCGCCGGTCGGCACCTCGCCTGGGGCTATCCCGACCAACCGCCGATGGTGGCGCTGTTGGCGAGGCTGATGTGGCAGGTGGCGCACGGCTCGGTCCTCGTTCTGCGGATACCGTCGGCGCTCGCGGCGGCCGCAGTCGTTGCGCTCACTGGGCTTCTCACCCGGGAACTGGGCGGACAGCGCGCGGCGCAACTGCTGGCAGCCGCCTCGATGGCGGCGGCAGCGCTGTTGCTCGGGACCGGCCACATTCTCAGTACCACGACCTACGATCTGCTTTTCTGGGCACTGCTGCTCTGGCTTGTGGTACGGATCCTGCGCACCGGCGACCGGCGTCTGTGGATAGTGGTCGGGGTGGTCGCGGGGATCGGCCTGCTGAACAAGGACCTGGTCGCGTTTGTGATGGCCGCCGTAGCGGCGGGGATCGGCATAGCCGGACCGCGCCGGAGACTCGCCTCACCGTGGCCATGGCTCGGCGCGGCGGTGGCCGCCGTCCTGTGGGCGCCGTACCTGTTCTGGCAGGCCCGGCATGGCTGGCCCCAATGGCAGGTCGGCCGCGCGGTCGCGGCGGGCAGTTCGGGGACCTCCGAACCGCGCGCCCTGTTCGTACCGTTTCAGCTCGGGCTCGTCAGCCCGTACCTCGCTCCAATATGGATCGTGGGACTGATCAGGCTCTTCCGCGATCCCACACTTCGCTGGTGCCGGGCCATCGGCTGGGCGTACGCGTTGCTGGCGGTCCTGTTTCTGGCCCTGGGTGGCAAGCCGTACTACCTCGGCGGGATGTTTCCGGTACTCCTCGCGGCCGGCGCCCAGCCATCCGTCGACTGGGCGCGTCGCGGCCGGGCGCGGCTGCGTCATGCCGTACTCGGTGCAGCCCTGGTGCTCAGTGCGGCCGGCTCGGTACTCATAATCCTTCCCGTGGTACCGCTCGGCGAGCTGTACCGGACCCCGATCGTTTCGGTCAACTACGACGCCGGAGAGACCGTGGGCTGGCCCACCTACGTCCACCAGATCGCCGTTGTCTTCCAGCAGTTGCCGCCGGCCAGTCGAGCGAGGGCCGCCATCGTCACCAGCAACTACGGCGAGGCGGGCGCCATCGACCGGTACGGAGCCGCGTTCGGCTTGCCATCCGCGTTCAGCGGCCACAATGCCTACTGGTACTGGGGTCCACCCCCGGCGAGCGCAGACACCATCGTCGCTGTGGGCTTTTCGCGCGACTTCCTGGATCGCTCGTTCGGCGACATCCGTCTCGCCGCGCGGCTGGACAACCACCTTCGCATCGCCAACGACGAGCAGGGCGCCGCCGTGTGGGTCTGCAGCCAACCCCGCGGTAGCTGGCCGGCGCTCTGGCCACGGTTCCGTTCACTAGGCTGACGCCTGCGGGCGCGGGCGGGCGTTGCCCAGCCGGATGCCGCTGAAGCCGAGGGTACTGGCGACGACCGCGTCCCAGAAAGGCCACAGGTTCGGCAGTACGCGCAGTTGTATGCCGGCCTCCTCGTGCAGCTTCAGCAGGTCGCCCACGGGTTCGGCGGGTCCGGTCGGCGCGACGGGTCGGGTGGCCACGACGGCATGCGGAACCGGCGTGTCGATGGGCCGGAACGGGGCCGCGGGTAGCCGGTACGCGTACAGCCGCGCCTCGCGCATCGCGGCCAGCCACCGGTACTCGATGGCGTGTACCCGCTCGCCGCCGCCCGGCCCGAGGATGCGCTCCCGATCCGGCTCGGTCGTCCCGTCGACGAGCCACGCCATGGCTCGGGGGCACTGGCGCGGGAACCAGTAGTCGGGCGCCCGCGCCGCGTCGACGGCCCAGACGTATGGCTCCGAGTGCTGTGCGGTGGCGGCGACGTGCGGTACGAACACGGTGATGTGCGGGTCCTCGGAGAAGTGCAGAACCTCACCGGACGCTGGTCGCATGATTCGGTTATACGGCACGATGGCCGGTGTGATGGGTACCCTTTCGACGGTGCCGGCGACCAGCCGGCCCGATCTGCTCGCGCCACCGGTGGTGGAGGCTCTCGCTGGCTTCCCCGGCGCCGGCGACGTGCTGGTCGCCGAGATCGATCCAGAGCTCGCCGATACCGCCGCGTTCTGCGAGGCGTACCAGGTGGGCATGGACGTCAGCGCCAACTGCGTGGTGGTCGCGGGCAAGCGCGAGGGCCAGACCCGGTACGCCGCCTGCGTCGTGCTGGCCACCACGCGCGCCGATGTGAACGGACTGGTCCGCCGCCTCCTCGACGTACGCAAGGCGAGCTTCGCGGCGATGGACCTGGCGGTCGCCGAGACCGGCATGCAGTACGGCGGCATCACGCCCGTCGGGCTGCCCCCGGACTGGCCGATCTTCGTAGACGCGGCGGTGGCTCGCACGCCATACGTGATCATCGGATCGGGGATCCGGGGCAGCAAGCTGGCGCTGCCGGGCAAGCTGCTCGCCGAACTGCCGAACGCCCAGGTCGTGGACGGCCTGGGCGGCGCAGCGGCGTAATAGACGCCGGAGTGTACGGTCAGGCGAGCGCGGTCAGGGCCGCCTGCTGATCGTCGGTCAGGGTGATGCCGGCGGCGGCGACGTTCTCCTCCAGGTGGGCCACGGAGGAGGTACCGGGGATCGGCAGCATCACCGGCGACCGGCGCAGCAGCCAGGCGATCGCGAGCTGGGCGGGGGTGGCGCCGTACTGCTTGGCGAGCTCGTCGAGCGGGCCGCCCGGCCGGGCCAACTGGCCGCTGCCGACGGGGATCCACGGGATGAAGCCGATGCCGTTGTTCTCGCAGTGCTCCAACACCGCGGCGGCGGACCGGTCGGCGATGTTGTAGAGGTTCTGCAGGCTGACGATCTGGGCGATCCCGCTCGCCTCAACGGTCTGCTCGACGGTCACGTTGGACAGGCCCAGGTACCGGACCTTGCCCTCGCGCTGCAGGTCGGCGAGGGTACCGACCTGGTCGGCGAGCGGTACCGCCGGGTCGGGGCGGTGCAGCTGGAACAGGTCGAGCGCGTCCTGGCCGAGCCGGCGCAGGCTCATCTCGGCCTCCTGGCGCAGGTACTCGGGGCGACCGACCGCGTGCCACCCGCCGGGCCCGGTACGCACGAGACCCGCCTTGGTCGCGATGACCAGGCCCGCCGGGTACGGGTGCAGCGCCTCACGGATGAGCTCCTCGCTGACGTACGGCCCGTACGCGTCGGCCGTGTCGATGAGCGTGACGCCCAGCTCGACGGCGCGGCGCAGTACCCGGATCGCACCGTCGTGATCCTTGGGCGGGCCCCAGACGCCGGGACCGGTGATCTGCATCGCGCCGAACCCTAGCCGGACCACCGGCAGCTCGCCGCCGAGGAGGAACGTGCCGCTCGCGGCGGCGGACTGCACCTGAGTCATGGATGTCCTTTCACATCTGGTCACGTACCTGTCGCTGGAGTCGGGTAATGATCGCCGTGCCGCCGCGTACCCGCAGCGGGCTGATCGCCGCGGCCAGGCCCATCCGGTGATAGAGATCAGTCGGTACGGCGAGCACCTGGTCCGCGGTCGCGCCGGCGAGCCCTTCGGCGAGGATGCCGGCGAACGCCCGGGTCGTGGGAGCTTCCTTGGGGCAGTCGAACCAGGTCGTCACGACCTTGTCCGGCCCGACCGTGGCGCGCAGGTAGAACTGCGTCTGGCACTCGGGTACCTGCTCCATGCCGGCGTGCTCGGCCAGCTCCGTCGGCAGCGGCGGTACCGCGTCGGCGTACTCCAGCAGCATTTCGAGTACGACCTCGCGCGGTGCCGAGGCGAACTCCTCGACAACCTCGGCGAGCTTCGCCGGTATCTCCATCCAGACCAGTCTAGATGTCAGGTGTTGGGCGCCGCCTCGCTGATTCCGCCGAGTACGGATTCCGGGTCGATCTCCACCGCGAGGTCACCGATGGACAGGATGCCCACCAGCCCACGGTCGTCATCGAGCACCAGCACGCGGCGTACCGCGCGGTCGCGCATGAGCAACGCCGCCTCCTGCGCCGTGTCGTCGGGGCGCAGCGCGACCAGGTCGCGACTGACGATCGAGCCGAGTGTGGTGGAGGCGGGGTCCCGCCCTTCGGCCACCGCGCGCACCACGACGTCGCGGTCCGTGACCAGGCCGACCACCCGATCGCCGTCCACCACGACCACGTCTCCGATGCCCTGGTCGCGCATGATCGTCGCGGCCTTGTCGAGCGTCGTCTCCACCTGCAGGCATACGACGTGCTTCGTCATCACGTCCGATACCTTCGTTACAGCCATAGCGCCTCCCCCACGCTTGCCTCCGTGCCATCCCGCGGGCCGTACCTGGTCGGGAAGGCCATCCCGGGAACTACCCCGTGGACACAGCCGCTACACCAGCGCCGCCACGAGGTGATCGACCACAGCCGATAGTGCCACGTCGGCACGGGTACCTGTCGAGCGTTCCCGCACCTCGACGTAGCCATCGGCGAGGCGCCGGCCGAGTACCACGATGGCGGGCGCGCCGAGCAACTCGGCGTCCGTAAACTTCACACCGGCGGACACACCGGACCGGTCGTCGACGAGCACCCGTACCCCGCGCTCCTCCAGTTCGGTACCCAGCCGTAGCGCGGCGCCCGGGTCGCCGATCGCGACGAGATGCGCCTGGGCGGGTGCGATCGCGGCGGGCCAGCACAGGCCGTGCTCGTCGTGGTACTGCTCGGCGAGGGTGGCGACGAGGCGGCTGACGCCGATCCCGTACGAGCCCATGGTGATCCGGATCGGCTTGCCGTCGGCCCCGAGCGCGTCCAGCCCGAAGACATTGGCGTACCTGCGCCCGAGCTGGAAGATGTGGCCGATCTCGACGCCGCGCCGGATCACGAGGTCAGCGCCGCAGCCTGGGCACGGGTCGCCGGGCTGCGCGAGGGCCGCGTCGATCGTCCCGTCGGGCGTGAAGTCGCGGCCGCACACCACGTTGATCGCGTGCCGGCCGGGCTCGTTGGCGCCGGTGACCCAACTGGTACCGGGCACCACCCGCGGGTCGACCAGATACCGGATCTTGGCCGGCGACTCGCCCTGTGGCCCGATATAGCCGCGAACCAGTTCGGGCCGGGACGCGAAGTCGTCGAAGAGCGCGACGGTGCCGGGGTACACGGCGGCGGCGACCCGCTTCAGATCGACCTCGCGGTCGCCGGGTACGCCCACGATCAGGATCTCGTCATCCACGGCCAGCACGACGTTCTTCAGTGTGTCCGCGGCGCTCCAGTCGCCGCGGCCGCCGGCGCGCCGTTCGTTCAGTACGGCGACGAGCGTCTCGATGGTCGGGGTGTCCGGAGTGTCCAGCACTTCCAGCAAGGGCTGCGCGGACGGATCGCGGGCGGGTGGCGCGGGCGTCGTGACCGCCTCGGTGTTCGCGGCGTACCCGCACGCGGGGCAGGCGGCGAAGGTGTCCTCGCCCACCGGCGTCTCGGCGAGGAACTCCTCCGATACCGAGCCGCCCATCGGGCCGGACATCGCGGAGACGATCGCGTACCGCAGCCCGAGCCGGTCGAAGATCTGCCGGTACGCGTCGCGGTGCGCGGCGTACGAGCGCAGCAGCCCCTCGTCGTCGAGGTCGAACGAGTACGAGTCCTTCATCAGGAACTCCCGGGCACGCAGCAGCCCGGCGCGCGGCCGCTGCTCGTCCCGGTACTTCGTCTGGAACTGGAACAGGATCAGCGGGTAGTCCTTGTACGACGCGTACACGTCGCGGACCAGTAGCGCGAACATCTCCTCGTGCGTGGGCGCGAGCAGGTGGTCGGCGTCCCGCCGGTCGCGCAGCCGGAACATCTCGGGGCCGTACTCGTCCCACCGGCCGGACCGGTCGTACGGCTCGCGCGGCAGTAGCGCGGGGAAGGAGACCTCCTGCGCCCCGATCGCCACCAGCTCGTCGCGGATAACCCGGCTGACCTGGTCGAGTACGAGCTTGCCGAGCGGCAGCCAGACGTACCCGCCCGGGGCCACCCGCCGGACGTACCCGGCCCGTACCAGTAGCCGGTGGCTCGGTACCTCGGCCTCGGCCGGATCCTCCCGCAGCGTCCTGACGAACAGGCTCGACATGCGCAGCATTGCGGCAGCCTATTCGCGTGGGACCGCAGATCGCACGCCGGTTAAGGCCGGTCGCTCGCGTCGGGGAGGAAGGACCACAGGCCGGCGCGACCGTCGATCTGCAGCTTGCGGTAGTAGTCGCCGGAGTTCTGCGTCAGCAGGAGCACGACGGCCGCGATCAGCGCGACGATCTCGACGCTCGCCGCCGCGCTCTGCCACGACGGGTACCAGGGGAGCAGCAGGTTCGCCGCGGCGCGCCGGATCTGCTCGGGCTGGTTGACGTCGCCCGAGAGCACGTTCTCCGGGCTCGCCGCGTACCCGACGATCAGTGCCACTGACATCGTGGTGGCGAGGAAGCATGTGATGAACCGGATGATCCGCGACGGCCAGCGGATCAGCACGCCGAGCAGGCCGAAGAGCACCCCGCTGCTGGCGGCGAGGGCGGTGTCGTAGACGAAGTCGCCGTGCAACTCGGCGAGGCCCCGGAGAACTTGTTCGCCGTTACCGGCGGTCGCCAGGTACGCGCCCGCACCCTGGTTGAAATGGCGGAGCGACAGGGCGGCGGTCGTGGTGTCCACGGCGGCGAAGCTCGCCACCCCCAGCAGCAGCCACGAGGCCGACGTCACAGATCGGGGCCGTGGTGGGCGCAGGTGGGCATCGCGAAACACTAAGCTCCTTCCCCGTGTTCGACGGGAGCGTACCGCTGCCGCGAGGCCGATGCGTTCCCATTTATCTTTGACTATCAAGGAGGCGGCGCGGATGCCGTGGCGCAGCTTCGTCGCGATGGGCGACAGCTTTACCGAGGGGATGTCCGACCCGTACCCGGACGGCACGTACCGGGGCTGGGCGGACCTGGTCGCCGCGCGGCTCGCGGCCGAGGTGCCCGACTTCCAGTACGCGAACCTGGCGGTACGCGGCCGGCTGTTCGACCGGGTCGTCGCTGAGCAGGTACCGCTGGCCGGCGCGATGCGCCCCGACCTGGTGAGCTTCGCGGCCGGCGGCAACGACGCGCTGCGCCGGGGCTTCGTCCCGGAACGCCTCGTGTCCCGCTTCGACGACGTGGTACGTGACCTGCGCGCGGCCGGCAGCGACGTGGTCATCTTCCGGTTCGCCGACGTGAGCCGCCGGCTGCCCGGGCGCCGCATCATCCTGCCCCGGGTCGAGGTCCTCAACCGGGCGGTCGGCGAGACCGCGCGGCGGCACGGCGCGTACCTGGTGGACCTGTGGGCGGACGAGACGTTCCACAGCCCTCTGCTGTGGGGCCTCGATCGGCTGCACCTCAACACGCTGGGCCACCAGCGGGCGGCGGCGCACGTGCTGACCGCCCTCGGCATCACGCCCGACCCGCTCTGGCTGGCGCCGCCCGAGTTGGGGCCGGCGCGGTCCTGGCTGGCGCGGCGCGCGGCCGACGCGCTCTGGGCCCGCCAGCACTTCGCACCGTGGGTACGGCGGCGGCTGACCGGCCGTTCCTCCGGCGACCTGGTGAGCGCCAAGCGCCCGACCTTGGGTCCGCTGAGCGACTGACCAGGGCATCGACCCGCGGGTAGCGTGAGGGATATGTCCGTACCCGCCGATCCGGCACCCGAACTTCAGCAGTACGCGCACCCGCAGCGCCTGGTCACCCCGCAGTGGCTCGCCGACAACCTGGGCAGGCCCGGGCTCGTCGTCGTGGAGTCCGATGAGGACGTGTTGCTCTACGAGACCGGGCACATCCCGGGCGCGGTCAAGGTCGACTGGCACACCGAGCTCAACGACCAGGTCAGCCGCGACTACCTGTCCGGCGCGGGCTTCGCGGAGCTGTGCTCGGCGAAGGGCATCGAGCGGGACGACACGATCGTCTTCTACGGCGACAACTTCAACTGGTGGGCGGCGTACGCGCTGTGGGTGTTCTCCCTGTTCGGTCACCCGGACGTACGGCTGCTCGACGGCGGCCGGCAGAGCTGGGTCGCGCAGGGCCGGCCGCTGACCCGGGAGCCGACCGTGCGCGAGCGGGTCCGGTACCCGCTGGTGGAGCGCAGCGACGCGGCGATCCGCGCGTACCGCGACCAGGTCATGGCGCACATCGCGATCGGCCGGCCGCTGGTGGACGTGCGCTCGCCCGGGGAGTACACCGGCGAACTGTTGCACATGCCCGACTATCCGCAGGAGGGCGCGATGCGTGGCGGGCACATCCCGGGCGCGGTGAACAAGCCGTGGAAGCAGGCGGCCAACGACGACGCCACCTTCAAGCCGGTGGACGCGCTGCGCGGGATCTACGAGGGCGAGCTGGGCCTGCGGCACAGCGATGACATCGTGGCGTACTGCCGGATCGGGGAGCGCTCCTCGCACACCTGGTTCGTGCTGACCCACCTGTTGGGGTACCCGCAGGTGCGCAACTACGACGGCTCCTGGACCGAATGGGGAAACCTGGTACGAGCCCCGATTGCCCGAGGGTCGGAGCCCGGTGGCGTGCGTTCCTGACGTACCGTCGCGGCGTGTGGGTCGTCTGGCACAACTGGGGTCGCGTCACCGTCCTGTTCGTGATCAGCGTGCCGGTGGCGATCCTGGTCGGGTACCTGTGGACGCGCCTGCGGGTACGCCGGGGCGGGTCGGCCTGGCATGCGGTGACCGAGGCGATCATGCTGGCCGGTACCGCACCGTGGCTGGGTCCGCTGCTCGCCCGCAATCCCAACCAGCTCGCCAGCCGCCGGCTCATGCTCGCCCCGCTCGCCGACGTCGCCGAGCAGTTCTCGGGTGGCCCGCGGTACATCGCGATTGAGCTCGGCGGCAACCTCGCGGTCTTCGCGGTGCTCGGGTTCTTCCTGCCGCTGCGGTACCGGATCGGCCTGTGGCCCGTGATCGCCGTCGCCGGACTCGCGTCCGCCTCGATCGAGACCGCACAGTACGTGCTCGACCTGCACCGGGTGACCTCCATCGACGATGTGATCATCAACACCGCCGGAGCCGTTCTCGGCGCACTCGCCTCCCGACACTGGTGGCGCAGGCGCAGGTCGGCGCCGCTGGCAACCGGTACCCAGGGCTCCGCCATGGTCTCGTCCAGTGAGCGGCCACAAAGCACGAGCTCCAGTCATGGTTAGGCTGTGCGGATGACGCTTGACGACGCACCGGCCAAGGTCGTACGGCGCAGCCGGCGCGACGAGATCCTCCAGATCGCGGTCGGGTTGTTTGCGTCCCGCGGGTATCACGGGGTGTCGATGGATGACATCGGCGCCGCGGCCGGGGTGACCGGACCCGCGCTGTACCACCACTTCGCCGGCAAAGAGGCGATGCTCGTCGGCGCCCTGAAGCCGGTCAGCGAGGGGCTGCTGTCCGGCGGCCGGACCCAGGCGGAGACGCACCCCGACGACGCGCGCGCCGCGCTCGCCGCGCTGGTCCGCTTCCACGTCGACTTCGCGCTGGCCAACCCCGCGGTGATCGTGCTGCACCTGCACGAACTGGACCGCCTGCCGGAGGAGCCGCGCCGGCAGATCCGCCGGCTGCAGCGCCTCTACGTCGAGGTGTGGGTCACCACGCTGACCGGCGTGCGCCCCGAGCTGGCCGCCGAGGAGGCGCGGGTACTGGCGCACGCCGCGTTTGGTCTGATGAACTCGACGCCGTTCCTGGGCGGCGAGGTGGGTCGGGAACGCCGCGCCGAACTCCTGCGCGCGGCCACGATGGCAGCACTGGAGGGGCCGGCACGTTGATCAGCTCACTGCTCGTTGCGAACCGGGGCGAGATCGCCCGTCGGGTCATCCGAACCGCGCGACAGCTCGGCGTGCGTACCATCGCCGTCTACTCCGAGGTCGACGCGAACCTGCCATTCGTCACCGAGGCGGACGAGGCGGTACAGATCGGACCGGCCAACCCCGCCCAGTCGTACCGGAACGTCGAGGCGATCATCGCGGCGGCGAAGTCGACGGGTGCCGAGGCGGTGCACCCCGGGTACGGCTTCCTCTCCGAGAACGCCGACTTCGCCCGTACCGTCGTCGAACACGGCCTGGTGTGGGTCGGCCCAGGGCCGGACGCGATCGCCGCGATGGGCGACAAGATCAAGGCTCGGAACCTGATGGCCGCGGCGGGCGTGCCCGTCGCACCTGGCACCGCGGACCCGGCCGAGTCGGTGGAGCAGGCGGTGGCCGAGGCCGCGCGCATCGGCTACCCCGTGATGGTCAAGGCCGCGGCTGGCGGCGGCGGCATGGGGATGGCGGCCGCCGCCGACGAGTCGGCGCTGCGGGCCGAGTTCGAGAAGGTACGCACCTTCGCGACGCGCATGTTCGGCGACGGTTCGGTGCTACTGGAGCGGTACTTCCCGCGGGTGCGCCACATCGAGGTGCAGATCCTCGGGCTCGCCGACGGGCGGGTAGTGGCGCTGGGCGAGCGGGAGTGCTCGGTGCAGCGGCGCAACCAGAAGGTACTGGAGGAGACGCCCTCCCCGGCCGTGGACGCCGCACTGCGCGCCCGGCTGCAGGAGGCGGCGGTACGGGCCGGCGAGGCGGTCGGGTACCGCAACGCCGGTACGGTCGAGTGCCTGCTCGACCCGGCGAGCGGGGAGTTCTTCTTCCTGGAGATGAACACCCGGCTGCAGGTCGAGCACCCGATCACCGAGGCCGTGTACGGGGTGGACCTGGTCGCCGAGCAGCTGCGGGTCGCCTCGGGTGAGCCGCCGGGCTTCGACCCGGCCGCGCTCGCACCTCGCGGGCACGCGATCGAGCTGCGGATCAACGCCGAGGACCCGAAGCGCTTCCTGCCCGGGCCGGGCGCGATCACCACCTGGGTGGAGCCGGCGGGCGAGGGGGTACGGGTCGACGCCGGGTACGCGGCGGGCACCACCGTGACGCCCAGCTACGACTCGCTGATGGCGAAGCTGGTGGTATCGGGGCCGGACCGGAGCACCGCGATCGCCCGGGCGCGCGCGGCCGTCGCCGCCTTCGAGATCGCCGGCCCCAAGTGCAACCTGCCGTTCTTCGCCGAACTGCTGGACAACGCCGAGTTCGTGGCTGGCGACTACGACACCGGGCTCGTCGCGCGCATGCGATGACCGTGGACGTCTCCATCCGGGAGGTCGGGCCGCGCGACGGCCTCCAGAACGAGGATCCGGTACCGGCCGCGGCAAAGGTCGAGCTGCTCGACGCGCTCTCCGGTACCGGAGTACGGCGCATCGAGGCGGTGTCGTTCGTGCACCCCAGGGCGATACCGCAGATGGCCGACGCGGACGAGGTATGGGCGGCGGCGCGCAAGGAGCCCGGGGTGCGGTACTCGGCGCTGGTACCCAACTCGCGGGGCGCGGCCCGGGCACTCGCCGCCGGGTTCACCGAGATCGAGGTGGTGGTCTCGGCCAGCGATACGCACAACCGGCGCAACGTCAACCGCGGTACCGACGAGTCGCTGGACGACATCACCGGGCTGATCGAGCAGATCCACGCCGCCGGCGGCACGGTCGAGGTGATCATCGCGACGAGCTTCGGCTGCCCGTACGAAGGGGACGTCCCCCCGGCGCTGGTCGCCGGGATGGTGGAGCGGGTGGTCCGGGACGGCGCGGACCGGCTGGCCTTCGGCGACACCACCGGCATGGCGACGCCCCGCCGGGTACGCGACCTGCTGTCCGAGGTGCCCCGCCACCGGCCGATGCTGCTGCACTTCCACGACACCCGCGGTACCGGCCTGGCGAACGTGCTGACCGCGCTCGACTTGGGGATCACCGACTTCGACGCGAGCGTGGGCGGGCTGGGCGGCTGCCCGTACGCGCCCGGGGCGACCGGGAACGTGGCCACCGAGGAGGTGGTGCACATGCTCGAGGACATGGGCGTGCGTACCGGGATCGACCTCGACAAGCTGGTCGAGGCGGCCGCGCTCGCCGAGCGGATCGTGGGGCGCACCCTCCCCTCCGGGGTGCTTCGGGCCGGCCCGCGGAGCAGGCGCGTGTTACCCTAACGCTCGTTAAGGACGAGCGGAGGTGGGCGTGGACGGGGAGATTCTGGATCAGCTGCGCAAGCGGATCCAGACCGGGGGCGCCGAGCGGTACCACGAGGCCAACTCCACCAAAGGCAAGCTGTTCGCCCGGGAGCGGATCCGGCTGCTGGTCGACGAGGGCTCGTTCGTCGAGGACGGCGCCTTCGCCAACGCCCTGGCCGAAGGGCTGCCCGCCGACGGAGTGATCACCGGCAGTGCGGCGATCGACGGGCGACCGGTGTGCCTGATGGCCAACGACTCCACGGTGAAGGCGGGTTCGTGGGGTGCCCGTACCGTCGAAAAGATCATCAGGTTCATCGAGCAGGGGTACCGCACCGGCGTCCCCCTCGTGTACCTGGTCGACTCTGCCGGGGCCCGCATCACCGACCAGGTTGACCTCTTCCCCGGGCGGCGCGGCGCCGGGCACATCTTCTACAACCAGGTCCGCGCCTCCGGCAGCGTGCCGCAGGTCTGCGCGCTGTTCGGACCGAGCGCGGCCGGCGGCGCCTACATCCCGGCCTTCTGCGACGTGGTCGCCATGGTGGACGGCAACGCCTCGATGTACCTCGGCTCCGACCGGATGGTCGAGATGGTCACCGGGGAGAAGACCACACTGCAGGCGATGGGCGGCGCGAACGTCCACTGTAGAGAGTCCGGGGTCGGCCACTTCCTCTGCAAGACCGAGGCGGAGGCACTGGAGGTGGTGCGCCGCTACCTGTCCTATCTGCCATCGGACTGGACCGGGCAACCGCCGCCGGCCGCGGTGCAACAGGCACCCGACCTCGACCTCGCGGCGCTGATCCCGGCCAACGAACGGCAGGCGTTCGACATGCGCCGGGTCGTCAAGGGACTGCTCGACGGCGGCGAGTACTTCGAGATTCAGGCGCTGTGGGCGCGCGAGGTGAGCGTCGGCTTCGGCCGCCTCGCCGGCGAGGTGGTCGGCGTCGTGGCGAACAACTCGCTGCACAAGGGTGGCGTGCTGTTCGTCGACTCGGCCGACAAGGCGACCCGGTTCGTGCAGCTCTGCGACGCGTTCAACGTGCCGCTGCTGTTCCTCGCGGACGTGCCCGGCTTCATGGTGGGCACCGCGGTGGAGAAGCAGGGGATCATCCGGCACGGCGCCAAGATGATCACGGCGATCAGCGAGGCGACGGTACCGAAGATCTGTGTCGTCGTCCGCAAGGCGTACGGCGCCGGCCTCTACGCGATGGCCGGCCCCGGCTTCGACCCTGACGCAACGATCGCGCTGCCCACCGCGAAGATCGCCGTGATGGGGGCGGAGGCCGCGGTGAACGCGGTCTACGCCAACAAGATCGCCGCACTGCCGGAGTCCGAGCGGGCCGACTTCATCGCGGCCAAGCGCGCCGAGTACGAGCGCGACATCGACATCGTCCGGCTCGGCAGCGAGCTGGTCGTGGACACGATCGTGGAGCCGGGCGAGCTGCGCGCCGAGCTGATCGCCCGGTTCGCCCGCGCCCGCGGCAAGGAACGCGCCTTCTCGAGGCGCCGGCACGGCGTCACGCCCGTCTGATTGGGGTTGCGGATCATGATCGACTTTACCCTCAGCGAGGAGCACGAGGCGCTTCGGCAGGCGGTACGGGCCTTCGCGCGGGACGTGGTCGCGCCGGTCATCGCCGAGCACTACGAGAACCACACGTTCCCGTACGAGATCGTCCGGCAGATGGGCAAGATGGGCCTGTTCGGGTTGCCGTTCCCGGAAGAGCACGGCGGGATGGGCGGCGACTACCTGGCCCTGTGCGTGGCGCTTGAGGAGTTGGCCAAGGTGGACTCCTCGGTCGCGATCACGTTGGAGGCCGCGATCAGCCTCGGTGCCATGCCGATCTACCGGTTCGGCACACCCGAGCAGAAGGCGCAGTGGCTGCCCCGCCTGACCAGTGGCGAGGCGCTGGCCGGATTCGGGCTCACCGAGCCGGAGGCGGGTACCGACGCGCACAGCACCCGTACCCGCGCGGTCCTCGACGAGGAGCGCGGCGAGTGGGTGATCAACGGCAGCAAGGCGTTCATCACCAACTCGGGTACCGACATCACGATCGCGGTGACGGTGACCGCGCTGACCGGCCCGGACGAGGTATCGGCGATCATCGTGCCCGCGGGTACCCCCGGCTTCCGGGTCGCGCCCGGGTACTCGAAGGTGGGCTGGTGCGCGTCGGACACGCACGAGCTCACCTTCGACGACGTACGGGTACCGGCGGCGAACCTGCTCGGCCAGCGCGGGCGCGGGTACGCCCAGTTCCTGAGCACGCTGGACGAGGGGCGGGTCGCGATCGCGGCGCTCGCCACCGGCCTGTCCCAGGGCTGCGTCGAGGAGTCGATCGCGTACGCGCGGCAGCGCCGGGCCTTCGACCGGCCGATCGGGGACTTCCAGGCGATCAAGTTCAAGATCGCGGACATGGAGACGCGGGCACACACCGCCCGGCTCGCCTACTACGACGCGGCCAGCCGGTTGCTCGCCGGGCGCGAGTACAAGCGGCAGGCGGCGATCGCCAAGCTGTACGCGAGCGAGGCGGCGGTCGACAACGCGCGCGAGGCGACCCAGATACACGGCGGGTACGGGTTCATCAACGAGACGCCGGTCGCCAGGTTCTGGCGGGACGCGAAGGTCCTGGAGATCGGCGAAGGTACCTCCGAGGTGCAGCGCATGCTCATCGCACGCGATCTGGGGCTGTGACCGGCGACTGTGATCGTCATCTCCCGTAGTTTGTCGGGCATCGGTCGCGCAACCGTCGTGAGGACGACTGGTACCTCCCCTGGACGGCCGATCTTCCCTACTCTTCCTGACCATGCCCCGGGAACCGCGGATACCGGCGCCGACAGGTGCCTTCGCCGCGCTCCTGCGGGGGTACCGGCGAGCGACCGGTCTGACCCAGGAGGAGTTTGCGGCCAAGGCCCGGGTCGGCGTGCGCACCCTGCGCGATCTCGAACGGGGGCGGGCCCGGCCCCAGCGCGCCACCGCTGATCTGCTCGCCGCCGCCCTCGGCCTGCGCGGCGCGGCGCGCGAGGAGTTCCTCGCGACGGCCCGGCGCGGCACCGCCGCCGAGCCGACGCCGCCCCGGCAGTCGGTGAGCTTGCCGCCCGCTCCGGTGCTCATCGGACGCGACACCGAGCTCGCCGACCTCGACTTCGCGCTGAGCCACGCCGCCCTCGTCTCGCTGGTCGGCATGGCGGGCGTCGGCAAGACGAGCCTCGCGCTGGTCGCGGCGCACCGGGCCGCGGACCGGCACCCGGGTGGGGTCGCCGGTGTGGTGGTCAGCGAGGAGTCCACCGAGGGCGGAATCCTCGCCATCGTGGCGAGCGTCTTCGACGTGGCGCGCGCCGCCGAGCTTCCCGGCCGGCTGGCGCGGCGCCAGGCGCTGCTGCTACTCGACGCGGTGGAACGCGCTCCCGAGCCGGCCGCGGCCGCACTGCGCTGGCTACAGGAGCGCGCGCCGTACCTGCGGGTGATCGTGACCGGCCGGCAGTCGACCGGGGTGGCCGGCGAGTATGTGTGGCCGGTCGGTCCGCTGGAGGTCCCGCCCGCCGTGATCGAGGATCTGGCCGAGGCCCGCAAGTACCCGGCCGTCGAGCTGTTCCTCGCCCGGCTGCACGAGGCGCACCCGGGCGAGCCGGCACCGGCCGAGGCACCCGTACTCGTCGACCTGGTCCGGCGGCTGGGCGGGTTGCCGCTCGCCCTCGAACTGGCGGCGCGCGGGCGCCCGCTGGAACTGGACGAGGAGGCCGAGCCGGCGACCGCGCTGCGCGAGGCGGTCGCCGCGAGCTACCGGCTGCTGTCGCCGGACGAGCAGGCGGGGCTGCGCCGGCTCGCCCAGTTCCGCAATCGCTGGTCGGTCGAGCTGGCCGAGCCGATGCTCGCCGGGCTGCCCGCGAGCCGGGACATTGTGGCGCTGCTGGACCGCCTCGTCGGGCTGGGCCTGGTCGCCCTACGCGGCGCGGGGCCGGCCCGGTTCCGGCTGCTGGACACCGTGCGCGACTTCGGGATCGAGCAGGCGGAGGCGGTCGGCGAGTTGCTGGCCGACCGGCGGCGGCACGCCGAGACCTTCACGGCCTACGCCGCGCGCATTGCACCCGAGCTGGTCGGGGCGTCACTTCCAGCGGCGGTACGCCGGCTGGACCAGGTCGCGGCGGACCTGCGCGCCGCGATGGTCTTCACCGCCGAGACCGACCCGGTCGCCGCGCTGCGCCTGGCGTCGGTACTGCCACGGTGGTGGCGGTTCCGGGGACAGGACCGCGAGGGGCGCGATTGCCTGCGGATACTGCTCGCCGACCCGCGCACCGCAACGGCGGATCCGGCGGTACGGGCCTGGGTCCGGCTGGGCATCGGCCAGCTCGCCACGGAGCACGGTGAGGGCCTGGCCGAGCTGCCCGAGGTCGAGGCGGCCCTGCAGACCTTCATCCAGCTTCGGGACGTCTCTGGCCAGCTGGCGGCGCGCAATCAGCTGTGCGTGCTGCACCAGGCGTACGGCGACTTCGAGGCCGCCCGCTCGAACGGCGAGGCGGCCCTGGCGCTGGCCACCCGGCACGGGCGCATCCGCGACATTGTGGTGGCTCAGAACAACCTCGCCTGGCATGACATCCGGATCGCCGACCTCGCCGGCGCCCGGCGCAGGCTCGCCGCGGTCCAGCGCCTCGCCGCCGAACTGGGTGAGGATCGGTTGCGCGCGCTGGCTCACGCGAACCTGGCCGAGGTGGCCCGCCTCGACGGCCGGTACGCCGACGCGGTGGCGATCGGGGAGCGAGCCACGGTGCTGCTGGAGGAGGTGGGCGACCCGGGTCACCGCAGGCGCGTACTTGGCATCGTCGGTCTGGCCCGGGCCCAGGCGGGTCGGGTGGTACCGGCCCGGATCGCCCTGGAGGAGCTCGGCGATCCGGCCATCGGCGCGCTGATCGAGGCGTACATCGCGCTGGCCGAGGACGACCGCACGACCGCGACCGAGCGCTTCGCGGCCGCGGCCAAGGCGCTGGCCGGACAGCGCGACGTGCGGGACGTGGTGGAGGCGCTGGTCGGGGTCGCGGCGAGTACGGATGACCCGCGGCGGCGGGCGCAGGCGATCGACGAGTTGGACGCCCTGTGCGCGCGGAGCGGTGTCAGCCTGCTGGCTCGGGAGCGCGCGCTACTGGGTCGGTGAGTATCTGTTCGCTGACGCCCGGCCCGGCCGCGATGCGGTGAGTCCACTCCGACTGCCGCGCCGCGACCGGGCCATGCGTCCCCCTGACGGGCGAAGTCCCCCGAATTTCCCCACCTGCTCCGCCCGTGGCAGCCCCCCACATTTTGTGGGGCTTCCCACCGGTCGCAGGTTAGCCGGATCGCGCTACTCCATTAGCGGCTCTCAACCCAGTTTGTCCGCCGCCTAGATCGTTTCCTGCCGGTACTTCTGCCGGTTGTCTGGTGATCGATGTCTCACCTACGCTGGCCGATCCAGCGGAGGCGGCCCGGCGGACAGGCGCTCCTCGGCGTAGTCGTGCACCGCCTCCCGGGCGACCGACCAGTCGGCCTCGATCCACCAGGTAGCGCCCGCCTCCTGCCACGGGCGTACCGTCGCGGCCGCGGCATCGGGATCGTCCGCCGGCGTATGGCCCTCGCAGACCACGTCGTACCGGTCCACATCCAGGCCCTCGACCGTACGCAGGTCCCGGATCCAGGCGGTACCGGCCTGTACCTGCTCGGGGGTTGGCGCCCCGCCGCCGCCCTTGCCGACGACGTTGGGCAGCCAGCCGTCGTACCGGGCGGCACGCCGCATGGATCGCGCGGCCGGCCACCCGCCGACCACCCAGATCGGGATCCTCGGCTGCTGTATGGGCGCCGGCGGTGGCATGAAGTCGCTCGGCGTGACCCGGTGGTGCTGGCCCTGGTACTCGAAGGGCTGGCCGCTCCACAGGCCGGTCAGCACGTCGAGCCCCTCGTCGAGCAGTTCGGCGCGTACCCGCCGGCCGGGGTCCGGTTCGAAGGCGAGCCAGCCGGCGTGCGCCGCGCCCAGCCCGACGGAGAGGATGACCCGGCCACCCGAGAGGTTGTCGAGGGCGGCGGTCTGCCCGGCGAGGTCCCAGGGGCGGCGCCGGGGCAGCGGGGTGAGCATCGTGCCCAGCCGGATCCGGCTGGTCGTCATCGCCGCCGCGGTCAGCGCCACCCATGCGTCGACGCCCCAGACCGGCTCCCATACGAAGAAGCCGTCCCAGCCGTGCGCTTCGGCGAGGTGGGCGAGGTCGGCGGCGGCGCGTGCGTCACCCCATGGCAGGACGAACCCGAACTTCATGCTCGGCACGTTAGCGCCCACTCCGGCGCGCTAGTGGGGCGCGGGTTGCTCTTCCTCGGCGCCGGCTGCCGCGCCGGGGCGCACCGCGTCGCGGATCGTGCGCAGCGTCTCGACGAACGCGCCCAGCTCATCGGGGGTCAGGCGCCCGGTGAACCACTGTTCGATCATGGCGAGGTGGCTGGGTAGCATCGCGTCGAGCCGGGCCAGGCCGGCGTCGGTCACGAAGGCGTACGACGCGCGGCGGTCGGTCTCGCAGGCTCGGCGGCACACCAGCGCCTCCCGCGCCAGCCGGTCGATCACTCGGGTCACACCGCTGGTGGTCAGGCTGGTCTGCGTGGAGAGGTCGGTCATCCGGAGCTGGCGGCCGGGGGAGCGGGCCAGGCGCAGCAGCACCTCGAACTCGACCGAGGCCAGCCCGTGCTCGGCCAGGTGGGCACCCAACCGGCTGGCGAGACCGGAGAAGGCCTCGCCGAAGAGCCCGAGCGCGGTGATCCGGTCGTCGCCGAGGAGGCGGTGGGGCTGCCCAGCGCCAGGGCACGGCTCCGCCCGTGCTTCACCTACCTGATCGGCAACCATGTGACCAGCATAGCAGAGCTTGACAACGGGAATTTTGCTTGAGGTATATTTGCTGACGCAGACATCTTGTTGGCAGACTTGTCGTCCGGCAGATGAGCGGCGCCGAGTCACAGTCTTGGAGGAACCTTTCGATGACGGAGAGCAACGTGATCCCGAGCCGCGAGTACCACGGTGCGATCATCCCGATCGCCGGCACGTACGAACTGGACCCGAACCACAAGCGTGTGGGCTTTGTCGTACGCCACCTGATGGTGAGCAAGGTACGCGGCGAGTTCGGGCAGGCAAGCGCAACGATCACGGTTGGCGAGGACCCGCTCCAGTCGTCGGTGACCGCGACGATCCTTGCCGCGAGCTTCGACAGCGGCCAGGAGCAGCGCGACGGGCACGTACGCAGCGCCGACTTCCTGGACGCGGAGAAGTACCCGACGCTCGAGTACCGAAGCACCGGCGTCAAGTCGATCGACGGCTCGGACATCGTGCTCAACGGCGAGCTGACCATCCGTGGCGTCACCCAGCCGGTCGACCTGCACGTCGAGATCGAGGGCGTCGGCCGCAGCCCGTACGGGCAGGACGTCTTCGGGTTCAGCGCGACCACCGAGATCGACCGTGAGGCGTTCGGCCTGACCTACAACATGGCGCTGGAGACCGGCGGCGTGATGATCGGCAAGAACGTGAAGATCGAGATCGAGGGTGAGGCGATCCGGCAGGCCGACTGAGCCGGAAACGCCCAAGATAAGGCGCACCAGGAACCCCCGTCCCCTGACGGGGGTTCCGTCTTGTCTGCCCTTTTTCCTGGCACGCTCTGCCGGTAGCCCGCCCGGTTTGTCCCTGGCCTGCGTCCGGCGTGGCTCATACGGTAAAGGGCAACCGAGCGTGGCGGCATCGTGTGCGGGGAGCGAACAACAGGCGGAGGAGCCATGGGTAAGTACGTCTCCCGCGTTGGCTTCACGCGCGAGGATCGGGCCCGCTACCGCTACAAGGTCAAGCGTTGTCTGGACGTCTTCGCCCTCATGCTGCACGACCTGCACTTCGACGCCGATCGCCCGATGACCGGGCTGGAGCTGGAGCTCAACCTCATCGACGAGCAGGCCGAGCCGGCCATGCGCAACACCGAGGTGCTGGAGATACTCGCCGATCCCGCCTTCCAGACCGAACTGGGCCAGTTCAACCTCGAGGTCAACGTCCGGCCCCGGCTGATCGCGATCGACGGCTTCGACGACTACGAGCGCGACCTGCTCGCGAGCCTGGCGCGGGCGGACGAGCGCGCGGCCAAGGTGGATGCGAGCCTCGTCGCGATCGGTATCCTGCCGACGCTCACCCGGCGCCACGCGGTGTTGGAGAACCTCTCGACCGACGGGCGGTACCGGGTACTCAACGAGCAGATCGTCGCGGCCCGGGGCGAGGACCTGGCGCTGGACATCCGGGGCGTCGAGCGGGTACGGGCGCATACCGACTCGATCGCGCCGGAGGCCGCCTGTACCAGCCTGCAGTTCCACCTGCAGGTGGCGCCGGAGGACTTCCCGGCGTACTGGAACGCGTCGCAGGCGAGCGCGGCGGTACAGGTCGCGCTCGGCGCCAACTCCCCGTACCTGTTCGGCCGGCGGCTGTGGGCGGAGACCCGGATCGCGCTGTTCGAGCAGGCGACCGATACCCGGCCGGACGAGCTGAAGGCGCAGGGCGTACGGCCGCGGGTCTGGTTCGGCGAGCGCTGGATCACGTCGATCTTCGACCTGTTCGAGGAGAACGTACGGTACTTCCCCGCGCTGCTACCGATCAGCGGCGACGAGGATCCGGTCGAGGTGCTGCGCGAGGGGGGCGTACCCACCCTGTCCGAACTGCGGCTGCACAACGGCACGATCTACCGGTGGAACCGGCCGGTGTACGACATCATGGGTGGCCGCCCGCACCTGCGCGTGGAGAACCGGGTGCTGCCGGCCGGCCCGACGGTCGTCGACATGCTGGCCAACGCTGCGCTCTACTTCGGCCTCGTCCGCGAGTTCGTCGAGGACGAGCGTCCAGTGTGGACACGATTGACGTTCAGCCAGGCCGAGGAGAACTTCCACGTCTGCGCTCGGGATGGCCTGCCGGGGCGGGTGTACTGGCCCGGCCGTGGCGAGGTGCCGGTGAGCAGCCTGGTGCTGGACACCCTGCTGCCGGCCGCGCATGCGGGACTGGACCGGTTCGGCGTCAATCCGACCGTACGCGACCGGTTGCTCGGGGTCATTGAGGGGCGCTGCCGCACCCGGTGCAACGGTGCGACCTGGCAGACGTCCACAGTGGAGCATCTTCAGCGGCGTGGGTACAGCCGGGCCGGTGCGCTCGCCGAGATGCTGCGCCGGTACGCGGAGCACATGCGTACCAACGCGCCCGTACACACCTGGCCGGTGCCGTAGCCCGGTTTACTCGGTCACGTACGCCCGCTGCGTCGCGTACGCGTCGTCGGCCAGACCGTCCTCTGTGGACGTCGGCGGCTCGGCGGAGCCGGCCGGCTGGGACGGTATCGGCGAACCGCTCGCCGCCGCCCGCTGCTCCCGCTGTGCCACCAGTACGCACAGCAGCGCCGAACCGGCGAGCCCGGCGACCACCGTGTACGGGGCGACCAGGTAGGCGGAGAGGTGGTCGTCGACGCGTCCGGTGGTGAGCTTCGGCGCGGCGAGGAAGTACGCTGCCGCGCACAGGAGCGGCCCGGCGGCGCCGGAGATCGCCACCCCCACCCGGTTGTCCCCGCGCCGGATCGCCGGCCATGCGGCCACGACGCCCACCACGAACGCGGACACCAGCATGAGCGCGGAGCCGGGCAGCGAGATGGTGCCGTTGACGAGGTGCCTCGAACCGAAGCGCCAGACCGCGAGTTGCGCTGTCGACAGACCCTGGCCCGTCGCGACGCCGTGGATGACCGACGCGACCGACAGCACGCCGAGCCAGGCGGTGAACAGCAGAACGTTGGTGGCCACCGCGCGCGCGGACAGCGCGACCACAGCCATGACAAGGCCAACGACGACCCCGACCATCGCGTATCCGCCCGCGATGAGCTGCGGTACGGAGGTATCGGGCCGGTGTGCGGCCCGGGCCGGTACGGCGACCAGCGGTACGGTCAGCAGCGCGCCGACCGCGGCACTGAGCGCGATGATCAGCCGCCAGGCGCCGGTGGCGACGGTACCCGGCGCGGAGCTCCGGTACACGCCGCCCTCACGCTCCACTGTGGAGCGTCGAGGTGGGGCGGCACCGACCTCGCCGGCGGAGAGCCGGTCGGCGACGACGGCGCCGAGCACGGCGGCGGTCGCCGCGACCCACGCGGTCCAGGCGAGACTGGCAAGCCACGCGCTCTCGCTGGGCGGGTCGGTGGCGGTGGGCCACACGATGACACCCAGCCCGTACCCCAGACCAAGGGCGGCACTCGCCGTCGCGGCGGCACTGCCCAGCGCGACCGCGACCGATCCTCCCCAGCCACGTGAGGCCATGCCGCGCAGCCTAGCGGCTGGCGCCAACTCGGGCGAGTCGTCTTGTTGCGCGGGCGCGCGACACTCGGCTGGTGAATCCCGGCCAACCGCCGCGCCGCCCTGCCCGGCTACGGATCGTCCTGGGCGTGGCCGCCTTCGTCGTGGTGCTCGGGATGGTCGGCGCGGGCGTGGGTTGGGCGCTGCACGGCATCGGTAGCGCCCGGGTGAGCGCGTCGGCGCCGCCGTCCGCGGGCGAGCCGGTGCCGCCCTCGCCGGTCGCGTCCGGGGCCACGCCGGTGGCCAGGCTCGCGCCGCTCGCCCTGCCGGACGTCACCGGGAGCGACTTCGTCGTCGCGCGGCAGCGGCTGCGCGACCTCCAGTTGGGCGTACAACTCGTCTTCGCGAAGCAGGGGGATGCCCGTACCGTCGCGCAGACGGTACCGGCGCCGGGGTCCCCTGTGGACCGTGGCACCACCGTGAAGGTGTACGTGTCCGGGGTCGCGCCGGTGCTGATGCCGCCCGACGTCGTCGGCCGGTCGTGCAACGAGGCGGGCCGGTCGCTCGCCGACGCCGGCCTGTACCCGCAGTACCCGAACGGCCGGCACGGCACGGTGACCGCGCAGGACCCGCCGGGCAACGCGGCCGGCGTCCACTGGAACGACCAGGTCAAGCTCGCCTGCACGGCAGGCCCGTCCGGCTCGGCGTGAGGCGCGCTCCCGACCGCACCGTGGTGAGATAAGGACCGTGGCGGACGACGAAACCCGGCCGATACCGGCGGGCGGCGACGACGAGACGGGGCGGTTCCCACCGCCCGGCGATGAGACGGCACAATTCCCGCCGCCCGGCGACGAGACCGCCGCGCTGCCGGGCGCACCCGACGAGACCGCCGCGCTGCCACCCGTTGGCAATGAGCCGCCGGAGCGCTGGTCCGGTCGGGCGGGGGTGCGGCCGCCGGCGGGCGGGGTCGCTCCCGAAACCGAGGAGCAGGAGTGGGTATCGCCTGAGCCCCGCAACTGGTGGATGCCGATCGTGATGGGCATCGTCGCCCTGGTACTCGTCGGCCTGATCCTGTTCGGCATCTGGCTGGCGCTGCACAACTCGAAGAATCCGGCTGTCGCGCCGACGGTAACCCCCACGACACCGGCCGCAGCGTCGCCGTCGCCCATTCCGAGCCCGTCGCCGTCACCGTCCCCGAGCCCGAGCGTGCAGACCGTACCGCTGCCCTCGCTGCGTGGGCGCCCGCTGACCGACGCGCAGCAGGCGATCACCAGCCTGGGCCTGACCTACACCGTGAAGACCCGGGTGGACAGCGGCGTGCCGGCCGGTACCGTCTCGGGTACCGATCCGCGCTCGGGTACCCAGGTACCGGAGGGCAGCCAGGTCGTGATCTACGTCGCCGCGGCACCGCCCACCTCCGCGCCACCGGAGTCCCCGCCGAGCACCTGAGACCTCACCACCGCCGGCGCTGCCGCGCGACCATGAGCAGTCCGGTCAGCGCGGCGGCCAGCGCGCTGGCGCCGGAGTAGATGAGCAGCCCGGCGAGGTCGCCTCCGGAGGACATGGCGACCGGCTCGGCGGCCAGGTGCGGGCCCGGTCGGGTACCCGATGATCCTGGCCTCGCCGCCGGCGCGGGTGCGCTGGGCCGCGGCGCCGGCGCAATCTCGAGCGGCGCCTGCACCCCCCGCCACGTCGGAGGCTGGGCGGTGGGTATCTGGCCTGCCGGCGAGGAATCGCTTGCGGCCGGCGTCGCCGGCGCTGGCGGCGTCGCGACGGCCAGCGAGTGCGGGCTCGCCGGGACGGGCTGCGATGTTCGCGTTGCCGGCGGCGGCCTGCTCGGCGACCAGGGTGGCGTGCTCGGGTTGGCGCCCGTCTGCTCGCCGCTGGGGCTCGTATCCGGGGTGGCCGGGGCCGCCGGCCAGGTGGCCGAGCCGAACAGCAGGCTCACCGCGGCCGCGCAGATCGCCGCCGACCGGGCCGCACGGCGGATGGCTCTGGTGCGACCAGCCGCGTGCACCTCGTCGTCCACTGTGGAGCCCTCCCCGTCAGGCGGGGTCCGGGCACGACGAGCGGGTTGTACCGGTAACCGTGGGTTTCTTCGAGCGTATGCGGGCGCGAGTCGCTCGGCCCGCCTAACGAACCCGATTCACCTTGTTGGGAGGAAGCGCGTCGAGCGGGCCGTCGCGGCTCGGTACCGGTTGGGCGCCGGCCCCAGCGTCGCGCGCTGCAAGCCGTCGACCTGAACGAAGATGGACCTGCGTTCGACAGCCTCGCCCGCGCTGTTCAGCTCGTACCCGTCAAGCCACACCCACCCGTCGTAGGTCGGCCAGTCGTGTACCCGGATGACCCGGAACAGCATCGGAGAGGTGAACTGCACGCTGGCCGCACGGGTGACCCGCAGGACATCACCGGATCGAGGCAACACGTCGCCTCCCGTTCGCGCGAGGAAGCTAGGGGCAGGGCATGTTCCACCGGGAGTGACGCATGCCGTACGCACAGCGTGCCCTACTAGACTGTCCGAGTGCAAGTTGCAAAAATCGGCTCTCCCTGTACGGACGGTTAGTACCAGTGCTTGATGTGGCGGACCATGAGCGGCACACTTGAGCCCCCGACCTCTTGCGGGGGAATCCCGACGACCGCATTCCCCTGGCAAGCGGCGCATCGGGTCGGAGGTGGGAAGCGTGAGCAACCGACCGAGTCCAACGGTGCGGCGTCGACGGCTGGGCCTTGAACTCCGTCGACTGCGCGAGGCTGCCGGAGTCACCATTGAAACGGTCGCCGACCGGTTGGAATGCTCCTCATCGAAGATTTCTCGCATTGAGCGCGGCCATAGTGGTGCGAGCCCGCGCGACGTGCGCGACATGCTCGACGTGTATGGCGTGAAGGGCTCAGTCGCCGACGACCTCATTCAGGTTGCCCGCGACGCGCGTACCAAGGGCTGGTGGCATCTCTATGGCACGGTTCTTACGAGCGCTTATGTAGGGCTTGAAGCGGCGGCGAGTGCGATCCGCACGTACGAGGCGCTGGCTCTACCAGGACTCCTTCAGACGCCGGAGTACGCCCGCGCGATGATCGAGGAGCATGCGGCGGACATCCCGCGGGCCGAGGTGGAGCGCCGGATACACGTCCGAACCGAACGCCAATCGTTGTTAACACAAGAAGATCCGTTGAATTTCTGGGTGGTGCTCGACGAGGCGGTTTTCCATCGCATGGTTGGTGGGCGTACGGTAATGCGCGGTCAGCTCGCGCGTCTGATCGAGGCGTCGAGTCTGTCCAACGTCACCCTGCAGGTAGTGCCGTTCTCTCTTGGCGCGCACCCCGGCATGGATGGGTGTTTCTCGATCCTCAGCTACGAGGAACCTGCCGACCCAGACGTGGTCTTCGCTGAGAACGCGGCTGGCGGCATCTTCCTTGAGAAGGACGACGAGCTGCACCGGTACCACCAAATATTCGATCAACTAACGGTGAGGGCGCTGCCTCCCGCTGAGTCGGCGGCGTTCATCGCCGAACGCGCAAAGGAGCTGTAGATGGAAGTCGAGGCCAAAGGGCTTCGGGTCGATGTGAACCGGGCGGTCTGGCGTAAGAGCTCACAGAGCGGCCCGAACTGCGACAACTGCGTCGAGGTCGCCTTCGTCGACGCCGCGATCCTGCTTCGCGATTCCAAGAACCCCCAGGGCCCAGTCCTCATGTTCACCCAAGGCGAGTGGGATGCCTTCGTCGGTGGCGCCAAGGACGGCGAGTTCGACCTCTGAGTGCACCTTCTCCGATCGGGGGGCTGCCGTACCGGCGGCCCCCCGATCCGCTTTCCGGGCTCGCGTCGCCTGCCACGGCGCAGCCTCGTTGTACGGCACAGCCGGGCGGTCGCGGGGGCGGTAGCGGCGCTCCGGCCCGGACGACGGCGAGGACGAGGCGAGAGGGCGGGCGACATGACGAATGGGTCCGAGAACCTGGGCAACGGCTACCGGGGCGTGGCGCGCCCGGAGATGCTTCTGCCGGAGCCGGATCCGGTACTCGATCACGGGGGTTGGGTGGAGTCCGTCGCCGCGCCGCTCGCCGAGCACCCACTGCTGCACGGCCTGCTCATGGAGCTTCCACCCAAGGGCTGCACACCGGACGCGGTATGGCTGGACCGCTGGTTCGAGGCGGCCCGCTCGATCCTCGAACTCATCTACGCCGAGCCGGCGGACCTGCGCCGCTGACGCGTGCGGCGCCGGGCACCCTATGACGAATCCACCCGAACGGACCTGGCGGAACGAGCAGAGCAGCGCCTAAGGTAGCGACCTGCTATTGCTCATCCCTGGGGAGGTGCGGGTTGTCGACCCGTGAGATCGTCGCGTACCTGATTCTCAGCGCCGGCCTGCTGGCCATGCCGATCGGTGCCTTCGGGCTCCTCGACGCGCTCGGCGGCAAGCGGCCCGGCAGCCGTCGCACGCTCGCGCTGATCGGCGTGTACGCGGTCGGCGTGCTGCTGTGCGCGTTCGCTCTCGTCGTGGCGAAGCACTGGTACCTGGGCGCCCCGCTGGTGCTGATGCTCATTCCGGCGGAGACGGGGGTCCGCAAGGTCGGCGGCGTGCGCCGCCGGGCCACCCTGGACCACTTCAAATAGGCAGCTAGACGGCGAAGGTGTCGAGGCGATCTGTCGCCGGGGGCGGCGGGGTCGCCTTCCACACGCCGGTCTTCTGGGCGGCCAGCCGCAGCAGGTAGGCCGGGTTCAGGATCAGGTACCGCCGCCACAGGCGCCCTGGCTCCAGGCCCAGGCGCCACAGCCACTCCAGCCCGTACCGCTGCATCCAGGCCGGCGGCTTGCGCAGTTGGCCGGCGTGGTAGTCGAAGGCGGCGCCGACGGCCATCAGCGGCATCGGCAGGAGCGGGCGCATCGCGTACGTGAAGATCTCCTGGCGGGGGCAGCCCAGCCCGACCAGCACGATACGGGCGCCGGACTCGATGATCCGACCGGCGATCCGTTCCGCCTCGCCCTCCTGCACCGTGCGGAACTTGGACGCCTCCCGACCGGCGATCTTCAGCGCCGGGAACATCTCCTGCAGCCTCGGTATCAGCCGGTCCAGCGTCGCGTCGGTCGACCCGTACAGGTAGACCGGCAGGCCCTCGTCGGCGGCGCGCGCCAGTACCCGCAGGGTCAGCGTCGGCCCGTACACCCGGTCGGTCAGGCCGGCCTTGTGCAGCAGGTTCAGCGCCCACCGTACGGGCTGGCCGTCCGGCGTGACCAGGTCGAAGGAGTTGAGACGGGCACCGTGCGCCTTGTCCTGTACGCCGGTCATGACCCCGTGTACCGCGAGCGCGGTCAGCGCGAACGGGCGACCCTCCCGAGCCGCGGCCAGTACCGCCTCGGTCGCGTCGGCGTACGTGGTCTGGTCGACGAGGACGCCCAGGACGTTGCCCTTCACGCTCACGCCTCCGGTACCCACCGCTCGACGTTCGCCTCGTAGATCTCCTGCAAGATCATGGGTACGTCGTAGACCTGCTTCCACTCGGGATAGTCGGCCTGGAACGCGGCGTTGGAGCCGATCCACCACTGGTGGTCGCCGACCCGGTTCGCGTCGTGGTACTCCGTGATCATGGGGTTTCCGGTGATCTGCTCGGCGAGCGCGAACACCTCGAGGTGGGAGCCGTTGGAGTGGCGGCCGCCGCCCAGGTTGTAGACCGCGGCGGAGCGCGGGTTGCGGAAGAACGCCTCGAACGCGGAGACCACGTCGTGGCTGTGGATCGCGTCGCGCACCATCTTTCCCTTGTACCCGAAGATCTTGTACGTGCGCCGCTCCATGTTGCACCGCATCACGTACGCGAGGAAGCCGTGCAGCTCGGTCGCGGCGTGCGCCGGGCCGGTGAGGGTACCGCCGCGGAAGCACGCGGTCTTCATACCGAAATAGCGCCCGTACTCCTGCACCATGACGTCGGCCGCCACCTTCGAGGCGCCGAACACCGAGTGCAGACAGGCATCGATCGACATGTCCTCGCGGATGCCGTCGTAGTACGGGTGCCCCGGTTCCAGCTCCCAGCGGGTGTCCAGCTCGATTAGCGGCAGCGAGTTGGGGCGGTCGCCGTACACCTTGTTGGTCGAGCAGTGGATGACCGGCGCGTCGATGCAGTGCTCCCGGACGTTCTGCAGCACGTTGAGCGTGCCGACGGCGTTCACGTCCAAATCGGTGAACGGGTCGCGGACGGCCCAGTCGTGGCTCGGCTGCGCGGCG
>JBPYFB010000494.1:0-13391 GCA_051986465.1 Rugosimonospora sp.
ATGACGCCCTCCCGGATGCCGTGCAGCATCGCTTCGCGCTCCTGCAGCAGCGAGACGATCTCGGCGGGTTCCAGCCCGAAGGTGACCCGCTTGATTTTCCAGACGAGCAGCCAGGAGGCGAGGACGCCGAGGGCGAGAGCGAGCGCTGAGTACGCGGCGATCGCGATCAGCTCGTGGTGCACCTGGATGGCGACCTGGGTCTCCAGGATGCCGACGGAGACCTCCCCGATGACGGTGTTCCCGGCGACGATCGGGGCCTTGCCATTCGCGGAGCGGCCCAGGCTGCCGTTGTCCACACCGGTGTAGGCGCGGCCGTCCAGCACGATGACGGGTTCTTCGAGGCGCTGGCCGATGAGGGCGGTGTTCGGGTGGGAGTACCGCTGGCCGCCGCGGTCGGCGATCACGACGTACGCGGCGTCGGTGGTGTGCCGTACCTGTTCGGCCCGTATCTGGATGATGCCGCTGTGGTCGCCGGCGAGCAGTGCCTGCCGGATGTCGGGCATCTGCGCGACGGTCTGCGCGATGCCCAGCGCCCGCTTCTCGTACTGGTGGTCGAGCATGCGGTTGCTGAGGACCACGTACAGGTACCCGCCCACGGTGGTGGTGACGACCAGGATGCCGAGGACGCCGAGCAGGACTTGCGAGGCCAGGGTGCGTGACCGCCACATTCAGGCAGCATGCCTCGGCGGGGCGGGGCGAGTCCAGGTGAGCTAAACGCACTTAACAGCGAGTAATGCCACCATCGCGCGAAACCCGAGGAACTCTGTCCCGTCACCTGCCCCGAAACCTACGCTGCCGCGTCATGACAGTTGACTCGGTACCGCCCGCGATCGAGTTGCGCGGCGTCACCAAGCGGTTCGCGAGCCCGGGCGGCACGCCGTACACGGCCCTGCGGGACCTGAGCCTGACCGTGGCCCCGGGCGAGTTCTGCGCGGTGGTCGGGCCGACCGGCTGCGGCAAGTCGACCACCCTCACCCTCGTGGCCGGCCTCGAACGTCCCTCGGCCGGCGAGGTACAGGTGGATGGCCGGCCGGTCACCGGTATCACCCCGGGCGTGGGCTTCATGTTCCAGACCGACGCGATCCTGCCGTGGAAGAGCGTGCTGGACAACGTGGCCGCCGGTCCCCGGTTCCGGGGCGTACCGAAGCGTGCCGCGATCGCCGACGCGCGCGAGTGGATCCGCCGGGTACGGCTGGCCGGCTTCGAGGACCGGTACCCGCACCAGCTCTCCGGCGGTATGCGCAAGCGGGTGGCGCTGGCCCAGAACCTCATCAACGAACCACGCATCCTGCTCATGGACGAGCCGTTCAGCGCCCTGGACGTACAGACCCGCGCGCTGATGTCGAACGAACTGCTCGGCCTGTGGGACGTGACCCGCCCAGCCGTCGTGTTCGTCACCCACGACCTGGAAGAGGCCATCGCGCTCTCCGACAAGGTGGTCGTGATGACCGCCGGTCCGGGCGGGACGGTCAAGGCCGTGTTCCCGATCGACCTGCCGCGGCCCCGGGTGGTGCAGGAGATCCGGTTCGAGTCGCACTTTGTCGACCTGTACCACCAGATCTGGACGGCGCTGCGCGCGGAGGTCGACATCGCCTACACCCGGACCACCGCGGCCGACCTCGTGGAGGTGTCCTCATGACCCAGGTGTCCACTGTGGAGAAGGGCGACCGGGACCGGCTGCGGCGGCGCCGGATCCTCGTTCACACCACGCAGCTCGCCGTGATCCTGGCGGTGATCGGCGGATGGCAGCTGTTCGTCGGCGGGGACTCCCGGAAGATCATCCTGTTCGGCGAGCCGTCCGGCATCGTCGACCGGCTGAGGACCTGGACAACGGTTGGCACCGCGGTCGGCTCGCTGGGCGACCAGGTGAAGGCGACCCTGGAGGAGGCCATTCTCGGCTTTCTCATCGGTACCAGCCTCGGCATCGTCTTCGGGCTGGCGATGGGGCGGGTGCGCTTCCTCGCCGCCGTGCTCGGTCCGTACATCAAGGTACTCAACTCCATTCCCCGCATCGTGCTCGGCTCGGTCTTCGTGCTCGCCTTCGGCCTCGGCCTGGAGTCCAAGGTGATGCTCGTCATCGTCCTGGTCTTCTTCGCCGTGTTCTTCAACGCCTTCCAGGGCGCCCGCGAGGTGGACCGCAACTTCATCGCCAACGCCCGCATCCTCGGCGCCTCCCGCTGGCAGGTCACCCGCCAGGTGGTGCTGCCCTCCGCGTTCACCTGGATCGTCGCCAGCCTGCACGTCGCGTTCGGCTTCGCCCTCATCGGCGCGATCGTCGGCGAGTTCATCGGCGGACTGCAGGGCCTGGGCGTGCTCATCAAGACCGCGCAGGGCACCTTCGACGCCAACGGCGTATGGGCCGCGATGGTCATCATGGGCGCCGTCGCGCTGGCCGCCGAGTGGCTGATCACCCGCCTGGAACGGCGCCTGCTGCGCTGGCGCCCCCCGCAGCTTTCCGGTCCCGACCTGTAACCGAAGGAGTTCCCGCATGCATACCAACAGATGGCTCGCGCTCGGCGCCGTCGCGGCGCTCGCCCTGGCCGGCTGTGCGAACAAGGCCAGCCAAACCTCGAACAACGCCCCGGCCGCCGGCGGCGCGGCCGCCTCCGGCCCGTCCGTGAGCATCATGGTCGGCGGCCTGGGCAAGCAGATCTACCTGCCCTTCATGTTGGCCCAGCGGCTGGGTTTCTACCAAGCCGAGGGGCTGAACGTCACGCTGCAGGACGAAGGTGCCGGGGTCGACGCGACAACCCAGATGATGGCCGGGAAGGTCGACGGGGTCGGCGGCTTCTACGACCACACCATCGACCTGCAGGGCCTCGGGCAGTCCGTCGAGTCTGTAGTGTCGATGCTCGTCACACCCGGCGAGGTCGAGCTGTGCCGCAGCGACCTCAAGGGCGCCATCAAATCCCCGGCCGACTGGAAGGGGCGCACCCTCGGCGTCACCGACATCGGCTCGTCCACCGACTTCCTCACCCAGTTCCTCGCGCAGAAAAACGGAGTCGCCCCGGCGAGCATCCACCGCCTCGGCGTACAGGCCGGCGCCACGCTCATCGGCGCGATGGCGCACAAGAACGTGGACTGCGCCATGACCACGGAACCCACCGTCTCGCAGCTGCTGGCCACCAAGCAGGCGTACATCCTGCTCGACATGCGCTCCGCCGCGGGCGCCGCCGCGGCCCTGGGCGGCGAGTACCCCGCCACCTGCCTCTACCTGACGACGGCGTACGTGCAGCAGCACCCGCAGGTCGTGCAGAAGCTCGTCAACGCGTACGTCAAGACGCTCAAGTGGATCCAGGCGCACAGCGCCACCGAAATCGCCGACCAGATGCCCGCCGACTACTACGCCGGCGCCGGCAAGGACGCCTACGTCCAGGCGCTCAACAACGAGAAGGGCATCTACAACCCGACCGGCATCATGCCGCCCAACGGGCCGCCCACCAACCTCAAGGTGCTCGGCACGTTCAACAAGAACGTGATCGGCAAGACCATCGACCTCCACAAGACCTACACCGACCAGTTCGTCCAAGCCGCGGGCTGACGGTTCGAGGCCCGGCTACCATACCCGGTAGCCGGGCCGAATACTCCACAGTGGACCACGCTTATTCGAAGCCCTCCCATATAACAGCGGTGTGTGTGCCCAGGCAGGCGGCGGACGGTCATGTCAACGGCGAATACCCCATACGCACAGCGCGGTGAGCAACGCTGTCAGGGTCAGGTAGAGGCCGAATTCGTACCACTGGAATACCCAGAACCGGTTCGCCGGATGGTAGGTGATTCTTTGGCTCAGGCCGAGCGCGTTGATCGCCTGGTCGCAGTCGGCGAGCTTGCCGCCCGGGTCGGCGCACGGCTGTGGGATTGCGGGAGCCGCTGTGCTGCCCGCCGCGTCGACTGTTCGCACCGAAGTGATCCAGGCACCCGGCAGGCTCACCGGCGCCTCCACCGCGAGTGTCCCATCGCGCAGCTGAAGGGACTGGGGCCGGTCGGGGGTCAGTACGAGCGCCACGGTGGTAACGGTCGGGGCCTGGTAATGGGCTCGCAGCAGGCCCGGTACCAGCACCTGGACGGTGGCCAGAACGGCCAGGGTGAGCGCCATCGCCGGCACGGTACGCCGAACAAGGACGCCGACCGCCACACCGAGTACGAAGGCGAACGCGGCGTACCCGATGGGAGCGATTGCGCGGGCGCCGAATAGCACCGGCGCGAACCGGGCCGGCAGGGCCAGTCCGGCGTCGGCCGCTGGCCGTGCGCCGGCTTGGTCGATCGGTTGCGACCACCAGGTGACGGCCAGGCTGAGCAGACCGGTGGCCGCTACGGCGGCCAGGCCGACCAGGCCCAGCTTCAACGCCAACCAGCGGGAGCGGGAGACGCCCTGGGTCCACGCCAGCCGGTAGGTACCGGCTTCCAGTTCGCGGGCCACCATCGGCGCCCCCCAGAACATTCCGATCACCGCGGCGATCAGGTAGGTCAGGGCGACGCCGAGAATGTACAGCGGCAGGTCGATGCCGATCTGCCTGACCTGGAAGGCGAATGAGTGCTGGGCGTTGCCGCAACTGGCGTTCCCGGTGCAGCCGGCCAGGCCGCTGATGTCGTACTCGTGCGCCAGCCGAGGGCCGGTTACCGCCAGGGCGAGACCGAATACCGCGAGTCCGGCCAGTACCGTGAGCACCGCTACCCGGGACTGTCGCCATGTCATCCAGGTCATGCCACCACCCCGTTGCTGGTCCGTGCCCGGCTGAGTTGTTCCAACACGAAGTCCTCCAACTCGACGGGCGCGCCGGTACTGGCTCTGTGTGCGGCCAGCAGGTCGGTGATCGGGCCGGCCACCTGGACCCGGGAATCATGCAGCACGATGAGGTAGTCGCAGATGCGAGCCAGATCGCTGACCAGGTGCGAGGAGAGCACGACGCTCATCCGGTACTCGGCGACCGCGGTCGCGAGGTAGTCGAGGAACTCCCGGCGGGCCAACGGGTCGAGACTGGCCACCGGCTCGTCGAGGATGAGCAGTTCGGGGCGCTTGGCTACGGCCATTGTCAGCGCGAGTTGGGCCCGCTGCCCGCCGGACAGCGTGGCGGCCCGCGCGGCGAGCGGTAGGCCGAGGGCGGCGATGCGTTCCCGCGCCGCCCGGGCGTCCCAACCCCCGCCGGTGTTCAGATGTGCGCCCATTGCCAGGTGCTCGGCCACGGTCAGGCGGGCGTAGAGCGGAGCGTCCTGGGCAACGAACCCCAGTCGAGACAGCGGAGCACGGCGGCCGACCGGGCTGGCACCAAAGAGCCGCACCGTCCCAGTGGTGGGCGCGATCAGACCGACCGCGAGGTTCAGCAGCGTGCTCTTGCCCGCTCCGTTCGGGCCTACCAGTCCCACCACGTGCCCGCCCGGTACCGCCAACGTGCACTCGGCCAACGCCCACTTCGCCGTCGCCCACCAGCGGCGGTATCGCTTGCCCAGTGCGTGCGTCTCCATGACAGCCGTCATAAACCCACCTCGTCTTTCGAACGGGCGCCGCCCACGGTTTGCGGCGCGCTGGGCCAAACCTGCCGTGTCCGCGCCGGCTGTACGTCGGATCACGGCACCGTCTTTGAGGTGCCCGCTGGCCTGAGGTACCGCGCCCGCATCGGACCGTGGTCTGAGGGCGGCACCGGGCCGCACGGTTACGGTGTGACCATGCATCCGCTCCGGCCGCCGCTGTCCAACCGCCTGCACGACGGGCACTGGTTCGCAATCGACGCGGTAGCGGCCGCGGCAATCATCGTCGTGCCCGCGCTACTCGACCGCCGGGCCGGCGGGGCTGGGGTGAGCCCGGTCGAGGCACTGATGGCCGTCCCGGTAATCGTTGTGGCGGCGTGGCGCCGGCGGTGGTCGCCACGAGTCCTTGCCGGCGTAGTTCCCGCCGTCGCCGTCGGTACCGCCATCGCCGGGTTTCCCGCGCTCTGGCTCGCGGTGGCGTATCTGATGTATTACGTCCCGGTCCGACTGCCAGCTCGGCAGGCGCTGTGGCTGCTTGGCGGCACACTGCTGATCGCCGTCGTAGGCGTGGTGGACGCGAAGCGCGTGCCGCTGTCCGTCGCCGGGATACCCATGCCCCACCGCCCTGCCTTCACGGATCCGATCAACCTGCTGGTGCGCAGCGTGTTACCGATCGCGATCGGTTGGACGATCGGCTACGCGATCAGCCAACGGCGCCTGTACGCCGCGCAGATGCGGGAGCGCGCCGAGCGTCAGGCTCAGGACCGGCTCGCTGAGGCCCGCCAAGCGATGAGCGAGGAGCGGCTGCGCATCGCCCGGGAACTGCACGACGTGGTGGCCCATACCTTGAGCGTCATCGCCGTACAGGCCGGCGTGGCCAACCATGTCGCCGGGCAGCACCCGGACGAAACCCAGCGGGCGCTCAGCTCGATCGAACAGACCAGCCGCGACGCGCTCCGCGAGATGCGCGCGCTGCTAGGGGTCCTGCGTGCGGACGACGAAGTGTCCAGACAGCCGACCGATCCGCCGACACCGGTACCCGGACTGGCCGACCTCGCTGCACTGGCCGAGCGCAGCGGCGAGGCGGGGCTGCGGGTCAACCTGGAGATCACCGGTGAGCTTCCAGAGGTTGCTGTTGGCGTGCAACTCGCCGTGTACCGGGTGGTGCAGGAGGCGCTGACCAACGTGATCAAGCATGCGGCGACCAACCAGGCCCGGGTGCACATCGGCTGCCGAGACGACGCGGTCACCGTCGAGGTGACCGATGAGGGCAGCGGGGTCAGCGCGGTCACCCCCGGTCACGGGATCGTCGGCATGCGCGAGCGGGCCAGCATGTACGGCGGGCAGGTGTACGCCGGCCCTAGACCCGGCGGCGGGTTCCAGGTACGCGCCAGCTTCCCGTTGAAGGCGCGGGCAACGGCATGATCCGCGTACTTGTCGCCGACGACCAGGCCCTGGTGCGAGGCAGTTTCCGCCTGCTGGTCGATACCGCGCCTGACTTGACCGCGGTGGCCGAGGCCGCCACCGGGACGGAGGCGGTCGCCTTAGCCAGACAACACCGACCCGACATCGTACTCATGGACATCCGGATGCCGGACCTCAACGGCATCGAGGCGACCCGGCGAATCTGCGCCGACCCCGCCACCGCCGGCGTTCGGGTCCTCATCCTCACCACGTTCGACATCGACGAGTATGTGTTCACGGCCCTTCGGGCAGGCGCGAGCGGATTCCTGCTCAAGGACACCCGCCCGGCCGACCTCATCGCCGCCATCCACGTGATCGCCGCAGGCGAGGCCCTGCTGGCCCCCGCAGTCACCCGGCGACTGATCGAAGAGTTCACCCGCACGCCACAACCGGTGCGGCGCCCGGTGGCCAGCCTCGCCGACACCACCGACCGAGAACGTGAGGTACTCACCCTGATCGGGCTCGGACATTCCAACACCGAAATCGCCGCGCGCCTGCACGTCAGCCTCTCCACCACCAAGACGCACGTCGGCCGGCTACTGATGAAACTCGGCGCCCGGGACCGGGCGCAACTGGTCATCGCCGCCTACGACAACGGACTCGTGCTGCCGGTGACCAATCAGCCTTAGCCGGCAATGTCGCCACCACTGTCCACATGAGAGCGCGGGCAAGCGGTTGGCACCCGTACGCCGTAGAAGGGGTTACGGGCCACCAGAAGGTGGCACCAATCGGGCCGCAAGGTGGTCTGCATGGGGCTCCTCCGCTGGCGGGTAGTGGCTTTGTACATGGCGAAGATGCGCGGTCCGAGGCGGGTGAAGCGGCCGTCCTCGAAGGACTCGTGCGGAGCGTTGGCCAGCTGGTGAGACAGCATTCCGGGGAACAGCACCGAGAGCACGGCGGCGCCTTCGTCGGTGGCTGCGTCCGGCCCGAGCTGCCCGCGTGTCACCGCTTCGTCGAGCATGTGACGCACCTCCTGGACCATCGCGACACTCGGCGCGTAGGCCTCTGCCGAGGGCTCGAACCCGGATACCGGTCGCCAGAACAGCAGCTGGGCCAGCGGTTGGTTGGCCATCGCCCAGCGCCCGCCGGCTTGCAGGGCGGCGATCAGCGCTGGCAGTCCCGGCTGGGCCCCCTCGGCGCCCGCGCGGAACGCATCCAGATGCTGCTGGTGCCCCAGCTGAAACACGCGATCGAACAGTGCCAGCCGGGACGGGAAGTACTTGTACAGCGACGGCGGGCGCACACCCAGCCGTCGAGCCACTTCCGACAATGACAGGCCGGCAACGCCGACCTACGCCCACCCGCCGACCCGGCACGGTTCCGGCAGGTGAAGGCCCTCGCCTTTCTCATCGCCCTGGCCGTCAATGTCATCACCATCTGACCCCACCACCACCCAGCCGCGGGCCGGCCGGCGGCGGCCACGGGCAATCACGCCGGCTTGTCATGGCGATGTCGGGCATGGAGTCTCATCGGCCGATGACGGTGTGGAACAGGTACGTGGCCCGCGGGTCGCTGCGTGAAACCACATGCCGCTAACCTCTTGCGGGTGAACCCCTCGCCCACCGACCCGCGCTCGTGGCCGATGTCGCCGACGGAGCCGGCGCCCGCGCCGCCGCCAGAGCCGCTGGCCGAGGCCCCGCGCGAGATGCCGGCGGTGGCGGCATCGCCAGCGCCGAACCCGGTCACGGCAAGCGCCGACCCGTTCCCGTCGAGCGCCGACCCGTTCACCGCAAGCGCCGACCCGTTCGCGCCGAGCCCGGACCCGTGCGCGGGGAGCGCGCCGAGCCCGCCGGCGCTTCCGCGGCCGACCCAGCCGCCGACGACCGCGCCGCAGCCGCCGAGGACCCCGCCGCAGCCGCCACGGACGGCGATGCGGCCGGTGGATGTCGGGCCAGGACGAAAGACGCACACCGGACGGCTCCTCGCCATCGGCCTGGCCGTCCTCGCCCTGCTGGGCGGCAGCGCGACGGCGGTGTGGCGGCTGAACAGCCGTACCCCCGCCACTCCGCTGGTGTCGAGCACGACCGCACCGGGTACCGGCGACGTAGCCCTCGGGTCAGCACCCCCGTCCGCTGGCGCCGGGCCGGTGGCCGCGCTCAGCACCGCGGCACCTTCGCCAAGCCAGTCGAGCCCGGCCCCGTCCAAAGCAGCGGCGACCACCGGCGCGCCCAGCGGGCTGGTCGACAACTTCTCCGGCACGACGCTGGACACGGACAGGTGGGGCGTGTACAGCGCGACGGCCTCCAACGGCGGGATCTTGTCGCCCTCGGCCGTCCGCGTCACGGGAGGCCAACTGCAGATCATCGGTACCGGTACCAACGCGACCGGCAAGGGCAACGTCGCCGGCGGCCTGTGCTGGTGCGGCACCGGTGGCGACCGGCTGTACGGGATCTGGCAGGTGCGCGCGCGCTTCGACGCCGGTGCCGGATACGGGGCGATCATCGGTTTGTGGCCCAACTCGGACGACGCCAGCACCACCGGGTACATCTCGGCGGTGAACATGCCCGGGGCGGCCCGCACGAGCCTGTACGGCCAGGTTGTCTGGCCCGGCGGCGCCGACTCCGGTGACGTCACGGGCGACTTCACGGCGTGGCACACGTACACCATCGAGTGGCGCGCCACGTTCGTGCGGCTGTCGCTGGACGGCAAGGTGTACTACGACTCGACGAAGAGCACGGCCAAGCCGGTGATCCCGCACGTGCCCCTGCACCTGTACACGCAGGTGGCGGTCGGCCCGTCCGACGACGTACCGGCGCCGGACGCCAGCACGCCCGCCCACGTGATCATGCACTACGACTGGGTGAAGATGTTGCCCTAGCTGCCGCAGGCGCCGGCGGCCTTCGCCTTCTCGACCGCCTTCGCCTCGCCCAGCCTCCACATGGCGGTCGCGTCGGCGGACGGCTGCACCCCGCCAGTGCCCGTCCTGGTACCGCAGCGTGTACGCGGTCATCTCGTTTCCTACCCGTACCCGCGTCACCGCGGTCGTGGAGTTCTCTAGCCGCGAGCCGACCACGGACATCTTGCGGCCGCGGAACTTCGGCGGGCACTGGGTGTTGAACGACACGAAGTCGTCCTTGCTGATGGCCTTGCGCCCGTCGTCGGTATAGGTCTCCCAGGCGCCGCGTAGTCGCCTGAGCTGTACCGGTTGAACGCCTCCTGCGCCGCCTGGCCGGCGGCCTTGGCCGTCTTCGGCGCGCCGCCGACGCAAGCCCCGATCGCAGACCGACGCCGTGCGCCGGATCATCGATCTGCGCAACCAGATGTTCCACAGCGGCGAAAGTCAATCTAGTGAACCCGGAGATCGCCGACGACATCGCCGTGGTGGCGGTGCGCCGCCGATAAGGCACATCTGCGGTTCGCTGCGCGGCACGCTGTCAAGCGCCGCCTTCCTCACCTGCGCGTCAGGAAGCGCCCAGCCCGTCCACGGCCAAGTGGGCCGCCTTCTGTACGAGGGAGACGCCGCCGCTCATGGTCGAGTTGTCGTTGGATAGGACCACGACGATCCAGTTGTGCCCGCCCTGCACGATCCGCCCGATGGTGTTGATGATCCACCGGTACCCGTCGGCGCTGCGCGCGAGCCAGCCGTTCTTCACGTACACGGCGGTGGCGCTGGAGTTCGCCGCGTCCGGTACGCCCCAGCGCTGGCCCTTGACCACCTTGTTCATCAGGCCCAGCACGTACGCCTGGCTGGTGGCCGACAACGGGCCGCTGGTGCTCAGCACGGTAAGCAGGCGCAGCTGGTCGGTGACGGTGGTGCGGGTCAGGCCCCACGAGCCGCCGGCGCCGGGGGTGGTGTGGGTCAGGCCGAAAGCCCGGTTGGCGGCGGCCAGCCCGCTGCCCATGCCGATCTGCGACCACAGCGCGCTCGCCGCGTTGTTGTCGCTCTGCGTGATCATGCTGGTGGCCAGGGTGCGCTGCTGGGTGGACAGGTGGCCGTGCCTGTTCTGCAACTGCCACAGCAGCGTGGACAGGATGTCCACCTTGACGATGCTCGCGGTCTCGAACTGTTGGTTGGCGTTGTACGTGACGCGCGCGCCGGTATTCAGGTCGACGATTCCGGCGGCCGCGTACCTGCCGCGGCTGGACAGGTACGCGGCGAGGTGCGAGTACGTGTCGTTGACGGTGTCCGAGTCAACCGCTGGCGGCGTCGGGCTGGGCGGCGGGACGACCGACGCGGCCAGTGACGGGTTGGCCAGCGGCGGGTTGGGCGGGCGGGTCGAGGGTCCGGTGCTCGGGCCCGTCCGGTGGCGTACCACACCGCACGCGAACGCACTGGAGGCCAACGTCACCACAAGGACGGCAATACCGAGCAACCAGGAGTACCGCAAGCCGCGTTTCACGGCAAGGAGGCTAACGGCATCGTGCTAACACGACGGTTAACACCCGTTGTCGGCAACCTCGCAGTCGTCTCCCAGGCCGTTCCCAGCCGGCGCCGGTAAAACGGTCTCGGATAAAGCGGGAGTCGAACAGGCCTGCGGGCACCAGTTCCGGCTCGACCTGCCCATGTCCACGCTACTCGAACTCGCGGCCCGCACCGGACGCCCCGAACCAGGCGTCGTAGTGCCCGACGCGCCGCGCTCCAACAGCCTCGCGATGGTCTCGATGGCGGTACACAACTCTGCGACGCGCTGTGGTGTGATCAACGGCGGACAGAGCTCAGAACGCAACTGCACGCGAACATTGTCCACGGCGTAGCCGGCGTCTTCATCGAGCGGAAACGCACTCTCATCGACCGCGACCGAGCGCGGTGGGCACCCGCCGTCCAGTGACACTCTGTGACGAGCGGTCGGCGGCATGACCGGGCGCGGCGTAGTCCTGCGCGCGGATGCTCGCTGCGCTCGCGCCTCGCCCGGTTGGTGATCTTTGAGGAGACGCGATCCTCACTAGCATGCCGGCGATACCGCTGTCGCCACGCCCCTATCCGGTGTTCCGGCCTGGCGGTGGCTGAATCGCCGGAGGTGCTGGCCTCCGCTGGGCCGGCGGCGAGCTGCCGTGTGGTGGAGGTGGAACTGCCGGGCGCAGCATGTGACCCGGGGATGTACCGCCGGGCCGCTGTCCGGCGACGCGCGACGCTGGTGCAACTGGAGATGAGTGACGCAGGACAGGCGGTGCAGTCGCTTTTTGCGCCCGAGGGATCCGGCGCAGCCCAACGCCGACGAGGACCAGCCCGACGATGGCGGCACACAGCGCCTGCCAGATCAGCTTTGGATCGGTGTCAATGATCGTACCGCTGACTCCGAACAGGGCGAAAACCACGCCGACGATCAACTCCCGCCAGCCGCGGGTAGCCCACCTCGTTATCAGGTACGGCACCGCAACAGCACCGAGAAGCAGCGGTGTCGGCATGCGCCACGGCGGGTCGCCCAAGATCCAGGGAACGACCAAGAGCCCGATGATCACGCCCACCACCAACACATCACCCTGGTGATCCGACCACCAAACCAGCCAGCCAGGCGCAGCCCGAACACGCTTCGCCGGTGGGGTTGGCCGGGATCTGAGCCAGCCACCGAGGATGGCACCGGCCAGGAAACCCGATGTCATAACGGCCTGGGTTACGCCAGCGTCGGGCATAGTGACGATCAGCACGCCAGAAAAGGCGGTGGGCAGCAGAATGAGACCAACGAGTTTGGCGGCGACCTGCCCGGTACCAACCGGGTAAACCACCCGGCGTGGCCGGCGGGGGTCGTAGTGCACCGGCACCACGTCGCCCGATGCCGCGGGACCGATCTCATCCGTCAGGAACTCGTGCTCGGTACCATCGGCCGTAAAGCGGATCCGAGTAGTCCGGCCGAGATCCGACTCGACCTGGCTGATCACCACGCCGGTGGTCGGGGTACCGGTCCGGCGCAATCCCAGCCAACGCAGGGATCCCCAACTCCAACTGGACCAGATCAAGCCGAAGAACATCGCGACCACGCACAGAATGGATCCGATAATCCAGTCGAACACGGTTCCACCCCCAGCCACAGTCGTACCTGGATTGTCGCCCGGGCTGGTCAACCCACAACACCTGCCGGTACCACAGCCAACCGAACGTCCGCCTCTATGCCACCAGTCACGCTCATGTCCAGCGTTTCGGTGATGTTGGCGGTAGTTTGCGCTGCCCTTCGGAAACGGGCGCTTTCTGCAGGTGGACCGGTCATTCGGTGTCTGGTTCCGGGCTGAGCGTGTACCGGGCGGTCGACCAGGACGGGCAGGTCATCGATGTGCTGGTCTCGACACGCCGTGACGCTGGCGCGGCGCGGCGATTCTTCCGGAGAGCACTCTCGACGTTGAAGGTGACACCGAGCGAGGTCGTCACCGACGCCGCGCCGGTTTACCCCGGGGTGCTCGACGAACTGATCCCGTCCGCGTGGGCACCACGTCGAACGGTACGCGAAAAATCCGATCGAGGCCGATCACAGCCAGTTGAAACACCGCTTGAGACCGATGCGCGGCCTACGTACGGACAAGACAGCTCA
>JBPYFB010000495.1:0-7907 GCA_051986465.1 Rugosimonospora sp.
TTTGACCTTGTACCCGTCGGCCTGCAGGGCGTCGTACCAAGCCAGCACCGCGCTCGCCACCTGTGCCGGCGTCTGGTCGCGCAGTGCCACGGGCTGGAGCACCGAGTCGAGCGTGACCGTGGCGTTCGCGGCCCCGGAGCCGCTGACCGTATCCGCCGAGACGAACACGGCGTCGGCCGCGCTGGCGGACTGCGACCCAGGGCTGGCGGCGCCGGTACCGGTGGCGGCGATCAGCCCGCCCGCACCCCAGTACGGCTCGGTCGGGTCACGCGGCCGGTACACGCCGGCGATCGTCAGGCGCAGCGGCTGCTTGAGTCCGGCGGTCACCACCCGCACCTGGCCGCCGACGTCGAGGCCCAGGGCGGCGGCGGTACTGGCGCTGACCAGGGCGGTACCGGGCGCGCTGGTGCAGTGGCCCAGCACGGAGACGTGCGCACACACGTCTTCCCGGTACGCCATCGGGGAGTTCGTGGACTTGTCGCCGCGCGCGTTCCCGGCGGTGCCCACCACGGTGTACCCGCCGACCTGGGTGAAGCCGCGCAGCGCCGGGTACCCGCGCAGCCGCGTCAGTTCGTCGGCGATCCCGGTGGTCTGCCCGGCGCCCTCCAGCGCCTTGCTGGCCGACAGCAGCCGCTGCCCGGCCGGCGCGGCGGCCACGTCGCGCTGGGCGACGGTCTGGGTGGCGGCGAAGACGAACAGCGGCGCGGCGAACGCGGCAGCGGCGACAAGCACCGCGATGGCCAGCAGGGTGCCCGCCTGACTGCGTCGCGAACGCAGCGCGCGCAGCGCGATGGCTAGCAAGGACACCCTCCCCGTCAGATCAACAGCTCGCAGTTCTCGCAAAGGAGGACCGGCGAGCTGTTGATCTGGTTGCACACAACTTTTGTGACGCTCAGCTCTCGGACGGTGCCCCGACGACGATCGCCTTCGTCTCCGGGCTGTACCCGGCGGCCCGCTGCGCGTCGTTGCCCACCGGTGCGTCATCGTCGACGTGCACGTCGTCGACGGTGACGTCGACCGCGGTCACGTCCAGCCCGAGCAGGTTCTCCACGGAGCTGATGACCTTCTCCCGGACCTTCTCGGTCACCGAGAAGACCTGGAAACCGAACTCGATCACGATCACCACGGTGATCTCGGCCTGCTTGCCCTCCAGGCGTACCGAGATGCCCTGCGCCGCGCTCTCCTCGCCCAGGTGCAGTCGCTCCCGTACGGCCGATACCAGCCGAACCGCGTCGCCGCCCAGGTCGTACACGCCCGGTACCTCCCGGGCCGCGATACCGGCAATCTTCTCGACCACCTCGTTGGCGATCGTGGTGCGCCCCCGCCCCGCGGGCAGGGTGGCGTTGTTGCGGATCCGGGTGACGAGGTTGCCGGCCGCCTCCTTGGTCGACTCGTACGCCTGCGTCACCGCCTCGCCGGCCTGCCCCAGTACCTCCTCCGCCCGATCCTTCACAGCGTCCACAGTGGACACCTCACTGGCGGGTGCCGGCGCTGGCGGTGCTGGCGACGGTGACGGGGTCCCCCCGGCAGCGACATCAGTCATGGTGTTCTCCCCTGGTCGTGATGGCGAGCGCGAGCGTACCCGCGCCCCGCCAGCGCGGGCAGCCCCCGAGCGGACAGGGGATGGCAGCCGCTAGCGCACCTGGGTGGCTTGGCCGTCCACCAGATGCAGTTCGTGGTCGCAGCTCGCGGCGGCCTCCGGGTCGTGCGTCGCGAACACCACCGCCGCACCCCGCTCCGCCTCGGCGCGCAGCAGGTCCAGCACGGCCTGCCGGCTCTGCGCGTCCAGCTCGCTGGTCACCTCGTCGGCGAGCAGCACATCGCCGTGCAGCGCGAGCCCGCGGGCGACCGCGGCGCGCTGCTGCTGGCCGCCGGAGAGCTCCTCGACCATCTGGTCAGCCTGCGCGGAGAGGCCGACCCGGTGCAGCGACTCGACCGTCAGGCGCCGTGCCCGGGCCGCGTCGGAGCCCTGCGCCATCAGGGCCACCTGCACGTTCTCGGCCGCGGTGAGGATCGGTGCCAGCCCGCTGTCCTGCGGTACCAGCACCACCCGGCGGGATACCGCGTGGTCCCGGTCGCGCAGCCGCTCCCCGGCGACGGTGACCGTACCGGTGGCGGGGCGCAGCAGCCCGGCCATCGCGGACAGCAGCGTGGTCTTGCCGGCGCCCGAGGGCCCCGTGACGGCGAGTACCTGCCCCGGCTCGGCCAGGGCGGTGACATCGCGCAGCACCGGCTCGCCGGTGCGGTACGCGACGGTGACATGTTCGACGTGCAGCACGACTTATAGACCTTTCAACCCGGTCAGTAGGTTGCGCGCGGCCGCGTACGGATCCAGCTCCCCGGCGGCGACGGCTGCGGCGAGCTTCGACAAAGCGGTTCCGTCGCGGAACGAGCCGATCCGCTCACGAAGCGTGGCCAGTGCGATCGCCTCGATCTCGGCAGCGGCGCGCGCCTCGCGCCGCCGAGCAAGCTCGCCGTGCTCGCGCAGCCAGGTGCGGTGCTGGGCGACGGCCGCGACGATCTCGTCGATCCCCTCGCCCCGGCTGGCCACCGCGCGCACCACCAGTGGCCGCCAACTGCCCGGCCCGCGCTCGCCCAGCGCGATCATGCCCTGGATGTCGCGATAGGTCGCGTGCGCGCCGTCGCGGTCCGCCTTGTTGACGACGAATACGTCGGCGATCTCCAAGATGCCGGCCTTGACCGCCTGGATCGCGTCGCCCATGCCGGGCGCGATCAGCACCAGGGTGGTATCGGCGAGACTCGCCACCTCGACCTCGGCCTGCCCCACGCCGACCGTCTCCACGATCACCACGTCGCAGCCGGCGCCCTCCAGTACCCGTACCGCCTGGGGTGTCGCGGCAGCCAGGCCGCCCAACTGACCACGGGAGGACATCGAGCGGATGTACACGCCCGGATCGGTGGCGTGGTCCTGCATGCGTACCCGGTCGCCGAGGATCGCGCCACCGGTGAACGGACTGGCCGGGTCGACCGCCAGTACCCCCACCCGCCTGCCTTCCGCGCGCAGCGCCCGTACCAGCTCGTTGGTGGTGGTCGACTTGCCGACCCCGGGTGAGCCGGTCAGGCCGAGCACCTCGGCACGGCCGGTGTACGGCGCGAGCGCCGCGGCCACCTCGGGCAGGGCGGGGTCGCCGTCCTCTACGAGGCTGATCAGTCGGGCGACCGCGCGCGGCTGCCCCTCCCGCGCCTGCGCCACCAGTCCCGCGACGTCAGCGCGCCCCGCTGCGCTCATGGAAGAACCACATCGCCGAGAGTGCGCCGCAGGCCGGCTCGCACCTCCTCGGTGTGCAGCCTCGGGAAGATGATCCGGAAGCGGGTGGGCGTGCCGAGCTCGGCGGCGTGGTGGCGGGACATCTCGAAGGTGACCTGGCCGTCGGCGACCTCGACGCGGTGCACGCCGCCATAGGTGGTCCCCTCCTGCTCGCCCCAGACGAGGCAGTACGGCTGCCACTCCGGTACCGGATCGTCGGCGCGCTGCACGATGAGGCAGCCGTCCCGGCCGTCCGCCCGAGCCGCGAGCCCGAAGAGGTACCCGACGAACCCGTCCCGATCGACGGTCGCCGGCTGGCCCCCCACCACCGTGGCCGTGAATTCGATCGGCACAATCACGCGATCATTTTTGGGGCGCGGATCTACCGCCGCAACATCACTATCCGCGATCACGGGGTACCCGCAAGATCAGGGCGTCGCCCTGGCCCCCGCCGCCGCACAGCGCCGCCACGCCCGTGCCGCCGCCGCGGCGGCGCAGCTCCAGCGCGAGCGTCAGCGCCAACCGGGCACCCGACATGCCGATCGGATGGCCGAGCGCGATCGCTCCGCCGTTGACGTTGACGATCTCCGGCGAGACGCTCAGCTCCTTAGTGGACTGAATGCCCACCGCGGCGAACGCCTCATTGATCTCGATAAGGTCGAGATCCTTCACAGTCAGCCCCTCCTTGCGCAGCGCGTGCAGGATCGCGTTGGCAGGCTGAGAGTGTAGCGAGTTGTCCGGCCCGGCGACGTTGCCATGAGCACCGATCTCGGCGATCCAGGAAAGACCCAGCTCCTCGGCCTTGGCCTTGCTCATCACGACGACCGCGGCCGCGCCGTCCGAGATCGGCGACGAGGTACCGGCGGTGATAGTTCCATCGGCGCCGAACGCGGGGCGCAGCCGGGCCAGGGTCTGCGGCGTGGTGTCCGGCCGAATCCCCTCGTCCTCGCTGATCACGATCGGATCGCCCTTGCGCTGCGGCAGCTCGACCGGCGCGATCTCCTCGGCGAACACGCCGTTCTTCTGCGCGGCGGCGGCCCGCTGGTGGCTGGCGGCGCCGAAGGCGTCCTGCTCCTCGCGCGTGATGCCGTGCCGGGCGTTGTACCGGTCGGTCGATTCGCCCATCGAGACCTGGTCGAACGCGTCGGTCAGGCCGTCGTACGCGGTGTGGTCCTTCACCACGATGTCGCCGTACTTGTAGCCCTGCCGCTGCCCGACCAGCAGGCCGGGTGCCTGCGTCATCGACTCCATGCCACCGGCGACCACGATGTCGAACTCGCCGGCGCGGATCAGCTGGTCGGCGAGGGCGATCGCGTCGAGACCGGAGAGGCAGACCTTGTTGACGGTCAGCGCGGGGACGCTCATCGGGATGCCGGCGCCGGTGGCGGCCTGGCGTGCGGGCATCTGCCCCGCGCCGGCCTGCAGCACCTGACCCATGATCACGTACTCGACCTGCTCGGGCGGGACGCCGGCCCGGCGCAGCGCTTCCCTGATCGCGACCGCGCCCAGGGCGGTAGCGGAGAAGTCCTTGAGGTTGCCCAGCAGCCGGCCCATCGGTGTGCGCGCGCCGCCCACGATTACCGACGTCATAATCCGCCCCCTGATGGCAATACTGAGTGGTAGTTAAGTCAGACTAACGCCATGACGTCGTCCACCGATCCGGCCCACCTTGCGGCATCTGTCACAGGAGCAGCATCTGCCGCAGACATTGGCCTGCTGCGTATCGACCACGTCGGGATCGCCGTGCCCGACCTGGACGAGGCGATCGAATTCTACGAGCGGGTCTTCGGCATGCGCTGCGTTCACGTGGAGAGCAACGAGGAACAGGGGGTTCGAGAGGCGATGCTGGCGGCGGGTAACGCACCGGACGGCGCCCAGATCCAGTTGCTCGCCCCGCTATCCGAGGACTCCACGATCGCGAAGTTCCTGGGGCGCAACGGTCCTGGCGTGCAGCAGGTCGCGTACACGGTGCGGGATGTCGAGGCGGCCGCCGCGGCGCTGCGACAGCGGGGCATGCGGCTGCTGTACGACGAGCCGAGGCGCGGTACCGCCGGCTCCCGCGTCAATTTCGTCCACCCGAAAGACGCGGGCGGCGTACTAGTGGAACTGGTTGAACCAACGCCGTCTTAAGTTGGCCGCGGCACGCTCACATCGCGCACCTTCGCGCATCGGCCCGTGTGCTTATTCACAAGTGACTCTCCGCGATGCTACTGGGCAGTAACATCCGGACATGGAACAGATCCTCGACGCGATTGTCGCTGGTGAACCCGCTGCCGTGGCCGGCCTTCCGGTGCCGGAGAGCTACCGCGCCGTCGTCGTGCGCGCCGACGAGGTCGGCATGTTCGAGGGCCTGCCGACGCGGGACAAGGATCCACGCAAGTCACTGCATGTACAGCAGACCCCGACCCCCGAGCCCGGACCGGGCGAGGTCCTGATCGCGGTCATGGCGAGCGCGATCAACTACAACACGGTATGGACGTCGATCTTCGAGCCGGTACCGACGTTCAAGTTCCTCCAGCGGTACGGGAAGCTCTCGTCGCTGACCCACCGGCACGACCTGCCGTACCACGTGGTCGGCTCGGACGCCGCCGGCGTGGTGCTCCGCGTGGGGCCCGGGGTCTCGAAGTGGCGCCCCGGCGACGAGATCGTGGCGCACTGCCTCTCCGTGGAGCTGGCGGAGGCGGCCGGGCACGACGACACGATGCTCGATCCGGAGCAGCGGATCTGGGGCTTCGAGACCAACTTCGGCGGCCTCGCCGAACTGGCCCTGGTCAAGGCGAACCAGCTCATGCCCAAGCCGGACCACCTCGCCTGGGAGGAGGCGGCCTGCCCGGGCCTGGTCAACTCGACCGCGTACCGGCAACTGGTGTCGCACCACGGCGCGCAGATGAAGCAGGGCGACGTGGTGCTGATCTGGGGCGCCTCAGGCGGGTTGGGCTCGTACGCGACGCAGTTCGCGCTGAATGGCGGAGCGGTACCGGTGTGCGTGGTGTCCAGCCCGGAGAAGGCGGAGATCTGCCGTCGCATGGGCGCGGAGTTGGTAATAGATCGTAATGTCGAGGGCTACCGGTTCTGGCGCGACGAGCACAATCAGGATGAGCGGGAGTGGCGCCGGTTCGGCCAGCGCATCCGGGAACTGACCGGCGGCGAGGATCCGGACATCGTCTTCGAGCACCCGGGCCGGGAGACGTTCGGGGCCAGCGTCTTCGTCGCCAAGCGCGGCGGTACCGTCGTCACCTGCGCCTCCACCTCCGGGTACCTGCACCAGTACGACAACCGGTACCTCTGGATGAGCCTCAAGCGCATCGTCGGCAGCCACTTCGCCAATTACCGGGAGGCCTGGGCCGCCAACCGGCTGATCGCGCTGGGCCGGATCCATCCGACGCTCTCCAAGACGTACCCGCTGGAGCAGACCGGCCAGGCCGCCTGGGAGGTACAGCGCAACCTGCACCAGGGCAAGGTGGGCGTGCTCTGCCTGGCGCCGCGCGAGGGTCTCGGGGTACGCGATCCCGAACTGCGAGCCCGGCACGAGGGCGCGATCAACAGGTTCCGGGGCCAGTAGCCGCCGGTGAAACGAGGGCGCCGCCAGCGTTGCCGGCGCCCTTCCTTTTCCGGTCAGGCGCCATTCCTTTTCAGGTCATAGGTGGCAATTCGTGCGATCGGCACAAGGCACCGCGAAGTTGACCATGACGTTTCCGAGGAGTTGCCCGGCCCGGCCTTGCGGAGTGACCGGGGGCATCTGCCAGTATGTTCCAATGCCCCAGCAGCAGTCCTCGTTGACGTTCTTCGACGACGCCAATGGAACCAAAGAATTCAGCGTGCAACTCCGCGGCTACGACCGCCAGCAAGTAGATGACCACGTCCAACGGATGAATGCTGCCCTGGTGCAGGCGGAGCAGGCGCGGATCGAGTCGGAGCAACGCCTCGGCGACGCGCAGCGCAGGCTGCGCCAGGCTGAGCAGCGGATCAACTCGGTCGAGCAGAAGCTGACCGACACGAGCAAGCAGCTCGAGGAGAACAGCCGCCCCACCCTCTCCGGTCTGGGCACGCGGGTCGAGCAGATCCTGCGCCTGGCCGAGGAGCAGGCCAACGACCACCGGGGCGAGGCGAAGCGGGACGCTGAGGGGATCGTCTCCGCCGCCCGGCTGGAGGCGCGCGAGATCACCGACAAGGCGCGCGCCGAGGCAGCCGCGATGAAGGCCACCGCCGAGCGCGAGGCGAGCAACCTGCGCACCGCGGCCGAGCGCGAGGCCGCCGAGGTTCGGGTACAGGCGCGCCGCGAGGCGGATACCCTGCGGGCCGACGCGGAGCGGGAGACCAAGCAGCTGCGCGCGGCGACCGCGCACGAGGTGGCCGAGCTGCGGGCCACCGCCGAGCGCGAGGTCTCGACGCTGCGGGCCACCGCCGAGCGCGAGATCACCCAGCTGCGGGCCAAGGTCGCACGCGAGGCCGAGGAGAAGCGCGCTGAGGCGACGAAGCTTCTCGCGGACGCGCGCGACAAGCGCGACAAGGACCTGCAGGCACTGCAGCTCGAACTGGCCGAGCGGCGCGAGACCGCCGAGCGCGACGAGTCGCAGCGCCACGCCAGCGCGGTAGCCGCGACGCAGAAGCTGGTCGGCGAGGCCGAGCAGCGCGCCCG
>JBPYFB010000496.1:0-18555 GCA_051986465.1 Rugosimonospora sp.
AGCTGTTCCAGACCTGGAAGCTGGAGACCTGCCCGGCCGGCCAGCCGGTGTTGGCGGTGAAGTTGAGCCGCAGGTACCGCTGCGTGGTCGGGGCGAACGTGATGGTGACGGTGTTGTTGCTGGACGGGTTGAACGTATACGTGGCGGAGCCCACCACCGTGCTGAAGTTCACCCCGTCAGTGCTGCCGAGCACGGACAGCGTCTGGTTGCGCGCTCCCCAGGACGCGGGCAACCGCAGGACGATCCGGCTGGCGCTCTGCGCGGAGCCCAGGTCCACCTGGATCCACTGTGGAAACGCGTTGTTCGCGCTCTCCCAGTACGTGTTCTGGTCCGCGTCGGTGGCGTTGGCCGAGACGTACACCTGGGTGTGGCTGGACTCGCTTGTCGGCTTCCCGGCCGCGAGGTTGGTGCTCGCCGTACCCGCGCCGGTACCCGAGAGCGCGACGCTCGTCGGGCTGTTCGTGGCGTTGCTGGTGATGGTGAGGGTACCGGTACGGGTACCGGATGCGGTCGGGCGGAAGCTCACGTTCACCGTGCACGACGCGCCGGCCGCGACCGTGCCGCAGTTGTTCGTCTGGCTGAAGTCACCGCTCGCGGTCACCGCCGAGACGGAGCCGGCCGCGGTGCCCACATTGGACACGGTGACCGCCTGCGCGGCGCTCGTCGTGTTCAACGCCTGGCTCGCAAAGGTGAGCGAGGTCGGGTTGGCACTGAGCGTCGCCGCGGTCGGTGGGGTACCGCCGCTCGGGTACACCTCGAACTCCGACGCCTGCCCGGCCGGCCAACCGGTGTTCGCGGTGAAGTTCAGTCGGACGTAGCGCGCGGTCGTCCCCGGTACGGTGATGGTCACGACGTTCGCCGGTGACGTGAACGTGTAGCTCGCCGAGCCGACCGCGGTCGTGAACGTGCTGCCGTCCGTCGACGTCAGCACCGACAGTGTCTGGGTACGGGTGCCCCACGCGGTCGATGGCGGCAGCTTCAGGGTCACCTTGCCGATGCCGTACGCCGTGCCGAGGTCGACCTGCAACCATTGCGGGAAGGCGTTGTTGGCGCTCTCCCAGTACGTGTTGGCGTCGCCGTCGGTGGCCATCGCCGGGGTCTGTGCCCCGTTCACCTGGCTGCTCGCGGTGACCGGCCGGCCCAGCGCGAGGTTCGTGCCGGTGCCGATACCGGAGCCGGACAGCGCGACCGTGGTCGGGTTGTTGTTGGCGTTGCTGGTGATGGTGAGCGTGCCGGTACGGGCACCAGAGGCGGTCGGCGCGAAGCGGACGCTGACCGTACACGACGCGCCCACCGCCAGCGACGCGCAGGCGTTGGTCTGGCTGAAGTCGCCGCTCGTCGACACCCCGGAGACGGTCGCCGTCGCGGTGCCGGTGTTCGTCACGGTCACCGCCTGCGCCGCGGCCGAGCTTCCGACGAGGGTATCGGGGAAGGACAGGCTCGCCGGGTTCGTGCCGAGGACGGGGCCTGGTGCCACGCCGGTACCGGAGAGTGGAACCGTACTCGTGACGCCGGCCGCGGTGACCGAGAGGGTACCGGTACGGGAACCGGTGGCGGTCGGCCGGAACGTGACGCTGACTGTACACGTGGCACCCGCCGCGATACTGCCGCCGCAGGTGTTGGTCTGGCTGAAGTCGCCGCTCGTCGAGACCCCGGAGACGGCCGCGGCCGCGGTGCCGGTGTTGGTGACGGTGACCGCCTGGGCCGCGCTGGCCGAGCCGGTGGCCACGGTACCGAAGCCGAGCGCGCTCGGGCTGACGGATATCTGCGAGCCGTTGTCCGGAAGGTACGGCGGGAACGCCGGAGTGGTGATGTTCTGGCACGCGGTCGGGCTGGTGATGCCGGAGTTGCCGCCGCCGTCGGTGAGCGTGAAGCCAACACCGCAGTTGTAGACCGGCGCCGGCGCCTGGGTACCGGTGGCGGTGCTGTTGGAGATCCGCGCCGCGCCACCGACCTGTTCCTGCACCACCCACGTACCGGTGTTCTGGATGGTGGCGTTGTTGATCTGGACGTTGGTGATGCTGGAGCCCGAGACGAACTGGATCGCCTCGAACGGACTCTGCTGGATCAGGACGTCGTCCACATTGGTCAGTCCGCTCATCGCGGCGTCGCGGGCGTCGAACCACAGCGCACCGACGCCGAAGTTCCAGTTGGGGTCGAGGCTGCCGTCCCGGATCAGCGTGTTGCGCAGCACGTCGGTGCGGCCCAGCGGGGTCGAAGAGAAGCGCTGTGCGACGTGGATACCGCCGCCCTGGGTCAGGCCGGCGTCGATGACCCGGTCGTCGCTGACCACGTTGTCGTGGCCGCCGTAGATGGCGATGCCGTTGGCGAGGATCGGGTACTGCACGGTGTCGTGGTCGAACGAGTCACCCGAGTCGGCGCCGATCGCCTGGTCCGCCCAGGTGGCCAGCCCGTCGTCGCCGAGGTTGCGCAGGTCGCTGTTGGTCACCTTGGAGCCGGTGACTCCGCCGTGGAAGTTGACGCCGTCGGCGGTGGTGTTCCGGATGCGCATGCCGGTGAAGACGAGGTTGGTGAAGGGCCCGTCCATCCAGGCGCCCACCTTCTCGTGCTCGATCCACAGACGGTCCACTGTGGAGTTGTTGAGCGCGCCGCCGATCCCGTTGACCTGAGCGCTGTCGTTGCGCTCCTGGACGTCACCGAAGATAGCGAAGTCGGCCAGGTGTACGCCGCTGCTGCCGGCGGGCGCGCTGTTGCCGTAGAAGCCCGGCGCCGCACCCGTTACGGTCGAGCGCCACATGCCGGCGCCCCGGATCGTCACGTTGTTCACGATGATGTGCCCGGGCACCCGGAAGGTACCCGCCGGGATCCAGACCGTGCCGCCCGCGCCCGCGGCGGCGATCGCCGAGTTGAACGCGGCGGTCGAGTCGGCCGAGCCGGTCGCGTCCGCGCCGTAGTTGGCGATGGAGACCGAGCCGCCCGGCTGGGACAGTGCCGCGCCGACGCTCTCGAAGTCGGCGAAGTCGACCGTGTACGACGCGGCGGTGTCCTCGGCGTCGACCTGCAGCCGGAACTTCGTGCCCGCCGGATACGTCGTGGCGAACAGCCGGTGGACCTCGTCGTAGAAGTGGTGCGGGTTGCTGCCGGGGGAGTTGGTGAACGGGTACCCGCCGTAGTACCAGCTGTACGCGTTCGTCAGCGTGACGTCGGTCTGCTTGGCGCCGTCGATGTACAGGGACAGCGGAGCGGTGTACACGGAACCGTTGGAGGTGTCCGGGATGCTGTACCGGAAGACGATCGAGTTGGTCGCGACCGGAGCGCTGAACTCGACGTACTTTCCGGTGCCCTGCAGCGTCACCGCCTTGCGGTAGGACGCCTCGGCCGGGAGCGTGCCGTACACCGCGCTGGGTCCGATCACGGTGCCGTTGTTCGCGGCGTTCTCCGCCTGGACTTCCACGTAGGGCAGGGTCGCGCCGACGCCACCGGCGGCCGCCGCGAGCGCGGAGCCGGCCGCGACGACCACGGTGACACCGGTCGCGACCAGGGTGGCGGCGACGGCGAGAGCGCCGGTGAGCCGGCGCCTGGCGAGTGGGTGTGACATCTTTCTACGCACCTCCGACGAGCTGCTGGACGGGCAGGTCGCATCGGAGCGGTCGATGTACCAGGCACCGTAGCGTGATTGGCGTCGATCCCGCAAGAAGTTCTCCTAGATCTGCAAGATCTCGACGAGCTGCGGCAACGGGTGCCCGGGAGATTCTTGACAGGGATCTGTTAAGAGTCTTACTTTAAGCCCCGAATCGACGAGCCTAGATAGTTATCAATCGGCTACTGACTGTCTACAAGGGAGCCAGACATGGGTGTTTCCCGCCGAATTCTGCTGGGTTCCGCCGTGGGGGGAGCTGGGCTGGCCACCGCGGGCGGGCTCGGTGTGGTCTTCGCCGAGTCGGCCCGCGCCGCGAGCGCGCCGGGCGACGTGGTCGGGAAGATCACGGTCGGGTACCAGGGCTGGTTCGCGTGCATCGGGGACGGCGCCCCGATCAACGGGTGGTGGCACTGGAGCGCGAACTGGTCGCAGCCGCCGTCGCCGTCCAACAACGGCACCCTGCGGGCGTGGCCGGACATGCGGGAGTACCCGAGGGGGTACCAGACCGGGTACGCGAACCTGGGCAACGGCCAGCCGGCGACGCTGTTCTCCTCATACGACCAGGCGACCGTGAACCTGCACTTCCTCTGGATGCAGCAGAACGGGCTGGACACCGCCGCGCTGCAACGCTTCAACCCCAACGGCAGCGAGGGTCCGACGCGGGACGCGGTCGCGACGAGGGTACGCGGTGCCGCCGAGGCGTACGGCCGGAAGTTCTACATCATGTACGACGTCTCCGGCTGGACGAACATGCAGTCGGAGATCAAGACCGACTGGACCGCGAAGATGTCCGCGCACACCACCTCTGGCGCGTACGCGCGGCAGAACGGCAAGCCGGTCGTGGGCATCTGGGGCTTCGGGTTCAACGACGCCAACCACCCGTGGGACCCGGCGGCCTGCCTCGACGTCGTCAACTGGTTCAAGGGGCAGGGCTGCTACGTGATGGGCGGGGTACCGACCCACTGGCGGGACGGCAACTCCGACTCGCGTGCCGGGTACCTCGACGTGTACCACGCGTTCAACATGCTCTCCCCGTGGATGGTCGGCCGGATCGGCACCGCGGCCGACTCGGACAACTTCTACACCAACGTCAACGTGCCGGACCAGGCCGACTGCAACGCCCACGGCATCGACTACCAGCCCTGCGTGCTGCCGGGCGACGTCTCCGCCCGCCAGCGCGCGCACGGCGACTTCATGTGGCGCCAGTTCTACAACATGGTTCGAGCCGGCGCGCAGGGCATCTACATCTCCATGTTCGACGAGTTCAACGAGGGCAACCAGATCGTCAAGACCGCCGAGAGCCAGGCAGAGGTACCGGCCAACTCCGGACTGCTCGGGCTGGACGAGGACGGCACCGCCTGCTCCGCCGACTACTACCTGCGCCTGTCCGGCGACGGCGGCCGCATGCTCAAGGGCCAGATCGCGCTCACCGCCAACCGGCCCACCCCGCCGGTGGTCGCCCCGGCCACGGCGGTGGTGAGCCTGCGGTCGCGGGCGAACTCCATGTACGTGTGCGCGGAGAACGCCGGTGCCCAGGCGCTGATCGCGAACCGTACCGCGATAGGCGCCTGGGAGACCTTCGACCTCGTCGACGCGGGCAGCGGTAACGTGGCCCTGCGCGCCCACGCCAACTCCATGTACGTATGCGCGGAGAACGCCGGTGCCCAGCCGCTGATCGCGAACCGTAGCGCCGTCGGGCTGTGGGAGACGTTCCAGCTCCTGCACAACGGCGACGGTTCGGTGAGCCTGCGGGCGCGGGTCAACAACGACTACGTGTGTGCGGAGAGTGCGGGTGCCCAGCCGCTGATCGCGAACCGTACCGCCATCGGCACCTGGGAGGAGTTCGACCTCGTCACGCATTAGCTTGTCGCGTACGGTGGCGGGGTGCGAGTACCCGGTACCTGTTATTCGTGCCAGCAGGAGGCTGGCCTCGCGGCCGCGCCACTGTCCGAGCGGGCACACGTGAGCGAGTTCTGGCGGGCCGCGCACGCCTTCGACACCACGCTGCCCGGCTGGCTGGTGCTGGTGCCGCGGCGGCACGTCACCTCGTTCGCCGACCTGACCCCCGATGAAGCGGCGGAGTTGGGGCCGTTGCTGCACCGGCTCAGCCAGGCGTTGCGGGACACGGTGCGCTGCGCGAAGACGTACGTGATGCAGTTCGCCGAGGCGGAGGGCTTCAGCCACCTGCACATCCACGTGGTCCCGCGAATGCCCGACCTGCCGGCCGAGCATCGCGGGCCACGCGTCTTCCACTACCTCAGCCAGCCGCCGGACCAATGGCTTCCGATCGACCGGCGCGACGCCATCGCCGCCGGCGTCGCGGCGGCCATGAGCCGGTAGCGGCGGCTCACCGTTGCCAGGAGTGAACCGGTGGCTGGGTGGGCACCACTGTCGAAAGCTCGGCATCAATGAGGGATGTGGCAGCGATGACCGAACGGATCGGCGATGGTCTGGTAGACACGCAGACCGCCTTGAAGCGTGAAGTGGACGTGCTGGCGCAGCGCTTTCCCGACCTGGATCGCGCGGAGCTGGAACGGTACGTGCACGACACCTACGCGGAACTGGAACAGGATGCCAAGGTCCGGGCGCACCTCGTCGCGGTCACCCGGGCTCAGGTGAGCGAGAAGCTGCGCCAGCGCGGGGTTCCCGTACACGTGCGCGGCGAGCAGGCCAGCGAAGAGGCTGGCGAGCAGCCCGGCTAGCGGCGGTTGATGAGCGGGAACCAGCCCTGCTCGGGCCGCGCCTTCTCGCTGCGGGCATCGCTCGTGTCGGTGCCCAGCCACGGCGCGAGTACGCCGGCGCCGAGGAGCAGAACGAGCAACAGTACTGCCAACATGGTGTCCTCCCTTCTGCTCCTCCAGCCTGCCCGGAAAACCGTTCGCCGTCCAACGAGTATTGTTGAACGATCCTTTATGGATCCTGGACAATCGATTCGTGCTGACTCCGCGACTCCTGATCGTCCATCGCGCCGTTGTCGAGCGGGGCACCCTGACGGCCGCGGCCACCGCGCTCGGCTACACCGTCTCGGCCGTCAGCCAGCAACTGGACCAACTGGAGCGCGAGGCTGGCTCACCGCTGTTCGAGAAGGCCGGGCGCGGCGTGCGCCCCACCGCCGCGGGCCTGCTGCTCGCCGAACACGCCACGCACATCCTCGCCGCGGTGGACAACGCGCAGAGCGCCCTCGCCGACCTGCGCGCGGGGCGCACCGGGCGGCTGCGCGTGGTCTCCTTCCACTCGGCCGGCGAGAGCCTGCTGCCCGAGGCGATCGCCGCGCTGCGCCGGCAGATGCCAGGAACGCACGTCATGCCGCTGGTCGACGAGGCCGACGGGGCGCTGCGGCGGCTGCGGGCCGGCGAGGTGGAGCTGGTGATCGTGGTGGAACCCTTCGGCCACGGCGACGCGCCAGCCGACGACCTGCACCGGATACACCTGCTCGACGACGAGTACCGGCTCCTGTTGCCCCACGACCACCCGCTGGCCCGCCGCCGGGTCGTCGAGCTGGCCGCGCTGGCCACCACCGACTGGGTCGTGACGACCGGCCTCGCCGACTACGTACGCGACGCGACCGTCACCGCGTGCCGCCGCGCCGGCTTCACGCCACAGGTGGTTGCCGAGGGCGACGAGTTCGCCGTCACGCAGGGGTACGTCGCCGCCGGCCTGGGCGCGGCCCTGGTGCCCGTGCTCGCCCTCGGCGCGGTACGCGAGCACGTGCTCGTCCGCAAGCTGCGCACCCCGCCGCAGCCGCGGCACATCTGGCTGGCGACCCGGCCGACGCTCGCCGCCGAGCCGGCGGTACAGCACATGATCCGCGCACTGCGCGCCGCCGCCGCGCGGTCCCGGCGGCGCTGACCGGCCGCCTCGCCCCTGCCGGTCGATGGGCAACCCGAATTCCACCCTTGCCGCCACCCGCATTGAGTAATGCCTGCCGTAGCGCGGGTCTAGCCTATTGACAAGTGCGGATGCGTCTACCAAAAGGGGGGGACATGGCATCCATACGAATAAGTCATATCTTAGGCATCGCAGTCCTGGCATCCGCGGTATCGCTGTTCGCGGTGCCGGCCGCCTCGATCGCCGCTCCGCAACGGCATTTGCCGAGCTGCGGCGAACCGCGCATGTTGTGTGCCGAGCTGACCGAGTCGGAAGAGGCGTTCGGTCACTATGTCGGCCACGACGAACCGGAGATCAATTTCTATTCGACGCAAACCGGCTCCGGCAACTCGATGCAGTACTCGTTCACTCTGCCGAAGGATCCACCGCCTTCGGCCGATCACCACGTCTCGTACAGTTTCCAGCTGCGCCCCGCGTTCTGGTTCGGCTTGGCACTGTGCGACACCCAGTCCTACCCGGAGCAGGTCCGGCACTGCACACCCGACAGCGACAGCAACATCGTCGATCCCCGGGTCAGCCCGCGCCACCCCGGCGCGGCCTTCATGGAGCTGCAGCTGTACCCGCCCGGCTGGGTCCGGCAGTTCGACAGCCAGAGCTGCGACGCGACCCACTGGTGCGCGGCGCTGACCATCGACAGCCTGTCCCGTGACCCGCTCGCCGGTGTCGACCTCAACCCCACCTGCGCCAACCAGGTGCTCGGCGGCATCGAGTACGTGAACTTCGCGTACCTGACCCGCAACGGCAAGCCGCAGGGCCCGCCCGACCCGCTGCACTTCGATCCGGTCGGCTCCGGCCGCCCCGACCCGAACAAGGTGCTGATGATGGGGCAGGGCGACAACGTGACCCTGACCATCCACGACACGCCGCACGGCGTACGCACGGAGCTGCGGGACGAGAGCACCCGCCAGTCGGGCTCCATGGTGGCCAGCGCCGCCAACGGCTTCGGGCAGGTCACCTTCAACCCGGCCCCGTCGACGGCGTGCACGGTGACGCCGTACGACTTCCACCCGATGTACAACACCAGCTCGCCACAGTACGCGGCGGGTACGCTGTGGGCGGCGCACACCGGGAACGTCGCCTTCTCCGACGAGATCGGCCACTTCGACTTCTGTACGCAGGTCGACACCGCCACCGGTACCTGTACCGGACTGGAGGGTTCACCGGGTAACCAGAAGCCAGCCGACGAGGACGACGTCGCCTGCTTCCCGGCCTCGGCCTCGACCCGGGTACCGGTGTCCGGGTGCAACGGGCAGAACGACGGCTTCGACGGTACGTCGTACCTGCCGCGCTGGCCCGACGGCAGCCGGCGCAACCCCACCTCGATCCTGCTCTCCAGCCCGCGTACCGGACACGGCTACCGCGACGGGTACCCGCAGATGGCGTTCGAGGCGGACATCCCGGCGATCGAGTCCTCCGCCGGGAACCAGCCCTGCAGCGTCACCACCGGGCAGGGCTGCACCCTGATGCCGGTCACCGACGACGGTACCCCGGCGAAGTTCTATCCCTTCTATACCAAGGGATTCACGTCGCAGGGATGCCGGTGGTCGATCGGCAACGTCATACCCGGCTTCACCGTCAACGACTTCGGTCGCAACCAGGAGTGGGGTGCGATCGCGAGCGACCCGCACCTGGTGTACGGCGGCGGCGGGGCCACGCACAACCTGTTCCTCAACTTCCGCCAGTTCCTCCCGAACCCCTGCTGATGTGTTTCATGGCGGGAGCGGCACCGGATCCGGTGCCGCTCCCGCCACGGTTCCGAAGGCGGATCGCAGTCAGCTCGCGGTGACCTCCTTGTGCTGCAGGACCTCCGGCGACTCGGGGACCTTGACCCGGACCGGGCGGATCGCCCAGGCGCTGACACCGAAGACGAAGCTGAGGCCGAAGAACAGCGCGCCGAGTCCGATGACGAGCCAGGACAGTTCCCAGGCCTGGTACGCGCTCATGAGCGAGGCGCGCAGGGACTCGCCCATGAAGGCGGTCTGGCGCTGCGCGGCCAGGGTGGTGTCCTTACTGCCGCTTGCCATGTAGGCGGCGGAAACCTCCGAGTAGGTCTTGCCGCCGGTGGCCTCCTTGACGTGGGTCTCGACCATGTCGGCGTACGCCTTGGCCTGGGGGCCGGTGGTGACCTGTTGACCGGCGTAGGACTGCAGGGAGGCGGGGAGGCCGGCGCTGCCCTTGGCCGGGAAGGTGATCTTCTGGTTGGTCAGTTCGGTGCGGATCTGGTTCTGGCCGTGGAATCCCTCGTAGGCCATGACAGGTCCGGCGATGAACAGGGCGACCGCGGCACCGGCCAGTAGGATGCCGGCGGCGGTGCGGGACTTACGCATTGCGGGTTCCTCCTCCTGGTGCGGCCCGCCGGTGGGGTGGGCCGGTCACCTATGAGTCTTCGCCCGCGGGCGCCTGCCGGGAGCGGGCCAAGGCCCTGTCCCGGGTGCGACCAAAGGCCCCTACTGGCCCGGGCCGGAGGGCCCGGTACCGCGCGGCGCCGCGGAGCCGCCGGCAGCCAGCCGCATGAGGTCGGTGTTCAGGTCGATCGCGGTCTCGGTGCCGCCCGCGCTGCCGTACTCATGCTGGTAGTTCTGCCAGGACTCGTCCCTGACCCGGCGCTCGAAGCCGCTCTCCATGAGCAGAACCAGTTCGAACGCGGCCCGGTCCACGCGCTTGTTGAGCGCGGTGTCGCCCCAGTCTTCGGTGGAGGCGAACAGCGAGGTCGGTACGGTCATCGTCCGAAGGTAGGCGAACATCGAGCGCATCTGTTCGTCGACGACGAGGGCGTGCCGGGCGGTACCGGCGGTCGCCGCGAGGATGACCGGCTTCGCGATGAGCAGGTCGTTGTCCAGGACGTCGAAGAACGAGGTGAACAGGCCGCTGGCGCCGGCCTTGTAGATGGGGGTACTGGCGACGATGCCGTCCGCCTCGCCGAGCGCCGCGATCGCCTTCTGCAGCTTCGCCCCGGTCAGCTGGGAGACCAGCGCGGTGGAGATCTCGCTGGCCAGCTCGCGCAGGTCGATGGCGCTCACGGTGACCTGCGCGCCGCGCGCGGCGGCGAGGGCGCTGACCCGGTTGGCGGCGCGGTCGGCCAGCAGCCTGGTCGACGAGGGGTCGCTCGTGCCGGCGCTGACCACAACAAGCCGGTACCCGGTACTCATGTCTGTTCTTCCTCGTCCTTGTCGTCGGTTGAGTGCTCGGCCAGCTTGCGGCAGATCGCTTCCAGCTGGCGCAGTTCCTCGGCGCCGATCGACGCGTTGAGAGTGCGCGCCACGGTGAGGCCGTGGCGCAGCCCGACCCGCCGCTGGCTGGCCCGGCCGGCCTCGGTCAATGCCAGGCGCACCGCCCGGCCATCGCCCGGGTCGGGGTGGCGGCGCACGAGTCCGCGCTCGACGAGCCGGTCCACCATGCGCGAGAGGGCCGGTTGGCTGAGCAGGACGTGCCGGTGCAGGTCGCCGATGCGCAGCGGTTCGCGGCTCTTGGACAGTGTGTAGAGCACGTCGTACTCGCGCATCGACACGTCCTGCCAGATCCCGTCGGCGGCGAAGCGCCGGATCAGCGCCGCGTGGGCGGTCAGCAGGGCCTCCCACGCGTCGCTGGCCAGCTTGGTCCGGCCGCGCATCACAGGCTCGGGTAGTTCGCCGTCAGCTCCGGGTCGGTGTCCTGGTACGGCGAGGAACCGGTGACGTTGTCGCCGCGGTTGGCGTTGGGCCGCGGCTGGCGCGGCGGCTGGTCACCGTACTTCGCCTTGACCAGGCTCTCGTGCGTCGGCGGGTCCGCCACCTCCGGTTCGCGCCGGGCCGCCAACTCCTTGCGCAGTACCGGTACCACCTCGGTGCCGAGCAGTTCGATCTGGTGCAGGACGGTCGCGAGCGGCAGCCCGGCGTGGTCCATCAGGAAGAGCTGGCGCTGGTAGTCCCCGAAGTACTCGCGGAAGGTCAGCGTCTTGTCGATGACCTCCTGCGGGCTGCCCACCGACAGCGGTGTCATCTGCATGAAGTCCTCCATCGACGGGCCGTGGCCGTACACCGGCGCCTCGTCGAAGTAGGGCCGGAACTCCCGGATGGCGTCCTGCGACCGGCGGGCGATGTACGCCTGGCCGCCCAGCCCGACGATCGCCTGCTTCTCGGTACCGTGGCCGTAGTGGGCGAAGCGCTGCCGGTAGAACCGGATCAGGCGCATGTAGTGCTCCTTGGGCCAGAAGATGTTGTTGGCGAAGAAGCCGTCGCCGTAGTAGGCGGCCTGCTCGGCGATTTCGGGGGTACGGATGGAGCCGTGCCAGACGAACGGTGGCACGTCGTCGAGGGGGCGCGGTACCGAGGTGAAGCCCTGCAGCGGGGTGCGGAACTTCCCCTCCCAGTCCACCACGTCCTCCCGCCACAGCCGGTGCAGCAGGTTGTAGTGCTCCAGCGCGAGCGGCAGTCCCTGGCGGATGTCCTGGCCGAACCACGGGTACACCGGGGCGGTGTTGCCGCGGCCGAGCATCAGGTCCACCCGGCCCTTCGACAGGTGCTGCAGCATCGCGTACTCCTCCGCGACGCGCACCGGGTCGTTCGTCGTGATCAGCGTGGTCGCCGTCGATACGATCAGCCGCTTCGTGGTGGCGGCGATGAATGACAGCAGCGTCGTGGGCGACGAGGAGAAGAACGGCGGGTTGTGGTGCTCGCCGATGGCGAACACGTCCAGCCCGGCCTGCTCGGTCTGCTGCGCGATCCGCACGACCGCGTCGATCCGCTCCGCCTCGCTCGGCGTGGACCCGGAGACCGGGTCCCGAGTGATGTCGCTCACCGAGAAGATGCCGAACTGCATGGCCCTCGTCACAACCCTTCACCATGTATATGCAAACGCATGTACCTCAACAACCGGCGCCCCGAGCTATTCCCATCCGCTTTCCATCCCCGCGACCGCGGCGGCTAACCGTGGGCGGGTACCTCGGGGGTGGGAAGCGTGCACCGGGTCCGGCTGTAGATGGTGGGTACGCACTTGTTGCAGTGCGTACAGGTGGCGGCGCTCGCGGTACCGGCACGCATCCGGTTGACGAGATCCGGTTCGCGCAGCAGGGCCCGGCCCATCGCGACGAACGCGAACCCCTCGTCGAGCGCGGCTCCTACCGTGTCGAGCCGGGTGACGCCACCGAGCAGGATCAGCGGCATCGGTACCGTCGCGAGGTACCGGCGGGCCATCGGCAACAGGTACGCCTCCTGGTACGGGTACCGCCGGAAGAGCAGGCGCCCGGCGACCGCGAAGCCGGCGCGCAGCCCGGGGCTCAGCGTCGCCGCGAACTCGCGCCGCGGCACGTCACCGCGGAACAGGTACATGGGGTTCGCCAGCGAGCTGCCCACGGTCAGCTCCAGCGCGTCCAGGGTGCCGTCGTCGCAGAGCATCCGGGCGACCGCGAGGCTCTCCTCGATACCGAGCCCACCCGGTACGCCATCGGCCATGTTCAGCTTCGCGGTGACGGCGGCCGCGGGCGCCGCCTCGCGTACCGCGCGCGCCACCTCGCGGGCGAGCCGGGCCCGGTTGGACAGCGGACCGCCCCACCGGTCCCGCCGCCGGTTCAGCACCGGGCTGAGGAACGCGCTGATCAGGTAGTTGTGTCCAATGTGGACTTCCAGTGCGTCGAACCCGGCGCGGACCGCATGGCGCGCGCCCCGCGCGTAGTCGCCGATGACCCGGCGGATGTCGTCCTCGGTCGCCCGGTGCGCCAGGCGCAGCGCGGGGGTGGGCATCGTGGAAGGCGCAAGTACCGGTACCCCGCGTGCGTTGGCGACCGGCCCGGCGTGCCCGATCTGCGCGCAGGCCGCCGCGCCCTCGGCGTGTATCGCGTCGGTGAGCTGGCGCAGGCCCGGTACTGCCGCCTCGGTCAGCACGAGCTGGTGCCCGTCCGTACCGCCGTCGGGGGAGACGGCGCAGTAGGCGACGGTCGACATCGCGGCACCGCCGGCCGCCACCCGCCGGTGGAACGCGATCAGCTCCGGCGTGACGAGCCGCTGTGGCGTCGCACCCTCGAACGTGGCGGCCTTGATGATCCGGTTGCGCAGGGTCAGCGGGCCCAGTCGCGCCGGCTGGAACGGATCCACCAGCGCATCCTAGGCGCATTCTTCGACCAGACCTGGGTAAGCGCGACGGGTATGGGAGTACTCGCGGTGGCCGTCGCCGTCATCGTGATCGTGCTGGGCCTCATCGTGATGTCGTTGAGCCTGCGCATGGTCCAGCAGTACCAGCGCGGCGTGGTGTTCCGCTTCGGCCGGGTACGGGGCGACGTACGCGAGCCGGGTTTACGCCCGATCGTCCCGATCGCCGACCGGATGACCAAGGTCAACATGCAGACCGCGGTGATGGGGGTACCGGCGCAGGGCGCGATCACCCGGGACAACGTCACCCTGACCGTCGACGCCGTCGTCTACTTCCGCGTGGTTGATCCGGTCAAGGCGCTGGTGAACGTGCACGACTACACCGCGGCCGTGTTGCAGGTGGCGCAGACCTCGCTGCGCTCGGTGATCGGCCGCACCGACCTGGACACCCTGCTCTCCGACCGGGAGCGGGTCAACACCGAGCTGAAGTCGGCGATCGACGCGCCCACCGAGCAGCCCTGGGGGGTGCTGATCGAGCGGGTGGAGGTCAAGGATGTCGCACTGCCCGATTCGATGAAACGCTCGATGTCCCGGCAGGCCGAGGCGGAGCGGGAACGGCGCGCCCGGGTCATCGCCGCCGATGGCGAGTTCCAGGCCTCGCGCCGGCTGGCCGACGCCGGCCGGGCCATGGCCGAGACCCCGGGCGCCTTCCAGCTGCGCCTGCTGCAGACCGTGGTGGACGTAGCCGCGGAGAAGAACAGCACGCTGGTGATGCCGTTCCCGGTGGAGTTGCTGCGCTTCTTCGACCAGCGGACCAACCCGCCCGGCCCGCCCGGCCCATCCGGCTAGATAATTTGCCGTCTGTCGCAACGCCGAGGTGACCGGTACAGTCGCTCGGGCCCGCACCCCGGCCCATTCACGGTGACGACTGGATACTCCGAGGCAGTGGGCATGAGTACTGGCGAGCCAGAGTGGAGCGACCGCCGTAAGCTTCGCTGGCCGACCCGGCGGCGGGTCGCGGCGGCGGTCGTCGTGGGCACCGTCGCGGTCGCGACGATCGCCGTCGTCGCGGCCTTCTCCGCCGGCCCGCCCAAGGCCGGCGCGCGGGCGGGCTCCAGTCTCCAGCCGAGCGCTCCGCCTGGTTCGCGGATGGCGGCCGGCACGCCGGGCCCGACCGCTACGGCGTCACCCGCGGTGGGGCCGGCGGGAGCCTGCGGGCGGCCGGCCGGCGCCGCGCCGGTGGTGAAGGTGACCGAGGTCAATGTGGGCGTGCGGGTGACCGGGTACGGGCAGGAGGCGGATACCGAACCGCTGCCGATGGCGATCGCGGCCACCCCGGCGGGCGGCTCCTGGCTGGCGTGGCTTGGTACCAACGGCCGGGTGTACCTGGGCCGGCTCGACTGCGCCGACCATCTGGTGGGTACCCCCACCTCGTTCGACGGCATCGACCTCGAGGACGTCCAGGCGGACAGCACGGGCGGCGTCCTGCTGCTCACCCGCAAGGGCACCTGCCACACCGGACCGCTGTGCGGCGGTACGTCGAGCCCGTGCAACGCCATGTACCTGGTCCGCTTCGACAACTCCGGTCACCAGGTCTGGGCCCGGCAGGTGACGAACCTGAGCGCCAGTCTCGGCGGGTACGACAGCGGCGCCCGGTTCGTCTGGTGGTACCAGCACCACGGCCGGCTCGCCTCCGACGGCAAGAACTACGCGGCGTACTTCAGCGTCGCCATCACCGTGCAGAACGGCGCGTGCGTCGACATCCACGAGGGCGACCGCATGCAGGTGGTCACGCCGGGCGGCGCGCTGCTCGCCGGGCACGACGGGTTCGACGTCGGGTGCAGCCACAGTTGGGATACGCACGCCGTCTGGGATCCGCGCACGAAGCACTACGCGATGATGTGCGCCACCGACAACGGCTGCCGCATCGCGCAGCCGCATCCATATCGGACAGTGGCGGCGGGTACGTGCGACGGCACCCTGTTCGGCGGCGACCTCGTGCTGGCCCGGACCCGGGGGTACTGGACCGCCTGGAGCCAGGGCGGCCAGGTGCGCCTGGCGCACTTCACCACGGGAGCCGCGGACACCACCGTCCGTACCTCCGCCACGTCGAGCCATCCGCACCTGGTGAGCTACGGAGCCGGCCGGATGCTGCTCGGGTGGCAGTCCGGCACCGCGATGGCGGCCCAGGTGTACGACGCGGCCAGTGGCAAGGCGGTGGGCAGCCAGTTCACGCTGGCCGTGCGGGACCACAGCTACCAGGCGTTCAAGGCGTACCCGGACGGCAGTGTCGCCTATCCGGCCGCCGGCGGCAGCACCACGTCGATCCGGATCGCCCGGGTGCTGCCGCTGGCCGGCTGAGTCGCCGCTCAGGATCCTGTCGGCCAGGTTACCTGCGTGGTGTGGTAGTAGTTGATGCCCATGATCTTCCAGCGCGGGCCCTGGGCGCCGACGCGCGCGTCGAACGCGGCCACGTCGTGCGCGCTCCACGCGGACCAGCCCAGCTCCGCGATGGCCGGCAGGCGCGGGAACGCCATGTAGTCGATATCCGCCGACGTGACGATCGTCTCCGTCCACAGTGGAGCCTCCACGCCGAGCACGGACGCCTCACCCACGCCCGACAGGTACGCCCCGGGGTTCCAGTCGTACGCGGTGTTGAGGTCGACGATACCTGCCCAGGTCTGGCCGAGCTTCGTCCTGCGCGTGTACTTCATGTCGAGGTACGCGTGGTTGGCCGGCGACATCACCACCTTCGTACCGCCGGCGACCGCCGAGGCCAGCGGAGCGTCCGTGGTCGTCGTATCCCAGAACTGCGCGACGGTCGAGGCGGCCAGCGGCGTGCTGGCGATGTCGTGCCAGCCCATCGCCGCCTTGCCGTGCCCGGCCACGATCGGCTGCACCTGACCGAGGAACGTGGCGTAGTCCGCGGCCGTGGTGGAGCTCGCCTCGTCGCCTCCAATGTGGACGTACGGGCCGGGGGTCAACGCGGCGATCTCCCCGATCACCTGGTCGATGAAGGTGTACGTCAGCGCCAGCGACACGCACAGCGAGCTGAAACCGACCTTGGTGCCGGTATAGAGCTTCGGGGCCACCCCGTTGCAGTTCAGCTCCGCGTACGAGGCGAGCGCGGCGGTGGTGTGCCCGGGCATGTCGATCTCGGGTACCACCGTGATGTACCGGGACGCCGCGTACCCGACGATCGCCGAGTAGTCGGCCTGGGTGTAGTAGCCGCCCGTCCCGCCGCCGACCTCGGTGCTCCCGCCGACCGTGGCGAGCTTGGGCCAACTGGTGATGGCGATGCGCCAGCCCTGGTCGTCGGAGAGGTGCAGGTGCAGGTAATTGATTTTGTACCGGGCGATCTCGTCAATGTACCGCTCGACCTGTGCCACGGTGAAGAAGTGCCGGGCGACGTCGAGCATCGCGCCCCGGTACCCGAAGCGCGGACTGTCCACAATGGTCCCACCGGGTACGGTCCACGGTCCTGATTGGACGGTCGCGCTTTCCACCGCCGGCGGCATCAGCTGGAGCAGGGTCTGTACCCCGTCGAAGAGTCCCGCCGGCTGGTTGGCCCGGATGACCACCGTACTGTCGGTGATGGTGAGCTGGTAGCCCTGCGTACCGGCGCTGGCCGGCGCGCCGGACAGCAGCAGCGCGATGGTGCCGGAGCCGGATCCCGGGCCGACCGGCAGCGCGAAGCCGGTGGAGCGGCGCAGGATGCCGGCGAGGTAGTCACCGACATCCGCGGCGTCGGACGAGATGGTCGCCGCGGACGCGAGCGTGAACGTCACGCCGACGGTCGCCAGGGCGCTCGCCGGCGCCGGGACGATGACGTTCGGGTACGGCTGGGTCGCCGCCGGCTTGGCGGGCGCCTTCGCACAACCGGTGAGCGCCGTCGCACAACCGGCGAGCAGCGCCGCAACCTGTACGGCAAGGGAAACGTGGGGGCGTCTCATGATCAGGCCACCGTATCAATCTTCGGTACGTTCCACCCGGCGACGCTGACCACCGGGGTCGCGCCGGAAAGGTCGGCGGAGCGGTACCGGACCGTGACCGTCTCCGACTCGCCCGGCCAGAGCGTGACGTCGTTGCCGTTCCAGACCGCCGACTGCAGTTCGTTGTCGCCGGCGAGTTCGGCGCCGGCCGCGGTGCCCCGGCGGATGTCGGCGCGCAGGAAGAAGCCGACCGCCGGCGTCGTCGAGGTGTTGGTGATGGTGACGGTCGTCAACCGGTCCGCACCGGCGGGTCCGGCCTGGTTCACGGTCGTCGCGCTCGCGCCCACCGTCGCCTGCGGCAGGCTGCTCAGCGCGGTGAGGTTGGCGTACGAGGACATCGCCGCCTGCGGTGCGCCCAGGGTCTTCCTCCAGTTGACGACGTCGCCGGTGGTGGGTTGCCAGTACACGTTGCGGTCGACCAGCGTGCCGTTCTGGCGCACCAGCAGCTCGACGAAGTACACCGTGTTGGCCGCGGTCGGTACGGTCGGCGCCAGCACGTTGGTGAGTACCTGCTGCGAGGCGAGCGCGAGGCTGCCCGAGGTACGGTCGTCCAGCAGCGCGCCGGCGGTACTGTACACTTTGGACTCCACGGTCACCCCGGACTGGCTCGCCGGGCCCAGGTTGTCCACGGTCACCGTCTGGCTGTCGAGGGCGAAGATGGCGTGCAGCGTCGCGTTCGCCTTCTGCGCGCCGAAGAACGAGCCCGCCTGGTCACCGTCGTTGTTGTACAGCGACCAGAGCAGCGTCGGCCAGCCCTTGTTGAGCTGCCAGTAGATGGTGCCGGTCGAGGGCGCCGCGGCGTTGGTCGAGTGCGCGATGAACGCCTCGAACTGCGACCGCACGTTCTCGTAGTTCTGCGCCTGCGCCCGCTGCACGTAGTCCGGCAGGCTCGACCAGGACCCGTACCGGTTGGTGAGCGCGGTGTCGAAGTTGAACAGGGTACCGAAGGAGTAGCCGGTGTGGCCGGTGCCCTCGTAGTTGGTGTGGTACTGGTTGAAGCTCGGCGTCTGCC
>JBPYFB010000497.1:0-19850 GCA_051986465.1 Rugosimonospora sp.
GCGAAGGCGGCGCTGACCGCGTGCGGCCAGCCCAACGGGTTCAAGACGACCATCGCCACCACCAACAAGGGCAAGGGCCCGCTGGTCGCGCAGGCGCTGCAGCAGGCGCTGGCCAAGGTCGGCATCAACGCCACCCTCGACGAGTCGGACCAGTCGCTGTACTACGCCACGACCATCGGGTCGCCGGCCAACGTGCAGAAGAAGGGCTACGGCCTGATGGTCGCCGGCTGGGGTGCGGACTTCCCGACCGGGTACGGCTTCATGGACGTGCTGGTCGACGGGCGCAAGATCCTGGCCAACGGCAACAGCAACTACTCCGAGATCAACGACCCGGCGATCAACTCGGCGATCGACGCCGCAGTCGCGGAGACCGACCCCGCCAAGGCGGCTCAGGACTGGGCGAACATCGACAAGATGGCCATGGACACCGCGGCCTTCCTGCCGTTCACGTATGACAAGGCGCTCAACTACCGCTCGACGAAGACAACCAATGTCTATATCGATGCCTACTACGGCATGGATGACTTCCAGGCATTGGGCGTCAGCGGCTGATCTGGATACTTGTCGCGGTGGCCCGGAGGATTTCTCGCAATACATCCGCCGGGCCACCGCACGGCTTGCCGAATATGCCGGCTTTCATGCTCATATACGTGGCACCGATCGGGCTAATCAGCGATAACCGTCAATAATTCTTCGCCGCACGTCTAGACCGGACATCGCTGCCTCTGACTACTATGGGGCCATGCGCCGGCACACTCTGCAACGGTCGACTCGGAGACGGGCGTCGTCTGGCCAGATACCCGTCGCCTCGTTGCTCGGCCAGGCTCCTCCGCACGCCAGGCAAGCCCGGGCCGCCCACACCGCCGTGCGCCAGGTCTCGCCGCCCCCGCTCGTACCCTCGGATTGGCCGATCTGGCCGGACGGCGGCGTCCTGCTTCCCGAGGGCAGCCAGCATGCGCTACGGACGGAGACCTCACGCCGGATCGCCACCGCCACGCTGGTCGTGGTCGCCGGCCTCGCCGGCGTCACAGGCCTCGCGTTCGGGGGTGACGGCCTGCGGGCTTCCACTCCCCCGGACGGCATACCGAGGCTGACACCGCCGACGCCCGGCGACCCATTCGGGCAACCATCGCTTCGGCCCACGCTCCGGCCTTCGACGGCGCGCTCCGCAACGCCAGGCCGGACGGCGGGCAGGCCGACCGATCGTTCGCACCACGCCGACCCGGGACGCAACGGCGCACAAGGCGCGGCGGCGCAGCCCGCGGGGGCGCGGGCCACCGCCGGGCCGAACAATGTGATCCCCGCCGTCGTGCCGCAGCAGAACAGGCCCACGTCGAACAAGCCCACGCCGAGCAAGCCCACGCCGACCGCCCCGCCGACGTCCGCGGCGCCGGCAACCGGCACACCGACCACCAAGCCACCGACTTCCAACGCGCCGGCGAGCGCGGTGCCCGTCGTACAGCCGAAGACGCCGTCCACACCCAGAGCCAATGGCGGTATCCACCCCAGCGGCCTGGTCAGCGGCTCGTTGACTGGGGTGACCGACCTCCGGTAGCCGGCGCACCGCGGTCACGGCATCTCGTCGCGGCCGGCCCAGCTACCGCGCACGTGGCCGATGTGCTGGCGCACCAACGTTTCCAGCCCGGCCGCGTCGCCCGCCGCTACCAGTTCCAGCATCCGCACATGTTCGATCGCGGAGGCGGCCAGCCCGCCGGTGTCGGCGAGCCGCTGCAGGCCGAACAGGCGCGAGCGCCACCGCAGCTCGCCGACGAGCGTTACCAGGTGCTGGTTGCCGGCGAGCGCGAGCAGGTCGAGGTGGAAACGCCGATCCTGCTCGACGTACCCGATGAGGTCGCCGCGGCGTGCGGTCTCGACCAGCTCGCGCGCCATCGGAGCCAGCCGGGCCAGCTCGTCCGGGCTGGCCCGACCCGCGACGGCGGCGGTGGCGGGTACCTCCAGCAGCAGCCGGATCTCGGTGATCTCGTCCAGCTCGCGGTCGGACGGCTCGCGTACCCGGAAGCCCTTGTTCGGGACCGCCAGTACCAGCCCCTCCTTGGCCAGTTCGAGCATGGCCTCGCGCACCGGGGTGGCGGAGACGCCGAACCGCGCGGCGAGCGCTGGGGCGCTGTACACCTCGCCCGGCCGCATCTGGCCGGTGACGAGCGCGGCGCGCAACGCGTGGATGACCTGGCCACGCATGCTCGGCCGGGCGCGCAGCGCCGGCACCTCAAACGATGCGCTCATGCCGTCCCCGCTCCACGGCGTCCACGACCGCAGCGGCCACGACCAGGTCCTCCCAGCCCATGCCCACCGTTTTGAACAGGCGGGGCCGGGCGGCGCCCGGGTCGCGCACCAGGTCGGCCAGCGTGACCAGGTCGCGGTCGCCGACCGCGCCCTCGGCCAGGGCCTGCACGATGTCGCCCGCCTCGCTGGTGGCGGCGGCGCGGGACTCCACCAGCGCACCGCGGCGCACCGTCGCAGCGTCCACCTCGCGGGCGTCCGGCTCGTGCGAGCCGACGGCGACGACCACCGCGTGCTCGGCGAGCAGGCTCCCGGCGAACAGCGGCGTGCGCGCCGTGGTGCAGCAGGCGACGAGGTCGGCCGCGGCGACCGCGTCCGGGCCGGCGGCGTCGGCCGCGATCCCCTCGGCGCGCAGCCGCCGGACGAACGCGTCGGTACCCGCGGCGTCGCGCCCGACCACGCCGACCGTCTCGATCGGGCGCACCGCGAGCAGCGCGTGTACGTGCCCGTACGCCTGCGGACCCGTGCCGAACACGACCAACCGCCGCGGCGCCGCCGGTGCCACCAGGTCCACCCCGAGCGCCGATACCGCGGGGGTACGCAGCGAGGTCAGCGCGGCACCGTCGAGCACCGCGACGGGTACCAGCGTCGCGGCGTCGAACAGCACGTACACCCCGTGGATGCGGGGCAGGCCGCGCCCTGGGTTGCCCGGGGCGATGCTCACCAGCTTCACGCCCGCGACCCGGCCGGAGTGCGAGGGCATCGCGAGGATTTCGCCGGTACCCACGCCGAACGAGACCCGGGCCGGCTCCGCCTCGGGATCCAACCCGGCCGCCAGCGCGCCGCGCAGGGCGGCGACCGCCGCGGGCCAGCTCAGCGCGCCGGCCACCTGATCGGCGTCGAGCAGCACCGGCATCGGTGCCGAGTTCGCGGTGGGCATGTGGACTCCGTCAGATCAGGAAGCCGGCCGGGTACGGGTCGGTCGGGTCGAGCAGGTACTGGCCCATGCCGGTGATCCAGGCCCGCCCGGTCACCGTCGGGAGTACCGCGGGCAGCTCACCGACCGTGGTGGTTCCGGTCAACCGCCCGACGAACCGGCTGCCGATAAGCGATTCGTTCACGAAGTCCGTGTCGAGGGCGAGCTCGCCGCGCGCGTACAACTGCGCCATCCGCGCGGAGGTGCCGGTGCCGCACGGCGAGCGGTCGAACCAGCCCGGATGGATCGCCATCGCGTGCCGGGACAGGGCCGCCGTCGAGCCCGGTGCCGCGAGGTAGACGTGGTGGCAACCCTGGATCTCCGACTGTTCCGGGTGCTTGGGCGCGAGCTGCCCGGTGACCGCCGCCATGATCTCCAGACCGGCGTCGAGCATCCGCTGGCGTACCGGCGCCTGCGCCGGGGTGTACGGGATGCCGAGCGCCTCCAGCCCGACGATCGCGTAGAAGTTGCCGCCGAACGCGACGTCCACCCGTACCGGACCGAAGCTCGCCGTCTGCACCACCGCGTCGAGCTGGTACGCGAAGGACGGTACGTTGCGCAGCGTCACCGCCTCGGCGTGCCCGTCGCTGACCCGTACCTCGGCGACGACCAGCCCGGCCGGGGTGTCCAGCCGGATCTCGGTGACCGGCTCGGTGACCGCGACCATGCCGGTCTCCACGAGTACCGTCGCCACCCCGATCGTGCCGTGACCGCACATCGGCAGGCACCCGCTCACCTCGATGTACAGCACGCCCCAGTCGGCGTCGGGCCGGGTCGGCGGCTGCAGGATCGCGCCACTCATCGCGGCGTGCCCGCGCGGCTCGTACATCAGCAGCGTGCGCAGGTGGTCGAGGTTGTCCAGGAAGTACTGCCGCCGCCGGGCCATGGTCTCGCCCGGAATGGCGCCTATCCCACCGGTGATGACGCGGGTGGGCATGCCCTCGGTGTGCGAGTCGACGGCCGCGAAGACCCGGCTGCTGCGCATGGCGTCAGCGGTACCCGGCCGCGGCCACCTTCTCGGTGGCCTCCCGTACGACGCGCGCCTGCTCGGGCAGCAGCGGCAGGCGCGGCGGGCGGCACGGGCCGCCGTACCGGCCGAGGACGTCCATGGACAGCTTGATGGCCTGGACGAACTCGGTCAGCGAGTCCCAGCGCAGCAGCGGGTGCAGCGCGCGGTACAGCGGCAGCGCGGTACCGAGATCGCCCTCGCGCGCCGCCTGGAACAGCTCGACGCAACTGCGCGGCAGCGCGTTGGGGTACCCGGCCACCCAGCCGGGCGCGCCCGCCAGCGCGAGTTCGAGGGTGACGTCGTCCGCACCGACGAGCACGTCCAGGCCGGGCGCGTGCTCGGCGATGCGGTAGATGCGGCGCACGTCCCCGGAGAACTCCTTGACCGCCACGATCAGGCCCTCGCCGTACAGCCGGGCCAGCAGGTCCGGGGTCAGGTCGACCTTCGTGTCGATGGGATTGTTGTACGCGACGATCGGCAGCCCCACCTCGGCGACCGCCCGGTAGTGCTCGACCACCACGCGCTCGTCGGCGCGGTAGGCGTTGGGCGGCAACAGCATCACGGCCGGGCACCCGGCCTCGGCGGCGTCCTGCGCCCACCGGCGAGCCTCGGCCGACCCGTACGCCGCGATCCCCGGCAGCACCGTGCAGCCCTCCGGCGCGGCGGCCACCGCGGCGCGTACCACCTGCGAACGCTCCTCCGGCGTCAGGGTCTGGTACTCGCCCAGCGACCCGTTGGGTACCACGCCGTGGCACCCCTCGCCGGCCAGGAAGGCCACGTGCTCCGCGTACCGGTCGAAGTCGACCGCGAGATCGTCGGTGAATGGCAGGGCCGTCGCGACGAGGACGCCGTGCCAAGGGGTGCGTTCGGCAGCCATGACGGTACAATGTCACATCACACAATCGGTGGCAACGGCGCCGGCACCGGGGAGGGCGCGGCATGGCGAGCGTCGACGTCGTCGTCATCGGCGCGGGGATCGTCGGTGCCGCCTGCGCGTACCACGCCAGCCGGGCCGGGCTGCGGGTGTGCGTGATCGACCGGGGTCCGCTGGCGGGCGGTACCACCGGCGCGGGCGAGGGCAACCTGCTGGTCTCGGACAAGGAACCCGGCCCCGAACTGGAGCTGGCGCTGCTGTCCTGGACGGTGTGGCACTCGCTGGCCGGCGTACCGGTGCTCGGCACGACCTTCGGCGCGCGGGCCGAATTGGACCCGAAGGGCGGCCTGGTCGTGGCGGCGTCCGAGGCGAGCCTGCACGGGCTCGCCACGCTCGCGGGACAGCAGGCGGCCGCGGGGGTGACGGCGATCCAGGTATCCGCGCCCGACCTGCGCGAGCACGAACCCAACCTCACCGGCGACCTGGCCGGCGGCTTCCGCTACCCCCAGGATCTCCAGGTGCAACCGATGATGGCGACCGCGCTGCTGCTGCGGCTGGCTCGCGAGGCGGGTGCGCAGATGCTGCTGGGCGAGGCGGTCACCGGCTTCATCCGGGACGGCGACCGGGTCACCGGGGTGCGTACCGCCCGCCGCGAACTCGCCGCCGGCGCGGTCGTCAACTGCGCCGGTACCTGGGCGGGCGAGGTGGCGGCGCTGGCCGGGGTACCGGTACCGGTCGCACCCCGCCGCGGGTTCGTCCTGGTGACCGAGGCACTCCCGCGGGTGGTACGGCACAAGGTGTACGCGGCCGACTACGTGACCGATGTGGCCAGCGACTCGGCCGCGCTGCAGGCGTCGCCCGTGGTCGAGGGGACGCCCTCGGGCACCGTGCTGATCGGCGCCACCAGGGAGCGGGTCGGGTTCGACCGCGCCTGGTCGGCGGAGGCGATCCGCCGGCTGGCCGCCGGTGCGGTGCGGCTGTTCCCGTTCCTCGCCGAGGTCGTGGCGCTGCGCGCCTACCGCGGGTTCCGGCCGTACTGCCCGGACCACCTGCCGGTGATCGGCCCGGATCCGCGCGCGCCCGGGCTGTGGCACGCCTGCGGCCACGAGGGCGCGGGCATCGGGCTGTCCGCCGCGACCGGCCTGCTGATCGGCCAGAGCCTGCGCGGCGAGCCGACCGACCTGCCGCTGCACCCGTTCCGTCCCGAGCGCTTCGCCGAGGCGGCCGGATGAGCTTCACGATCACCTTGGACGGCCGCGAGATTGCCTGCCGCGAGGGTTGGACGATCGGCGCGGCACTGGCCGCGGCGGGCGTGCGGTCGTGGCGCACCACCCGGCGCGAGGGCCGGCCGCGCGGCCTGTTCTGCGGCATCGGGGTCTGCTTCGACTGCCTGGTCACCGTCAACGGCCGGCCGTCCGTACGCGCCTGCCTGGTGGTCGCGCGCCCCGGCGACGTGGTGCGCACCCAGGAGGGAACCGGTCACCATGATCTCGCCTGTTGAGCCCCGCGCCGCCGACCTCGCCGTGGTCGGCGCCGGCCCGGCCGGTCTCGCCGCGGCGGCCGCCGCCGCCGAGGCGGGCGCGGCGGTACTGCTCGTCGACGCCGGTACCCACCCCGGCGGCCAGTACTGGCGGCACGGCGCCGAACCGGTCGACGCGCGGCTGTACCACGGCTGGTCCAGCTTTGCCGCGCTGCGCCGCCGGGTCGCGGCGAACGGGGTCACCCTGCTCCCCCGCCATCACGTCCAGACCGTCATGCCGGTACCCGACGGCTGGTCGCTGACGTGCCTTGCGGGCGACGAGCCGGCCGCCGCCCGCGAACCGGTCGCGGTACGGGCGCGCCGGTTGGTGCTGAGCACCGGAGCCTACGACCGGCAGCTGCCCTTCCCCGGGTGGGACCTGCCCGGCGTGCTGGCCGCTGGCGGGGTGCAGGCACTGCTCAAGTCGCACGGCGTACTCGCCGGGCAGCGGGTGGTGGTGGCGGGTACCGGCCCGTTCCTGCTGCCGGTCACGGCGGCCCTGCTGTCGCGGGGTGCCCAGGTACCCGTCGTGGCGGAGGCCAACTCGCCGGCCGCCCTGCTCCGGTACCCGGGTGCCGTGGCGCGATCCCCGGCGAAGCTCGGCGAGGCGCTCGGGTACCTGACCGAACTGGCCCGCCACCGCACCCCGTACCGGCGCCGTACGGCTGTGCTGCGCGCGCTGGGCAGCGAGCGGCTGGAGGCGGTCGAGCTCGCCCGGCTCGACCGGTACGGGCGCCCGCGGCCCGGTACCGCCCGCACGGTGGCGTGCGACGCGCTCGCGGTCGGCTGGGGGTTCACCCCGCAGCTCGACCTGTTCCTCCAGGCGGGTTGCCAGACCGCGGTCGGTGCCGACGGCAGCCTGCTCGTCGCGGCCGACGAGAACCAGGCCACGAGCGTGCCCGGGATCTGGGCGGCCGGCGAGTCGACCGGCGTCGGCGGCGCGGAGCTGGCGGTGACCGAGGGCGAGATCGCCGGGCGGTCCGCGGCCGGGGCGGCCGTGCCGCGCGCCCTGCACGCGAGGCGCGCCCGGCTGCGCCACTTCGCCACCGCGCTGCACGCCGCGCACCCCGTGCCCCGGTACCTGACCGAGGAGCTACCCGGCGAGGTACCGGTGTGCCGCTGCGAGGAGGTACCGGCGCGCGAGGTTCGGGCGGCCGTGGTCGACCTGGCCGCCACCGACGCGCGTACCGTGAAGCTGCTTACCCGTACCGGTATGGGTTGGTGCCAGGGGCGGGTCTGCGGCTTCGGAGTCGCGTCGTTGACGGCACACCTGTGCCAGCGTCCCGTTACCGAGGCGGACCTGCGCGCCTTCGCGGAACGGCCGTTCGCGGTACCGTCCACTGTGGACGTACTTAGCGAGCCGCCAGCCTCGCGGCCTCCTGCGCCAGCATCTCCCGCTGCCGGATGACCCGCGGCGGTACCAGCGCCTCGCGTGGCGCGCTCGGGGCGAAGTCGAGCCGGTCCGTACCCAACGCGCGCAGTACCGCACGCTCCACAATGGAGTAATCGGCCGGATCGTCCCGGTCGAAGCGCATCGGCTCGGCCAGGGTCAGCGGCGGGTTGGTGATGACTCGTACCGCCCGCAACACGTTCTGTGCCTTGGCGTGCAGGATGTACGGGTGCAACAGGTACACGTCGCCGACTTCCCCGGTGGCTTCAACGAACTCACCGCACCCGGACACCAGCGAGGTGAAGTCGAAGACCGCGGGGCGGGTACCCTCGCCGTGGTCCGGAGTGGGCACCTCGGGCGGGTACACGCCACCGGGGTGCGCGGCGAGGAACCGGGCGACCGGCGGGACCGAGTCGGCCGCCACGAACGTCGCGCCGCCCTGGTGCCGCACGTCGGACCAGAGCACGAGGGTGAGCAGCCCCTGCTCGGGTGAGTCGAGGAAGTGCCGGAAGAAGTCGCCGTCCTTGTGCCAGCCCGGCGCATCCGCCGAAGCCTCCGCCCACGGTCGGTCCGCACCCTCGCCGAGGTTGACGATGAACCCGTCGTTCCACGTGTACGGCGTGCTCGCCGAGATCCGTTCCGGGCCACCCACCAGATCACAGACCGCGCCCCACGCGCGCGGCGCGAAGCTGGCCACATCGATGACGCGATGGCTGGGCATGTGTACCGACGGTGCCGCCCAACTGGACCGGTCGTCCGGGTCGTAGCCGAGGCGCGTCCACATCGTCTGCGTGTACTCGCGCGCGGCCTCCGCGCTGAAGCAGCCGCGTACGAGGACATACCCGTGCGTCAGGAAGTGCTCAACGTCAGCGTCGGACAACACCCGGTAGCTCGCGCCCATCGTCTCTCCGCTCCGCCACGACGTCGTGGCCGGTAGTGCCTTCGGAGATCCTATGCCGGCCGGGACAGGCGCTGCTCCTATCAGTGCTTGATGTCGGTACGCACCAGCCCTGCCCGGATCTCGCGGGCCAGCCGTACCGGGTCGCCCGTCTTGAACATGTGGCTGAAGTACAGTTGCGGGCTCTCCGCGGTCTCCTGGTTGTACAGGCAACCCACGTCCCAGCCGTGCTCGCGCATGACGGCCATGACGGGCCGGATCTCCGTCGCGGTCATCGAGAAGTCCGGCACGACGGCCGCCCTGCCGCCGGACAACGGCTCGAACTGGATATTGGTGGAGACGCCGAGCTCCGGCTTGACGTGGATACCGCCCAGCGTCACGCCGTGCGCGCGCGGCACCTCCACGGTCACGACTCCGTTCTCGCCAATGGTCGCATCGCCGCCGAGGATGTCGGCGAGTCTGTTGGCCGGCAACGGAGTGGTCGGGTGTGACGGTGCGTGCTGCGGCAGCTTGACGTTCGTCTGGTCGATCACCGCGCGGATGTGGCGAGCCAGCGCCAGCGCATCGCCCACGCCGCGGTAATGCATGAACCACACGTCCGGCTGCAGGTCGTACAGGTGCTGATGGAACGCCTGGAACACGAGGCCCTCGTGCAGGAAGCCGTCGATGACCGGCTGCGTCTCCGATGGTTTGAGGGCCAGGTCGCCGTTGAGGATTGCCCGTCCCCCGCCGATCGCCTGGAAGAAGAGCTCGTGTTGGATTTGGAAGCCAGGCAGGAACGGGACGCCGTGGATGGACGCGTGGATGTCATCGCGGTCGATGTCAATCTCCAACACGCCGTTGCTGACGCGCCCGTCCGCCCCGACTATCTGCTCGATGGCGGAGACCGGCAGTGAATTCGCCGACGCCGACGCGGCGAGCGCCCGGCCCGCCGTTGCGAGGAGCAGACCCGAGGCCGCACCGCCGGCCACGAGACCGCGCCGGGTCAACGAGCCGGCGCCCGCAAGGGAAGATTCAGCCATGCGGCGCCGGATACCCCATGGCCCCCAGGTTAGTCGAGGTCGGGATGAATACCCCCAAAAGAGACCTCAGGTTGTCGAGAACTGTTCGCGGTAGCGCTCCAACGCCAGCGGGTCCAGGTGCGGCCGGCCACCCGGATAACCGACGGCGACGCTCGCGGCCCGGGCACCTCGTCCACGGGGAGCACCGGGTCCCGAGCCACCTGCCTCATTCGGCGGCCGGGTCGTCCCAGTCGGGTACGTCGGGCAGGTAGGTGGAGCCGGGCTCGACGCTGCCGGCCAACTCCTCGGTCGTCGGCGGTACGTGCACGACCTCGTCCTCGGCCAGCACGTCGCTCGCGCCGTCGTCAACAACGTCAGGTGGGAGAGGCTGATCCGTCATGGTGGTGCGGTACCCAAGCGGCAGAGTCGATACACCGTACTGCCGCGCGTACCGCACCCCGGACAGTGTGGGGAGGCTGGCCGGCACGGCCGCGTTCGGGGCCGCGCGAGACGTAGTCGGTCCGGTACGCTGCGCCGTGCCACAGTGGAGGGTGAGGAGATCGAGGCGTGACATCGGTGCGTTTGGATCCGCTCGCGCCGGTCTCCGGCACCCCGCTGGCGCGCCGCCCGCGCCGGTACGCCGACCTCCTCGCCGTCCTCGCCTGCCTGGTGCTGGTACCGGTCGTGCACTCCGTCGGGCCGGTACTGCACGAGTCGTACACGCTGGACGAGGCGTGGGTGGCGCTGTCCGCGAAGGCCAGCCTCCCGGAGGTGCGGTGGATGACCGCGTCCGGCCCGCTCGGCTGGACGCTGCTACTTCAGCCGTTCCCGGTCGGCGGGCAGGCGCAGCGGATCGTCCCGTTGCTGTTCCTCGCGGCCAGCGTCGGCGCCGGCTACGCGTTCGGCCGGCTGCTGGGCTGGCGCGGCCGCGGCCAGGCGGTGCTCGCCGCGCTGGTCTGCGCGGCCGCGGCCCTGCTGCTGCCGGCCCAGCAACTGCGCCACGATCTCAAGCAGTACACCGCGGACGGCGCGGTCGCGGTGGGCCTGCTCGCGCTCGCCGTGTGGGTAGAGTCCGCGTGGTCGCGGCGGCGGGCCGCGGTGTTGCTGGTGGCCATGGGCGTGGGTTGCGTGCTCAGCCACGTCGCGGTCCCGGCCGGCATGGCCGTGCTGGGCGGCCTGGGCCTCGTCGCGCTCGTCCGGCGCGCATGGCGCCAGCTCGCCGAGATCGCGGTGCTCGGCGCGATCACGGCCGCCGGGTTCGCCTTCGACTACCTCGTCATCGACAAGCCGGGCCGTACCGGCGACCTGTACGACTACTGGGTCGAGTACTTCCCGACGCTGCGGGCGCTGCCCGGGTACCTCCTGCACCGCGCGGACCGGCTTGCGCCCGTGCTCGGCGAGGCGTGGCCGCTGTTCGTGCTGCTGGCCGCGATCGGGGTGGTCACGGTCGCGCGGACCGGTCGCCCGGCTACCGCGGTAGCCCTGGTGGCGCTGCCGGTCGGCATGGTGGCCGCCGGTGTCGGCAAGATCTATCCGCTGCTGGACCTGCGCACGTCGCACTTCCTGTTCGTCACCCTCGCGGTCGCCGGGGGCGCGGGCGTCGCGGGGATCGCGGCACTGGCCGGACGGTTGGTACCGGACGGCCGGCGGCTGCTCGCCGCGGTGCTGGTCGCCGTCGTGGCGGTCGGCGGGTACACGGTCGCCAACGCGCGATGGCTGCGCTTCCCGTACGTCGATTACACGTGGCCCGGCAACGACGCAGCGCCGACCCTGCCGACCGGCCCCACCGCCGACGTGCGCCCCGAGGTGCGGTACGTCGCGGCCCACCGGGCGCCCGGCGACACGATCCTGATCAACATGCTCGACCAGTACGCGTTCGCGTACTACTGGTCCGCCGACCGGCCGGTGTTCCGGCGCGGCGGGCCGAGCGCGATCCGCTGGTACGTGCGGTACCCGGCCTCGGCGCGCATCGTCATCGCCGGCGACCGTACCGTCCCGGCTGCGCGGGCCGCGCTGGCCCACGCGCTCGCCTCAACCGCGGCGGGGCACCGGATCTGGCTCGTCTACAGCCACGCCTCGTCCGACCCGTGGCCGGACGCCCTGGCCGCGCTTCACCTCGTGGCCGTGCGTACCGGTCCGGACAGGCTGTTCGTCATCACCCCGTAAGGCGCCAGCCGCGACCGGAATCTGCCTGGCGCGACCTTTACTCAAGGTAGTCAGACCATACCGCTGCGGAATGACAAAGACGTCGCGGAATGGCCCCGGAAATGGTCGGGCGTCGATCTAAGAAATGTCTCCTAATCCTCATTGTCGGATTACGTTCCAGCTTGATTAGCATCGGGCAACATTTGCGTTCTCCCTGCTCAGAGCTGCCTCATTGTCCGTTCTGTAAGGAGTATTCCCTCCTTAGCCGGTTATCCGGTTCGCTCGCGCGGGGGGTCCACAAATTCACCACGAAGCGTTTCGTGGATCGCGGATTCGGGGATCTGTGCCGGGTCCGCTGATACGCGACCGGACGTCAGAACATTTCCGTCGGCCCGATTCGGGCCGACTTTCCGGTCGCGGCCAAAGGCGATAAGGCGTCCCCGGCACACCGGGGAGCGAGGGGAGAAATATGACGAGCGGGACACGGGTAGCGCTGGCGGTCGGCGTCGGCTACCTCCTCGGTCGCCGCCGGAAACTGCGCACGGTCCTCACGCTGGCCGTCGCGGCCGCCGCGGGCCGGAGCAGTGCGCAGCCGGGCGGGCTGAAGAAGGTCGCCGCGAGCCTGCTTGGCGCGGGCCCGGAACTGAGCGGCTTGGGCGCGCTGGGCGCACCGCTGGCCACGGCGGGCAAGGCGGCCGTGTCGGCCGCGGCCAGCAGTGGTGTCGACGCGGTCAGTGACCGGCTGCGCGGCCGCGCCGAGGGAATGCGCCGCAGGTCGGCGACCCGGCGGCAGCAGGACGAGCCGGAGGCCGAGGACCAGGCGGAGGCCGAGGACCAGGCGGCGCCCGATGAGGAGCAGGAGCAGCCCACGGCGCGGGCAGGGGCCACCGCACGTCGGCGAGGGCGAGGGCGATGACCATGACGACCACGAATCTCAGCGACAAGGTCCGTGACGAACTCGTCGGCGAGCTGCGCAACCTCGCCTCCGCATTCGGCGAGCGGGCCGTGCAGGCGGTGACCGAGCGGCTCACCGACGCCACCGCCCGGCTCGGGGAGTACGCCGGCCGGGGCGGCGGTCCCGGACTGCTCGCTGCCGCAACCGGCGCGCAGCGGCTCGCCGAGGGCCAATCTCCAGTGAAGGCGATGCTGCATGCCGGGCTGGCCGGCGGTAAGGAGAAAATGATGTCGGCGCTCGGCGGAGGCCGCGGCAAGGGTGGCCAGCGGGGCCAGAAGCTCAAGGTAGTCAACATCGTCGAGGCCATCGACGTGGGCGTACCGGTACGGGTCGCCTACAACCAGTGGACCCAGTTCCGCGACTTCCCGAGCCTGATGAAGAAGGTCGAGCAGGCGCAGAACGAGTCCGACGAGAAGATGACCTGGAAGGCACAGGTCTTCTGGTCGCACCGCAGCTGGGAGTCGACGATCGTCCGGCAGATCCCAGACCGGCTCATCCACTGGCGGTCGAAGGGCGAGAAGGGCTCCGTCGACGGCACGGTGAGCTTCCACTCGATCGGCTCCGACCTGACCCGGATCCTGGTCGTCCTCGAGTACCACCCGCAGGGCCTCTTCGAGCGCACCGGCAACCTCTGGCGGGCACAGGGGCGTCGGGCGCGGCTGGAGCTGAAGCACTTCGTCCGGCACGTGATGACGCAGACCGTGCTCGACCCGGAGTCGGTCGAGGGCTGGCGGGGCGAGATCGAGGATTCCGAGGTGGTCAAGGACCACGAGACCGCGCTGCGCGAGGAGCGGGAGGCCGACGAGCGGCCTGAGCGGGACCGCGCGGACGAGGCCGAGGACGCCGAAGAGGGCGACACAGCCGACGGCGATACCGACGAGGGCGATAACGACGACGGCGATACCGACGAGGCCGACGAGTACGACGAAGACGACCACTACGACGACGAGGACGACGACGAGGACGACGAGGAGCCCGAGCCGGCGGAGGAGCGGCCACCGCCGCGGCGGCAGCCCGCGCGAGCCCGCCGCCCGGCGGCGGAGCGGGAGTCGCGGGTGGAGCCGGAGCGGCGCCGTGCGCCGCGGCGCGCCTCCGACTCGTCCCGAGGTCCAGTGGTCCGGCGTAGGCAGGAGGAGCGAGAGCGATGACGGTAGCCACAGCCGGCGGAGGCCAGAGCGGCGGCGCGCTGCAGAGCGGCGGCGGCACTCTTGCTGACGTCGTCGAGACGGTACTGGACAAGGGTGTGGTGATCGACGCGCAGGTGTCGGTCGCGGTGATCGGGATCAACCTGGTGGAGATCAACGCACGGGTGGTCATCGCGAGCGTGGAGACGTATCTGCGCTTCGCCGAGGCGGCCGACCGGCTGAGCATCACCCCGGAGGGGCAGAAGGGCCTGCCCGACATGGTCGGCGACGCGGCCGGGGCGGCGGGCAAGGGCAAGGCGATCTCGGGCCTCGGCAAGGCGGCCAAGGAGATCAGTGGTGCGGTGGCGGATTCGGTGGGTGAGCGCGGCTCCAATCGGGAGCGCACCCGCCGCCGGGAAGAGGAGCGCGCAGATGACTGACAAGCCGAGCCAGCCGGCCGGCGAGACCGGACTGTTCGTGTACGCCATCGTCCCGTCGGATGTGGAGCCGACTGGTGACGCGGAGGGGATCGGCAGCCCGCCGAGCCAGGTGACCACGATCCGGCAGGGCAAACTGGCCGCACTAGTCAGCGAGATCGACCTGGCGCAGCCGCTGGGCCGCCCCGCTGATCTGATGGCGTACCAACGGTTGCTCGACGCCACCGCGGCGGTCGCCCCGGTGGTGCCGGTCCGGTTCGGCGCCGTCCTGGGCGATGCGGGCGCCGTCCGTGACCTGCTGGACGCGCACCAGGACCGGTTCGCCACGGCCCTCGGCGAGCTGGAGAGCCGGGTCCAGTACACGGTGCGCGGCCGCTTCGACGAGGCGGAGTTCATCGGTGCCTTGCTGGAGCGGGATGCCGCGGTCGCCGCGCTCGCCGACCAGATACGCGGCCGGCCGGAGCCGGAGTGCCGGCAGCAGCGGATCCAGTTCGGCGAACTGGTCAACCGGGCCGTGGAGCGCAGCCGGGACGCGGAGACCCAGGAGCTGATCGACGCGGTCGGACCGCACGCGGTGACGCACGCGGCCGGGCCGCCCAGCCACGAACTGGACGCCATGAATGTCTCGTTCCTCGTCGACCTGGACAACGAAGAGGAGTTCGTCCAGGCGGTACGGGACTTCGCCGAGCAGCGGCGGAACCTGGTCCAGATGCGGCTGCTCGGCCCGCTCGCCCCGTACGACTTCGTCAGCGCCCAGCAACTCGTGGGGTGAGCCGTGGGCATCCTGACCGCGTTGCTGACCCTGCCGTACGCCCCGGTGCGCGGGCTCACCTCGGTGGTCAGGGTGATCGCCCAGGAGGCGGAGGCGCGGCGGCACAGCCCGGCCGCGGTCCGGCGGGAACTGGAGGAGCTGGACGAGGCCGCGGCGGCCGGGCAGATCAGTCCGCGCGAGCGGGACGAGGCCCAACAGCAGGTGCTGGAGCGGGTGACCTCGCCGGCGGCACCGGCCGATGACACCGAAGGGCGCGAGCGCACCACCGGCGGACGGGGCGCGCCGAGGCGAGGGAGGTGAAGATGGCATCACGAGATTCCCGCGACGCGCAGGCGTCGCCGGAGATATCGGCGGCCGAGGCGGCCCGCGAAGGGCTGCGCCAGATCGTCGCGCTGACCGGCAAGGAGCCGCTCGGGGTCACGTCGATCGAGGCCACCGACGACGGCTGGTTGGTCGGTGTCGAGGTGGTCGAGGACAGCCGCATCCCGACCTCGACCGACCTGCTCGGCCTGTACGAGATCGACCTGGACCTCGCCGGCGACCTGCTCGGCTACCGGCGAACGAGCCGCTACCAACGCGGCAAGGGCGACGGGAGGTGATGGCGAACCATGGCAGAACCAACCTCCATCGTGCCGAGCTCGGCCGCGCCGATGGCGGCCGGGCAGGAGCCGGCGAACCTGGGCGACATCCTCGAACGGGTTCTCGACCGGGGCATCGTGATCGCCGGTGACATCCGGGTCACCCTGCTCGACATCGAACTGCTGACGTTGAAGCTGCGGCTGGTCATCGCCTCGGTGGATACCGCGCGGCAGATGGGCATCGACTGGTGGGAGCACGACGCCTGGCTCAGCTCCCAGGTCCGCAAGCCGATCGAGCAGAGGGACCGGCAGCAGATCGAGCGGAGGGAGCGGGATGAGTACGACTGAAGCGTCCGGCGCGACCGGCGTCTGGCTGCACGCGGTGCTGGCCGGGGCGGCTCCTGACGCCATGGGACTGGCCGGTATCGCCGGTACCCCCGTGCGGGCGGTACCCGGCTGCGGCCTCGTTGCGGCGGTGAGCGACGCGCCACTGGCCGAGTTCGGCGAAGACGCGCTACGCCGCAACCTGGCAGACCTGTCCTGGTTGGCGCGGGTCGCCCGGGCGCACCACGCCGTGGTCGACGCGCTGTCGCGAGCCGCCGCGGTGGTACCGGCCCGGCTCGCCACCGTGTACCGCGACGACGCCCGGGTCGCCGAGGTGCTCGCCGAGCGCCACGACGAGCTGGTCGGCGCGCTGGCCCGGCTGACCGGGCGGGACGAGTGGGGCGTCAAGGGGTACGCGGTACCCGGTGCGACGCCGCGCCAGGATGATCCCCGTGACGCAGGCGGGACCGGTACGGCGTACCTGCGGCGGCGCCGGGCCGAGCTGCACTCCCGCGAGGAGGGGCAGCGGGTCACCACGGATGCGGCGGCCGCCGTGCATACCGCGCTCACCCGGTACGCCGTCGCCGCCCGGCGGCACCCACCGCAGGACCGGCGGCTGTCCGGCGCGGCCGAGCCGATGGTGCTCAACGGCGCGTACCTGCTCGACCGCGACGGCGAATCCGGCTTCGCCGGGCTGATCGGCACCCTGACGGACCGGTACCCGCAGATCCGGCTGGAGCTGACCGGCCCCTGGCCCCCGTACTCCTTCGTGGCGGACCCGGAGCCCATCCGGGAGCCGGCATGACCGGGCCGATTGGCGGCGGCTCATGACCTCGCCTGTCCCGAGCAACGCGGCCGAGCCCCAGGCCTGGCGGCAGATAGCCCTCGTCGACCTGCTCGACCGGGTGCTCGCCACCGGCGTCGTGGTCAGCGGGGATATCACGCTGGCCATCGCCGACATTGACCTGGTCCGCATCTCGCTGCGCGCGCTGATCGCCTCGGTGGGCACGCTCGCCGCGCAACCGACGCGGGGGCAACCGTGACCGGGCCGGAGTGGGCCGCCGATCCACAGTGGCAGGAACCCCGGGTCCGGCCGCTTGACCGGCGGCTGGCCGTGGACCAGGACTCGGTCGAGCGCGGGCTGTCCAGTCTTGTACTGACCGTCGTCGAGCTGCTGCGGCAACTCGTGGAGCGGCAGGCGCTGCGCCGCGTCGACGTCGGCGACCTCACCGAGGAACAGGTCGAGCGGATCGGCAGCACGCTGATGGCCCTGGAGGAACAGATGACCGAGCTGTGCCGGTACTTCGGGCTGTCCCGCGCCGACCTCAACCTCGACCTCGGCCCGCTGGGACCACTGCTGCCGACGGACTGAACCGGCGCGGTTTCAGCGTCGCGTCAGCGCCGTTCCAGGGGCGGGTGCGACGGTCGGGGCCATGCGTCCTAGAACCCTGCTGACATCCGCATTGTTACCCGTGGCGGTACTGCTGGCGGTCGGCGCGGCGGCGCCGGCGTTCGCCGGTACGCCCACCGCCCAGCAGCCCAGCTACACCATGCGGCTGCGCCCCGCCTCGGTCACCGTACCGGTGGGCGCGAGCGCGACGACCACCGTCTCGTTCCGGGGCAGCCCGTCGCTGTACGACACCCCGGTCGACCTGAGCATCAGCGGCCTGCCCACCGGCGTGACCGCGACGTTCTCCCCGCCGACTCCGCTGATCAGCGGCGAGTCCGTACTGACGCTGACCGCCTCGGGTACGGCCCCGGCCGGCGGGTTCGCGGTCACCGTCACCGCGATCAGCGAAAGCAGCGACCCGATCGGCACCTCGACCGGGCTGGCCGTGGCGGTCGCACCCGCGGCGTCCTGGCCGCAGTTCGGCCACGATCCGCAGGTGACCGGGGCCAACCCGGACGAGAAGACCATCACCCGGGACACGGTCGCCAACCTGAGCCTGGAGTATGTCGCGGTCGGTCCGGCGGATCCGACCTTCGGTGGGATCTCCCGCTCCTCGCCGGCCGTGGTGGGCAACGTCGCCTACGTCGGTACCGACGCGGGCCAGTTGCTCGCGTGGCCGGCCACCGGCTGCGGCGACTTCAACTGCCAGCCACTGTGGATGGCGCAGCTCAGCAACGGCGTGTTCAGCACGCCCGCCGTCGCCGACGGCCTGGTCTTCGTCTCCTCGGCCGGTTCGGTCGACAACGGGATCGGCACGCTGTACGCGTTCAAGGCGGCGGGTTGCGGGCACGCGACCTGCAAGCCCGTCTGGACCGCGCCGGTACCCAACACCGAGTCGTCGCCGACGGTCTCCGGTGGCGTGCTGTACATCGTCTCCGGTGACGGGCGGCTGCTGGCGTTCAACGCCGCCGGCTGCGGCCACAACAAGTGCGCTCCACTGTGGACCGGTACCATGAAGTCCTCCGCCAACGCGGCCCCGGCGGTCGCCAACGGGCTGGTGTACGCGACCTCGTCCGACCGGCTGCTCGCCTTCAAGGCCGCCGGCTGCGGCCAGCCGACGTGTGCGCCGGTATGGGCCAGCACACCGGTGTCCGGCTCGGATACCGGCTCCGGGCTCATCCAGGAGGCCGGCCCGGTCGTGAGCGGCGACAAGGTCTACTTCTCCAGCGTCGACTTCTCCGATCCGAACGGGAACGACGGTACCGTCTACGCCTTCTCGTCCAACGCCTGCAGCAGTACCCAGAACCTGAACTGCCCGCCACTGTGGGTCGCGCACCCGTCCCCCTTCGACTCGGTCGGTCAGCTCACCGTCGCGAACGGCGTGCTGTACGGCGCCGGTACGGATTTCCTGTTCGCGTTCGACGCGAACGGCTGCGGCCAAGCGGTCTGCGGCTTCCTCTGGTTCGGCGTGCTGCCCGGCGCGATCGCGGGTACCGAGGCGGCGCCGTCGGTCGCGGGTGGCGTGGTCTACTTCACGCAGAACAACGGCCAGATCGGCGGGTTCGACGCCAGCGGGTGCGGTCAGCTTGAGTGCACGCCGCTGTGGTCGACGGTGACCCAGCCGTTGGAGGCGTTCATGACGACGCCGGTCATCACGGGCGGCCGGCTGTACGTCGCCGGCCCCGCGGTCGGCCAGCAACCGACCATGTGGGTTTACCACCTCGCCGGTTGACAACGGCGGATATCGCAAGCGGCTCGGGCGCCACCGCGCAACGCGGTGGCGCCCGAGTTCGGTCGCCTGCTCGACAGCATTCGGCAAAGGTGCTCGTGTCTCTTGCCAATAAGATTGACGGATGCGGTTGTCGCAGCGATGGTTCAGGACAGTTGCCGTGGGCGCGACGGCGCTCGTGGCCGCGGCGTGTACCACCTCGGCGCGGCAACCCGTACCGGCGAGCGGCTCCGGCACAAGCCCAGGCGCATCTGGTCGGGCGGCGACCGGCCCGACCTATACGTTGGCGCAGTTGAAGGCGGCGTTCCAACAGCCGGACAACCTGGGGACTGACTGGAAGGTGCGGCCGGTCAGCGGCCCAGGCGGGCTCTTGAACGATCCGTGCGGTGGCAACGCCCAGTTTGCGCCGCCGGGTCGTCCTCAGGTCGCGGAACTGAACCTCATCAACCAGGTGAAGACGCACGCCGAGTGGATGTCCCAGGTTGCAA
>JBPYFB010000498.1:0-8985 GCA_051986465.1 Rugosimonospora sp.
TACCTTGGTAGGGGAACCGGCGAAGCGCCGGGCTGGGAGGGGCGATGGCTGACGTCGACGGGGCACTGCTGGATCTCGTGTGCGGGCCGGCCAGCCCGCTACCGGAGACTTACCAGCGGTACCGGCTCGTCGCGCACCTGGGCTCCGGCGGCCAGGCGGAGGTCTACCGGGCGGTCCGGTTGTGCGGCGGGGTGTCCAGCGCGCCCATGACGGTCAAGGTGTTCCGGGTCGACCCGAAACGCCCGCTCGTCGACGAGCTGCGCTCGTGGGACAAGGGCGACGCTGTCCTGATGGACCTGAACAACCGGGGGGTACCGGCGATCTGCCGGCGCGCGGACGGCTTCTACGGCCCGCCGCCGCACCGTCCGGGCCAGCAGCCGGAGCCCGGCAACGCGGTGCCCTACCAGGTCTACGACTACCTGCACGGGGTGAACCTGCGGGAGTACGTGCGCTCCGCGCCCGCCGCGGGGCCGGGCAAGCGGCTGTCCGCGGTGAACACGCTGCGCACCCTCGCCAACGTGCTGCGCGCGCTGCACCATCCGGACGAGCCGGGCGCCTGCCCGGTGCTGCATATGGACGTGAAGCCGTCCAACGTCATGGTGCTCGCCACCGGTGACGTGCGGTTAATCGACTTCACGGGTGCCCGGTATTGGCGCCCGGAGGAGATTACGCAGATCGCGTACACGCCCGAGTCGGGCGGGCCGGAGGCGCTGGAAGGCAAGGTCGGCGCCGCGTACGACGTGCACGGCTTCGGTGCCGTTGCGTACTTCCTCGTCACCGGCTCGCTGCCGCGCGGGCGCGACGTACCCCCGCCGGGTAGCCACCCGGCCCTCGCCGCGCGGCCGGCGCTGCGCGACCACCTGCTCGCCGCGCTCGCCGAGCGCCCCGGCGACCGGCCCGCGACCACCGAGTTGCTGCCGTGGGTGGACCGCCTGGCGAGCCTCGCGCGGTCGGCCTCGACGCCCGAGGTGGGCGTGGACTGGGCCGAGGCGGCCGGTACCGCCAGCGGATCCACTGGGCGGGCGGTCGGTCGGGCCGCCGTGGTCTCCGGTACCGAGACCGACGCGTTCCAGCGCATCGAGCGGCTGGAGCGGGAACTGGTACGGCTGCGCGGTTCGTCCGGGGCGGACCGGGCCGCGGGTGCCGGGGCTGGGCGGTTGCTGTCCACCGCCGCGTACGCGGGTCGGCCGCTGGGGTCGCCGGCGGGCGCGCTTCCCGCGACCAAGGTCGCCGGGGGAGCGCAGGCGGAGCCGGGTTTTGGCGGAGCCGAGCACCCCCAACGCGGTAGAGCGGCGAACGGGTACGGACCGGGGCCGGGCGGCGGCGCGGGTGCGAACGGCAACGCGGGCCCGAACAGCAGCGCCGCTCCCAACGGCAACGGCAGCATGCGCGGCCGCGCGGCAGTGGTACCGCGGCCGGCCCCGGCGCCTGATCCGAGCGGCGTGACCCCGCTGCCCCAGCCGCGCCGCCCCCGCCCGCCGTTGAGCGTCCAGATGCGGGTGCTGAAGCTGGGTGGCGGCTGGTCCTGGTTCGGCGCCATCTTCGCGTTCGTGTGCTGGAGCATCTGGGCGGTCGCGAACCGGTCGCACAACCTCGTCGCGGGCGGGTTCGCGTTCGGACTCGTGCTACTCGTCGGTGTGGGGCTCTTCGCACTGCTGCGCGTGATCGGCCGGTACGTCCTGGTGCGCTGGCTGGGCCGGGAACGGCGTACCGCCCGGCTGTCCCACATGGGCACCGCGCTCTACCTGGTCGCCGTGGGCATCGCGTACCTGGAACAGACGCCCTGGGTCGCCAGCCTGTCGAACTGGTTCGCCGGATAGCGATCTCTCCGAGGAGCCCGGACTGGGCTGGCCGCTCGTACCGGTGGCAGTCATCCGTTAGGCGGGCATCGCGCTGGTCGGGGCCCACCCATCGGTGCCTCGTGATCAGTAACAGTTAGGAAACTTTCCCAGAACTCTTGACACCCATCCCCGCCGTTAAGAATTCTTATCGCCATTAGTTAACAACCTTTCCGGAAGGTGTTTCCAATGGCGCCCGAGGCGGACCTGGACGCGGCCACCCTGGCCGTACCGGTGCCCGTGGACGCCATTCCCCGGGGGGTATTGCCACGGGTACGCGCCCGGCTCCCCGAGTTCAGCGGGGCGCTGGCCCGCGTCGCCGAACAGGTCCTGACCGATCCGGCGGCCGCCGCCCGCGCGACCATCGTCGAACTGGCCGAGCGCAGCGGTACCTCGCCGGCCACCGTCACCCGCTTCTGCCGCGCCCTCGGCTTCGAGGGCTACGCGGAGGTACGCCTGGGCATCGCCGCCGAAACGGGGCGGGCGGCGCGGTCCGCCGGCTGGGGCGGGGTCGACCTCGGTCGGGAGGTACGCCCCGGCGACCCGCTGAACCAGGTACTGCACCAGATCATGGCCGCGGATTCCCAGGCCATGCACGACACCGCCGCCCTCCTGGACCTGCGCGCGATCGAGAAGGCGGCGCGGGCGATCAGCACCGCCCGGAGGGTGGACATCTACGGTGCGAGCAGTAGCGCCCTTGTCGGCGCCGAACTGCGCGTGTGCCTGCACCGCATCGGCATCGCGGCCTGGTCGTGGGCGGACATCCACGACGGCCTCGCCAGCGCCGCCACCCTCGGCGCCGGTGACGTCGCGGTCGGCGTCTCGCATACCGGCGAGAGCCGCGAGACCGTGGAGATCCTCGCGGAGGCCGCCAGCCACGGCGCCACCGCCATCGCGCTGACGAGCTTCCCCGGCTCAGCGCTGGCCAGCGTCGCGGACGTCGTGCTGCTCACGGCGATGCACGCGACCCAGTTCCGGCCGGACGCGCTCTCCGCGCGCCACTCCCAACTCGTCGTCCTCGACCTGCTGTACATCGCGGTAGCGCAGCACCTGCACGACCGCGCCGACACCGCCTTCCAGCTCACCGCCCGGGCCGTCGACGCGCACCGGGCGGCGAGCCAGACGGCGTCCTGAATCACAAACCGAGATCACCTGTGAATTTCCAAGGAGGACACGTGAAGCGCAGGATCGCGGTTGCCGCGGCCGTCGCGGCAACGCTGCTGGGGGCCGCGGCGTGCGGTTCCAGCAAGAACTCGACGTCGTCCGGCGGGAACCCGCTGGACGGCAAGGGCAAGACCCTCAAGGTGTGGCTGATGGTGGACGCACAGAGCGGCTGGAAGGACATCGTGGACGCGGCCAGCGCCAAGTTCACCCAGACCACCGGCGCGCAGGTCGACGTGCAGTACCAGCAGTGGACCAACCACCTCACCAAGCTGGACGCCACGCTGGGCGGCAACGACGTACCCGACGTCATCGAGCTGGGTAACACCGAAGCCTCCAAGTACGTGTTCAACGGGGCCTTCGCCGACCTGTCCAGCAAGGTCGGTACGTTCGACAACAGCAGCAGCTGGCTGACCGGCCTGTCCGGCCCGTGCCAGTCCGACGGCAAGACCTTCTGCGTCCCGTACTACGCGGGCGCGCGGGTGCTGATCTACCGCACCGACCTGTTCCAGGCGGCCGGGCTGAAGGCGCCGACCAGCTACGACGAGCTCGTCTCGGACGCGCAGAAGCTGCAGGCGGCACACGCCTCCGACCCGAAGTTCTCCGCGTTCTACATGCCGGGCCGGTACTGGTACGCGGCGATGGCGTGGGTGTACGGCTCGGGCGGCTCGATCGCGACCAAGGGCAGCGACGGCAAGTGGGCCGGCAGCCTGGAGAGCGCCGCCTCCGAGCAGGGCCTGCAGAAGTGGATCGACCTGGCCAAGACGTACTCGAAGGGCGACCCGACCAAGGACGAGAACGACCAGGACGCGATCTACGGGCAGGGCACCTCGGCCATGATGTACGGCAACGGCTGGGAGGTCGGCGCGGTCCAGCAGGTACACAAGGACCCGAACGACGCCAACTCGCCGATGGTCGACACGAAGGTGAAGGACAAGGTCGCCGCGGCGCCGCTGCCCGGCCTCACCGACGGCAAGGGCATGCCGACCTTCCTCGGCGGCTCGGTGCTCGGCGTGGCACAGAAGAGCAGCAAGAAGGATCTGGCCGCGGAGTGGGTCAAGGACTTCACCAGCACCTCGTCCATGACAGCGCTGCTCGGCAAGGGCGTGCTGCCCAACTCCACCGCGCTGCTCGACCAGGCCGCCAGCGTCAAGGGCCTGGAGGCCGCCGCGGGCGCCGCCAAGAACAGCTGGTTCGTGCCGAACGCGCCGGGCTGGGCCGACGTGGAGAAGAGCAACGTCCTGCAGCAGATGCTCGTGGACATCGTGACCGGCAAGAAGTCGCTCGACGATGCCACCAAGGCCGCCGACGCGCAGATCGCGACCGCACTCAACAACAGCTGACCACACTCCACTGCGCCGCCCGCCCTTCAGGGGAAAAGGGCGGGCGGCGCCCCAACCCGATCGGGAGTACGGATGCACGCCGTCGAGACTCCTCCCCGTACCGAGCGCGGCGGGGCAGCCACACCCGTCCGGTACCGGCGTGCCCGGATCGAGGGCACGCCGTACGCGCTGATCCTGCCCACTCTGCTCGTACTCGCCGGGCTGCTGGCGTACCCGCTCGTCTACATGACGGAGCTGTCGTTCAAGCGGCTCACCCTGCGCGACCTGTTCACCGGCGGCGCCGGTAGCTGGGTCGGCTTCGCCAACTACAGCAAGATCCTGGGCGACTCGTTCTTCTGGACGGTCGTGCTGCGCACGATCGTCGTCGCGGCGATCTGCGTGATCACCTCCGTGCTGCTCGGCCTGCTCGTCGCGCTGCTGATGCAACGGGTCAGCGGCTGGGTGCGGATGTGCATGATCGTGGCGATGATGCTGGTCTGGGCGCTGCCCCAGCTCGTCTCCACGCAGGTGTTCAGCTGGCTCGTCGACGCCGACTGGGGCGTCCTGAACTGGATCATCGACAAGATCCCCGGGGTGAACTTCACCAACCACAGTTGGTTCATCGACCCGCTGCAGGGCTGGTCGGTGATCATCGCACTGGTGGTCTGGGGTGCGATCCCGTTCCTCGCGATCACCTTGTACGCGGGGCTCACCCAGGTGCCGCGTGAGCTGACCGAGGCGGCGGTGATGGACGGTGCCGGCCCCTGGTCGGTGTTCCAGCACGTGATCTGGCCGATCCTGCGCCCGCTGGTGGTCATCGTGACCACGCTGTCGGTGATCTGGGACATGGGCCTGTTCACGCAGCCGTACATCATGCGGGCCAGCAAGCCCGAGCTCGACTACTACAGCCTGGCGATCTACGCGTACCAGGAGGCGTTCGCGAAGAGCAACTACAACACCGGCTCCGCGATCGCCGTGCTAACCGTGCTGCTGATGGTCGGCGTGATGGCGTTCTACATCCGCCAGATGTTCAAGATCGGAGATGCGGACTGATGACTGTCTCGCAGTACGAGGCGCCGGTCGCGGCGCGGCGCCGCGGCGGAGCGCCGGTATTCGCCGGGCGCAAGCGCTCCGCGACCAACCTCTGGAACGCGGTCGGGCTGATCTTCGCGGCGGTCATGGTGTTCCCCGTGTACTGGATGCTGAACACCGCGTTCAAACCCGCCAACGAGGTGCAGACCTTCACGCCGCACTTTGTGCCACAGCACCCGACGCTCGACAACTTCCGCTCGGCCCTGCGCGCACCGTTCTTCATGACAGACCTGAAGAACAGCCTCATCATCACGCTCTCCGCGGTACTCGGCGGGCTGGTGGTCGGCTTCCTCGGCGCGCTGGCGATCGCCCGGTTCCGGTTCTACGGGCGCAAGGCGATGATCACGGTGATCCTCGTGGTACAGATGATCCCGTTCACCGCGCTGCTCATCCCGCTGTACAAGGCGCTGAACGGGATCCACTGGACGGACACCCTCTACGGCGTCACCCTGACGTACCTGATCCTGGTGTTGCCGTACACGGTCTGGATGCTGCGCGGTTTCATCGTCAACATCCCGCGGGAGTTGGACGAGGCGGCGCTCGTGGACGGGTGTAGCCGAGCGCAGGCGTTCTACCGGATCATCCTGCCGCTGACCGGTCCGGGCCTCGTCGCGGCGGCGGTGTACGGATTCATCCAGACCTGGAACGAGTTCATCATCATCAATACGCTCAACGAGCAGGGGCACTGGAACCTCATGGCGTACCTCGCCAGCAACCAGACGCTGCGCGGCACGACCTGGGGTCCGCTGATGGCGGGTGCGACGCTCACCTCGCTGCCCGTCGTGATCTTCTTCCTGATCATCCAGCGGAACATCGCCACCGGCCTGACCGCCGGTGCCGTCAAAGGTTGATACTCCGCGGACTGCGGCTGCCCTGGCGAGAGCTATAGGCGCAGGGGCTTGATGGGGGCGGCGATCAGCGCCGGGTCGTTGCGCCAGTCGATGCCGGGAACGTCGATGTACAGCTCGATCTCGTTGCCGTCCGGGTCGGCGATGTAGAGGCTGTGGGTGACCGTGTGGTCGCTCGCCCCGACGATCGTGGCGCCGGCCTCGGTCAGCCGGGTCACCGCCTCGCGCAGCTCGTCGTCGCTGTCGCCAATCTTGAGTCCGAAGTGGTACAGGCCCACCCGGCGCCCCGCGGGCTGCTCGGCCGCGTCCGGGCCGACCTCGATGAGCAGCAGCTCGTGGTGGGTACGCCCGGAGGGGGCGGAGAAGGCGGCGACCGGTACGCCGCCGGCCTCGTCGGGGGAGGGGAGGATCTGGCGCCAGCCGAGCACCTCGCGGTAGAAGTGCGCCGACCGCTGGATGTCGTGGACGTACAGCACGATGTGGCCGAGTTCCTTGACCTCCATGGCGACCTCCAATTACTTGAGAACTCAAGGACCGACGCTATCACCCACATTCTCCGCCAACCAGTCGTCCAGCGGCTGAGCGGCGCGGAGGAACTCGACGACCCGGTTGCGGGCGGCGGCGGTACCGAGCCAGGGGGCGACCGGCCACTCCCGCCAGGCGATGACGCCCTTGTAGCGGAGCAGGTCGATGCGCGGGTGGTCCTTCGGGTACCCCCTCGGCGCGGTACGCAGCTCATCGCGGGCCCGTACCTCGATCCGGTTCGCGCGCAGCTCGACGACGGTACCGGCCAGCCGCTCGCCGCTCGCCGGTGCCGCCACCGCCGCCCGGTACCGGACCAGCTGGTCGGGCGCCATCATGTACATCCCGCGCCCGGCCGCCAGCCCCCGCGCGGACAGCTGCACGTACCCGCCGCTCTCCAAATGCGCCGCGATCGTCGTCTTGTACGGCGACTTGTCGGCGCTGAACCGGACGTCCCGGTACGGCCGGAAGATGGTGCCGGCGCCGAACTCGGGCTCCAGGTCGGCGAGCAGTTCGGCCATTGGCGCGTTGACCTGCTTCTCGTAGACCGCCTTGTGCGCCGTCCAGTACGTCTTGGAGTTGTCTGCCTCGAGGCCCTCGTAGAACTCCAGCGCCTCCGAGGGCCAGCCACGGAACGTCACGTCAAGCAGGTTAGCGCGCAGGTTAGCGCGGCTGCGCGCCGCGCCGGCGGGCGAGCACCGAGATGAGGAGCGCGAACGCGATGGCGGCGACGATACCGCTGGCGACCACCACTATCCACAGTGGACCATTGCCGGTGCGGGCGGGCACCGGCTGCGCCTGGGGGATGGCCGAGCCGGCGCCGCTCGACGCGGACGGCGGCACGGGGCTGGGCGAGCCGCCCGGCATCGTGTAGTCGGCGTTCGCGGTGGTGTGGTCCGGGTTGACCAGAGCGGTGTCGCTCGTGAGCGTCACCGTGTTCTTCACCTCGGTCCCGGGCGGCAGGCTGGTCGGCAGCACGCCGCTGATGGTCGCCCAGGCCGACCCGCCGGGCTTGAGCGTGCCGAACAGGCAAGCCGTCTCGGCCGGGCTGCGCAGGCAGCGGCCGGTGCTCACGTTCCAGTCGGGCGAGGTGAGGGCGGCGGTTGTGATGAAGTCGATGGAGACCTTCGCGGCCGGCTGCGAGCCGACGTTGTGCACGGTGATGCGGTACGCCACGTGCTTGCCGGCCTTGAGCGCGGCCGGGTCATGGGTGATCGTCACGGTGACGTCGGCGCCGCCGGCCGCGTAGGCGGGCGCCGCCGGCACCGCGAGCGCGGTGCCGGCCAGCCCGAGCAGGCTCAGAAACCCGGCGATCAGGGTACGCAACGGCACGGGTCAGTACTCTAGCCGGACTTTTGCCCGGCCGGCGCTAGACCGCCCGCGGATCCGGGCGGCGGCGCCGGCCGAACCTCAGGTACAGCGAGGGCACGACGAACAGGGTCAGCAGCGTCGAGGTGACCAGTCCGCCGAGGATCACCACGGCGAGCGGGTAATCGATCTCGTGCCCCGGGCGGTTGCCGAGAATCACCAGCGGTACCAGCGCGAGGCCGGTCGCGAGCGAGGTCATGAGGATCGGCGACAGTCGTTCCCGAGCCCCTCGGATGACCAGTTGCGGCCCGAAGGACTCGCCCTCATGTCGCTCCAGATGCTGGCAATGGTTGATGAGCAGGATGCCGTTGCGCGCGGCTATGCCGAAGACGGTGAAGAAGCCGACCAGCGCGCCGATCGTCACGTTGCCACCGGCCAGGTAGATGCCGAGCGCGCCGCCCACGAGCGCCATCGGCAGCGTGAGGAACAGCAGGGTGGCCAGGCGCCACGAGCCGAACGCCGCGTTGAGCAACAGGAAGATGGCGATCGCGGCCAGTACCGCCGTGATCGACAGGCTGCGCTGCGCGGACTGCCGCTCCTGGTACTCGCCGAGCATCTCGTAGTGGTACCCCTCCGGGAACTCGACGCCGGCGAGCTTGGCCTGGAGGTCGTGCACCACCGAGGCGAGGTCGCGCCCCTGCACGTTCGCGTCGATGTCGAGGTACCGGGAGCCGAGCTGGCGGGTCACCGTGTCCGGCTCGCCCTTCACCGTCACGCTCGCCACGTCGGCCAGGCGTACCCGCGCCCCGGACGGCGTATCGAGCAGCAGGTTGCCGATGCTGGCCGAGTTCTGCCGAGTCTGCGGCGTGCTCCACACCACGACGCCGTACACCT
>JBPYFB010000499.1:0-10451 GCA_051986465.1 Rugosimonospora sp.
CGCGTTGAGGTTCGGCGCCGCCGGGTTGCCGATCACGTCGGCGAAGCCGTGGTTCTCCTCCACGATCACGAACATGTGGTCGTACCGACCGCCGCTCGACGCGGCGGACGCGTCCGCGTCCGGTACCGCGACGCTGAGCGCCAATACGACCGCGGCCGAAGCCAGACCAGCACCTATCCGTCGAAACATCGGTAAGCCCTTCTCGTGCGAGACAACGGCATACTCCTACCGACCGTAGGAGCCGCCTCTTGTCGCGCGAACCCGTCACCCGATGAACGTTCCTGACATCGATGCTGAACAACGGAGGTTCTAGGCTTCGCAGGTGAGTACCGACCGGATAGCCGATCCGCAGCTCGCCGCGCTGCTGCGTTCGGTGCGTGCCCAGCCAAGCAACGGCCGGTCGGACGTTGCGGCCCTGCGTCAGGCGGCGCGCGCCCGGGCTGCCGCCCGTACCCCCGGACCGGCGATGCCCACCGCCGACCGGACGATCGCTGGCGTACCGGTGCGGGTGTACCAGCCCGGCCATCTCCCGGTCATCGCCTATCTGCACGGCGGCGGCTTTGTGCTGGGAGATCTCGACACCCACGACGCCCAGGTACGGCGGCTCGGCGCGGCTACCGCGGCAACTGTCGTCGCAGTCGACTACCGCCGGGCTCCGGAACATCCATGGCCCGCGGCGGTTGACGACGCCGCCAGCGTCGTCGCGAGCATCGCGGCGGACGGCACCCCGGTTGCGGTGGCCGGCGACTCGGCGGGTGCCCTCATCGCGACGCTGACGGCGCTGCGGCTGCACGGCGACGTGTCCCTGCTGGCGCAGCTACTGGTCTGCCCCAACGCCGATCCCACCCTCCGGATGCCCAGCACTGTCCAGAAGGGACACGGCTGGCTGCTCGACATCGACGAGCTGCGGCGCTGGATCGGCATGTGGCTACCTGACCCGGCCATCCGGAGTTCGGCCGCCGCCGGCCCGCTCGTCGCCGACCTGAGCGGCTTGCCGCCCACCGTCGTGGTAACGGCGGAACATGACCCGCTTCGCGACGAGGGCGACGCGTACGCCGGCCGTCTCATCGATGCCGGCGTACCGGTCGTATACCGCTGCGAGCTCGGGCTGGTACACAACTTCCCGACCCTGCGCGACGTGTCGCCGGCTGCCGGCGCGGCGGAGGACCGGTTCCTCGCCGACGCGGCGGCCCTGTTGCGGGTTGGCTGAGCGGCTCCCAGCGGTCGCGCAGGGCGCCGGGGTGGTGACCGTCACTGGCCGCGCGAAACGCAACCGCAACATGGCCCGTACAGCATGTCAATATGCGGCTGAGTATCGAGCGTGCCGACTTCACCGACCCCAGACTCGGTGCGTTTCTTCAGGCACACCTTGACGACATCGCGCCCACCGCGCCGGCGGAGAGCCGGCATGCACTGGATCTGCGCGGGCTGCAGGCGCCAGCCGTCCGGCTGTGGGTCGCCTCCATCGACAAGGAGATCGTGGGGACCGGCGCCCTTGCCGACCTGGAGCCGGGGCACGAGGAACTCAAAAGCATGCGGACCGACCCGCAGCGCCGAGGTCAGGGAATCGCCAGCCGGATCCTGGAGTATCTGCTGCAGAACGCTCGGGGACGGGCCATCCGCCGGATCTCGCTGGAGACCGGCAGCATGGCGTTCTTCGCCCCCGCGCGGAGCCTGTACGCCAAGGCAGGGTTCGTGCTCTGCCCACCGTTCGGCGGTTACACCAACGACCCCAACAGCGTCTTCATGACGAAGACCCTGTAGCGGCTCATCTGCGTCACCGGGCCGGCGCCGACCAGAATGTCGTACCCGTGCCCTACCGTAAGGCAATGGACTGGAAGATCGAACTCATCCCCGTACCGGTGACCGATGTCAACCGTGCCAAGGCGTTCTACGAGTTGGTCGGCTTCAACGCCGACCACGACTACCAGGTCCATGAGGGCCTGCGGTTCGTCCAACTGACGCCACCGGGGTCAGCGTGTTCCATCGTGATCGGCGAGGGCATCACCAAGAAAACGCCCGGCACCCAGGAGATCCAGGTTGTGGTCGCCAACGCGGAGGCCGCACGCAAGCAGTTGCTCGACGCGGGGGTCGAGGCGAGCGAGGTCGACGTGCAGCCGTGGGGGAATTTCGTCTACTTCCGCGATCCCGACGGCAACAGCTGGTCGTTGCAGGCGATCGAGTCGCGTCCGAACGGCTGATCGACGCCATCCGTCACCGGCATCAGGGGCGCGCCGGTCAATTGAGCGGCGCGCCGCCGTCTACCCTCCCACGTCATCAGGTCGGGTCGGCGGTCAGGCCGGCGCAGCCGCGCAGGTTGTCGTACGACCGCTCGGCGCGCGCCTTGTCGGCACCCGTGAGCAGCACCGGCTGGCCGGTACCCGAGACCACCGCCGGCAGGAACTGGGCGGTTACCGGCGCACCGGCACCGCCAGCCCGGTGCAGGGTCAGCCGCAGCACGCCGGTCTGGGTGCTGTACGACGTCGAGTACCACAGGAAGCGAGTACCACAGGAAGTTGGCCATCCCATACGCGACGAAGGTGTGGCCGAGCCAGCCCGAGCCCTGCAGGGTGTGTGCGTGCGCGCCCAGGATGATGTTCGCGCCGGCCGCGGCCATCTTCTTCGCCAGCGCCTTCTGTTCCGGGTTGGGACAGCCGTTGCCCTCGGTACCCCAGTGCATGAAGACGATGACGATATCGGCGCTGGTCTTAGCCGACCGGATCGCCGCCAGCGTGCGGTTCTCGTCGATCGCGTTCGCCTGACCCGGCCGGGTATCGGTCGCCACCCACGCCGAAGCGAGTTCGTGCACCTGGGATACGCCGATGAAGGCGAGCCGGGCGCCGCCGACCGTGCGGACCAGCGGCGCCCAGGCCGCCGCCGCGTTCACCCCGATGCCGAAGTACGGGAACTGTGCGGCGTTCGCCGCGGCGAGCGTGTCGGCCAGACCCACCTGACCGTAGTCGAGGACGTGGTTGTTGGCGAAGGTGACCGCGTCCACGCCGGCCGCGCGCAGCGCGTCGAAGGCGGCGGGCGGCGCCCGGAAATGGAACTCCTTGGACTGCGCGGTGCCGCGGTCGGTGATCGCGGTCTCCAGGTTGAGCACGGTCAGGTCGGTGGCGTTCAGCACCGTCGCGATCGAGCCGAACGCGTGCGCCGGGTCGTCCAACAGTTTCGCGGTACGCCCCATGAAATGCACATCCCCGGCGACCGCGAGCGTGATATCCCGGGCGGAGCCGCTCGGTGGCGCGTTCGGTGGGGCGCTCGCCGGGGCGCCAGACGTGCCGGGCGCCGCCGACCGCGCAGTGGTCGCCTCGGGGCCGGACTCGCACCCCGCAGCCAGCACGAGGGCCGCGGTGAGGGCCGCGACCGGCAACCGCCATCGGGTCACCCGGGCATTGTAGAGTCGCGGCGATGGAAGACAACCGGGCCAGCTATACCGCGGTACTCGTGTGCCAGGCGCGCGCCGCCGCAGATGGGCGAATCGCCACGCAACGCTTCGCCGACCCGGTCGCGATGGCGCTGCTGACCGAGCAGGAGAGCGCCGTCGTGCGCCAGGTCCGCGACGAGGCGCCGCCGCAAGGGTCGGCACGGCTGAACTACGAGCGGGTACGGGGTGCCTCGGTGGCACTCGTACCGCGCACCGTCGCCATCGACGATGCGGTACGGGCGGCGGGCGTACCGCAGTTGGTGGTCGTCGGCGCCGGTCTGGATACCCGGGCCTGGCGCATGCCGGAGCTGTCCACAGTGGACGTCTTCGAGGTGGACCATCCGGCCACCCAGCAGGACAAGCGCGGCCGGCTGGGTGACCGGCAGCCGCTGGCGCGGTCGGTACGCTTCGTGCCGGTCGACTTCAGGCGGGACGAGCTGGGGGCGGCGCTGGAGTCCGCGGGGCACCGCAGCGACCTGCCGACCATGTGGCTGTGGGAGGGCGTGGTCGTGTACCTGCGCCCGGCCGAGGTATCCGCGACCCTGGCCGCCTTGGCGGCTCGCTCGGCGCCCGGCAGCCGGTTGGTCGTCAACTACCAGGCCCCATCGGTGAAGGCGGCGGCCGGGCGGCTACTCGTCCGGGCGCTGCACCGGGCCGTGGGCCAACGCAGCTCGTTCGCGCGCGAACCGTGGCTTTCGACGTGGACTCCGCGCCGGATGGCGGCCCTGCTGGCGCGGTACGGGTTCACCGTCGAGCGGGACGCCGACCTGTACACTATCGCCCACGAACTGCAGGTGCCGATCAGCGACCGCGCATCACTCCATAGTGGACACATCGTGGTCGCCGCCCACTGAGGATCGCCGTCCACTGAGGAGCGTCGCGATGGACCCTACGACCCGCGCGAACCGGATCGCCTGGGAAGCCGCGTCGCAGAAGTACGTGCACGAGTACCAGGAATTCCTTCGCAGGCGTCGACCGGTTCGTCGCTCGTCGATACCGAACGCGAGCTGTTGCACGGGGTACTCCGGCACTCGCCCGAGGTCGTACACCTGCAGAGCGGCAACGGTACCGACGACGTGGCACTCGTACGGGCCGGCGCCAGATCGGTCGTGGGTATCGACTACAGCGCGGTTACCGCTGGCGCCGCACAACGGCGTGCCGTACAGCTCGGCGTCGCCTGCCGGTACATCGTCGCGCTGGTACCCGACGTGCCGCTCGCCGACGCCTGCGCCGATCTCGTGTACACCGGAAAGGGCGCCCTGATATGGATGCCCGACCTGGCGGCGTGGGCCCGTGACATCGCCCGCCTGCTCCGGCCGTCCGGGCACCTGTTCGTGTACGAGTCGCATCCTGCGGTTCCACTGTGGACCTGGGACGCCGACCGCCCGCGGATCCGGCCGGATCGCAGCTACTTCGGACCGAGCTACGTCAACGACACCTACCCCGCGGGCGGCGCCGTCGAGTGGCAATGGACTCTCGGCCAGATCGTCACCACCGTAGTGGCGGCCGGCTTGGAGATACTCCACCTCGGCGAGTACCCCGAACCGTTCTGGCGCGCCGGCGGTGTCACCGCGGCGGCCTGGGACGGCCGGCTGCCGAACGCGTTCTCGCTGCTCGCCCGTTGCCGCCCCTGACTCGACACGCGACTCGTCAGGTGGCCGCGGCGGATTCCAGGTCGGTACGGGTGAGCGCGGAGCGCAGTTGCAATCCCTCGGCCTTGAGGTTCTCCTGCCCGCCCTGCTCCCGGTCGATGGCGCAAACGACCGTCTCAACCCGGGCACCGGCGGCCCGCAGCAGCCGGCAGGACGCCAGTAGCGCACCCCCGGTCGTCACGACGTCCTCGATCACCGCGACCCGCCGGTCGGTCACGGTGGCGCCCTCAGCCGCCTTGCCGGTGCCGTACTCCTTGGCCTGCTTGCGGACGAAGACCGTCGGCAGGCCGGTAAGTTGGGACATCACCGTCGCGATAGGGATGCCACCCATCTCCATCCCGGCCAGCACGTCGCACTCGGGCAGCAACGCAACCATCGCCTCGGCCACCTCGCGGAGCAGGGCAGGCTGCGCCTCAAACAGATACTTGTCGAAGTATTCATCGCTCATCTGACCGGATCGCAGGCGGAAGCTGCCCGTCAGATGGCAGACGTCATAAATACGGCGAGCGAGGAGAGCCATCCGCAGAGTCTCGCATCCCAACCAGTACTGATAATCAGCTACCCCGAGCGGATGGCCGGGCCCACCGCGACCGACAGGATCTCGATCGGGGTGGGCCCGGCGGGGTAGATCTGGTGCTGCTCCTTTACAGGCTGCGGGCGGTGATGTCGCCGCGGGAGGTGTTGGCACGGATGTCGAGTTCGACGGTGCCATCGTTCTTCAGGGCATTGCTGACGCGGCCGTAGCTGGTAGCGGCGTCCAGGGCGGCCGAGACGCCGGCTGCCGCGGCTACCGAGATGTTGCCGTCCTGGGTGCGGAGCACGACCGTGCCGCGCGCGGCCTGCGCGATCCGGATGTCACCCCGCGCCGTGCTGATCTCCGCGGGGCCGTTGAGCCGGCCGACCTCGACGTCACCATCCATCGTGCTCAGGCGGACGCTCGCGGCCTCGTCAATCTTGATCTTGTGGTACCCCTCGAAGGCAACGTCGCCCAGGCGACCGACACCGCGCAACTCGGAGCTTGCGGTCTTGGTCTCCACGCGGGAGCCGGCGGGCAGTTGGACGGTGACCTCCACGGATCCGGAGGCGCCGAACATCTGGTTCTTGGGCTCGGGCGTCTGGATGCGCAGCACGCCGTCGGCGTAGGCGACGGTGGTCTGCTCGGCGATCTTGACGTCACGGTTCTTGCCAGGGTCGGCCGGCCGGACCTCGACAGTGGTGTCGGCGCGGTCGGCGGCGATGACCTGGATGCGTCCGGCAGGGATGGCCAGGACGGCGGAGATCGGGGCGGGGGTGTCGAACTTCTGCTGCATCGTGGTCTCCCGTGCTGGTTCGTTGTTTCTGATGCTGGAAACGCTACGTTGCTTTCCATCTCGTGGCAACAAGTTCGTTGCATCGTCAACGCATCTGCGCAGGTGAAGCCTGAGATTTTGTTGCAACGATCGCAGCGGTAACGCAACGGAGGAGAGCTCTGGCGTTGCAATGGATACAAAGTGAACGCTACAGTGCAGCGACAGCAACCATTGCGAAGGTTCACCGAGGTGATCGCGATGCCGGGAGGCAGGCTCAGCCAGCAGGAACGCCAGCAGATCGCGCTGGGGCTGGCCGACAGCCTCCCCTACGCCGAAATCGCCCGGCGCCTCGACCGCCCAACCTCGACCATCACCCGTGAGGTGCTCCGCAACGGCGGCCCGAATGGGTACCGCGCCGACCTGGCCCACCGCGCGACCGAGCATCGCGCCCGCCGGCGCGGGCCCGCCTCCTCGCGAGGCAGGCAGTCAGCACCCCAGCCACACGGACGCGACGCCCAGGCCGTGGCCGACTACGAAGAGACACTCACCACCGTCCTCATGGCCTCCGGCCTGGGCAAGATGGCGGCCCGCTTGCTGACCTGCCTGTACACCTCCGACGCGGGCAGCCTCACCGCGTCCCAACTCGCCCAGCACCTCCAGGTCAGCCCGGCGACCATCTCCAAGGCGATCGCCTTCCTGGAAAGCCAGAGCCTCGTCCGCCGGGTACGCGACGAGCGCCGCCGCGACCACTACAGCGTCGACGACGAACTCTTCTACCAGGCCACGATCGCCAGCGCCCGGGCCAACGACCAACTCGTGGAAACCGCACGCCAGGGCGTCGCCATCCTCGGCCCGCACACCCCCGCCGCCGCCCGCCTGGAAAACATCGCCCGCTTCCTCGCCTTCATCAGCGAAAGCATCACCCGCGCCGCCGAACAAGCCCGGGAAGTCCTCCACACCAGGCCCGCAACAGCCGCAAACGACACCGTCCAAGCAGGTCCCGGCCGCGAATAGACAGTCGTCTGTATCGTCTCAGCGATGCCGGCCTCCGTTCCCGTCATGCGATCCGCCGGCTATCGTGGTCACACCCACATGCCGGGCAATGGCGCCAGGCTCTGGAGCGCCGCGACCACACCCCCCGTTCGTCCCTGATCATCGCTCGCTGGGACGCAACCCTCCGCGACGCGCCGTCCTGCCCGAGCGATGGAGGTATGCCGTGCCCGACGCGAGCGGTTTCCTGCAGTACGAGCGCCAACTGCCCAAGGCGCGTCCGGTACCGGTACGCCTGCTCGACTGGCGCGAGGTGTACCCGCCAGCGGACGAGGAACTGGTACGCAACCAGGCGACCCGGTGCATGGGTTGCGGGGTGCCGTACTGCCATCACGCCTGCCCGCTCGGCAACATCATTCCCGACTGGAATGACATGGTGCGTACCGGTGACTGGCAGTTCGCCTCGGACCGGCTGCACGCGACCAACAACTTCCCCGAGGTCACCGGCCGGGTGTGCCCCGCGCCGTGCGAGGGTGCCTGCGTTCTCAACATTCGAGACAGCCCGGTCACCATCAAGCAGGTCGAAGTCGAGATCGCCAACCGGCAGCTGAGCCTGAGCCCGCTGCGCAACACCGTCCGTACCGGCCGGAGCGTGGGCGTGGTCGGATCCGGACCCTCCGGCATGGCCGCGGCCCAACAATTGGCGCGGGCCGGCCACGACGTGGTCGTGTACGAGCGCAGCAGCAAGGTCGGCGGCCTGATGCGCTTCGGCATCCCCGACTTCAAGTTGGAGAAGCACCACCTCGACCGGCGGGCGGAGCAGATGGCCGAGGAGGGCGTCACCTTCGTCACCGACTGCGCGGTCGGCGTGGACATCACGGTCGACCAGTTGCGGCAGCGGCACGACGCGCTGTTGCTGGCGTGCGGTTCGCTCAACGCCCGGGATGTACCAGACACGCCGGGACGCGAGGTAACCGGTATTTACCAGGCGATGGAGTACCTCACCGGCTCGAATCGCGTGGTCAACGGCGACCTGGCGGCCCCGCCCATCACCGCGGCCGGCAAGAACGTGATCGTGCTGGGCGGTGGCGACACGGCCGCCGACTGTCTGGGTACGGCGCACCGGCAGGGCGCGGCGAGCGTCCACCTGATCGAGGTGGTACCGGAGCCAGGGCGCACCCGGGACATCCTGGCCAACCCGTGGCCGACCTGGCCGCAGATCCTGCGCACCGGCTCAGCTCACGAGGAGGGCGGGGTACGGGTCTTCGCCGCCTCGGTGCAGCGGTTCCTGGCTGACGAGTCGGGCCACCTGCGCGGGGTCCTGGTGGCCGATGTCACCTTGGCGACGGACGGCTCGTTCCGGCTCACTCCGGTACCGGGTACCGAGCGCGAGTACCCGGCCGAACTCGTCCTGCTCGCTATCGGGTTCGCCGGTACCGAGGCGGGTCCGCTGCTCGACCAGGCGAAACTGGTACGCGGCAGGCGCGGCACGGTGGAGACCGACGACGCGTGGCAGACCGACAGTCCCGGGGTGTTCGCCTGCGGTGACATGCGCCGCGGACCGTCACTGATCGTATGGGCGATCGCCGAGGGGCGGTCGGCCGCCGCGGCCGTCCACCGCTACCTGGGCTGCGACGGCAACCTGCCGGCCCCGATCACGCCCGCGTCGCGTCCACTGAGCGCGTAACGCTGCGCCTTCGCTCGCGCTCCGGCACTCCCCGGCCGTGGGCCATACTGGTGCGGGTACGTCCTGATCGGGGGTGACCAGGCGCGCGCCGTGAGGGCCGTCACGCCGGTGAAGGCTGCCTGGTGGCGTGTTCATGAGGGACGATCCACTTGGTTGGAGTGTCCGACGGGACGCGGGATGCGCACGCACTGATCCAGCGGTGCTACTTATGGTCCAGAACGGGGGGAAAAGCTCATGACTGACGTTGCCACGGCTGTAGACGACAACAGGATAACCGGCGACATCCTCAAGATCGCCGGGGTTGTCGTCCTCGGCGCCATCATGTCGATCCTCGATATCACGGTCGTCAACGTCGCCCTGCCAACGTTCCAGACCACCTTCGGGTCGCCCGGTCACCCGCTTGCGTACTCCACCGTTGCGTGGACCGTCACCGGGTACACCCTCGCGCTGGCCACCGTCATCCCGATCACGGGCTGGGCCGCCGACCGGTTCGGCACCAAGCGCCTGTACATGACCGCGATCGCGCTGTTCACCGCCGGCTCCGCGCTGTGCGCCACGGCTACCAACATCAACATGCTGATCGGCTTCCGGGTGCTGCAGGGCCTCGGCGGCGGCATGCTGATGCCGCTCGGCATGACGATCATGACCAGGGCGGCCGGCCCGAAGCGGATGGGCCGCCTGATGGCGATCCTCGGCGTACCGATGCTGCTCGGACCGATCCTGGGCCCGATCCTGGGCGGCTGGCTGATCGACGCCGCGAGCTGGCACTGGATCTTCCTGATCAACGTTCCCATCGGCGTGATCGCTCTTGTCTACTCCCTGCTGGCCCTGCCGAAGGACGCCCCGCACCCGTCGGAGTCCTTCGACATCGTCGGCGTACTGATGATGTCGCCGGGCCTGGCCCTGTTCCTGTACGGCGTCTCCTCGATCCCCGCGGAGGGCAAGGTCGGTACGCCGAAGGTGCTCATACCCGCGCTGATCGGTCTGGCGTTGGTAGTCTCGTTCGTCGCCTACTCCTTCAAGCCGAAGCACCCGCTGTTGGACCTGCGGCTGTTCCGCAACCGCAACCTCGCGGTCAGCATCATCACGATGTTCCTGTTCGCGGTGGCATTCTTCGGCGGCCTGCTGCTGGTACCCACCTACTTCCAGCAGATCCGCGGCGAGTCGGTGCTCCGGGCCGGCCTGCTGGTAGCGCCACAGGGCATCGGCGCGATGCTGACGATGCCGATCGCCGGTACCCTGTCCGACAAGTTCCCGGTCGGCCGGATCGTGCCCTTCGGCCTGGTGCTGATCACCGGCGGCATGTTCGCGCTGACGCAGCTCACCTCGACGACGCCCTACGCCTACATCATCACCGTGCTGTTCATCATGGGCCTCGGGATGGGCCTCACGATGATGCCGATCAT
>JBPYFB010000500.1:0-4759 GCA_051986465.1 Rugosimonospora sp.
CGAGCGGAGATCAGGGCGGAGTAGAGATCAGGGCGGGCGGGAGATCAGGCCAGGGCGCGGCGGAGGAAGTCGAGTTCGAGGCGGAGCAGGCGCTCCCCGATGCCGCCCGCCGCCATGTGGCTCGCCCCGGTCAGCGGCACCACCGCGTGCCGGCGGCCGGCCGCGAGCAGCGCGCCGGACAGCCGCAACGTGTGCGCGGCCACCACATTGTCGTCGGCGAGGCCGTGGATGAGCAGCAGCGGGCGGGCCTCCTCCGGGCGTACCGGCGGCTCGGCGGCCATCTCCACCAGGCTGTGGTGCGCGTACACGTCCGAGCCGTCGCCCGGCATCCCGAGGTACCGCTCGGTGTACGCGGTGTCGTACAGCTCCCAGTCGGATACCGGCGCGCCCAGTACCGCCGCGTGGTACACGTCCGGCCGGCGCAGCGCGGCCAGCCCGGCGAGCCACCCGCCGAACGACCAGCCGCGGATCGCCACCCGCTCCAGGTCCAGGTCGGGGTGCTTGTCGACCAGAGCGCGCAGCGCGTCGACCTGGTCCGTGAGCACCACGTCGGCCATCCGCCGGTGGATCACCTTCTCGAAGCTCGGGGACACTCCGGGAGTACCCCGGTTGTCGATCACGACCACCGCGAAGCCCTGATCGGCCCACCACTGCTTCTCCAGCCAGCGGGAGCGCGCCGCGAGTACCTCCTGGTGCGCGGGGCCGCCGTAGATCTGCACGAGTACGGGCAGCCGGCGCCCTGCCACGTGGGTGCGCGGGTACAGCACCCCGGTCGGCAGACCCCGGTCGGTCACCCGCTGCAGGGCCGGGCGGGGCGCGTACGGTGGCGTCGCCGCGAGGTTGGCCAGCTCGCCGACGACCCGGCTGCCGTGCAGGACCGTCCAGCGGGAACCGGCGTGATCCAGCGACAGCGAGCCCACCACGATCGTGTCGCCGCCGCCGTACCCGGTGTGCCAGCCGGGGGAGGGTGCCACGCCACCCACCGGTACCCGCGCCGCGTCCACCACCGGGGCGCCCGCGTGCGCGGTGACCCGGTACAGGTACTGCTCGCTGGGTTCGCCCTCGCTCGCCTCGACCAGCAGGTCCACGCCTCCCGAACCGGGTGCCGAGACCCGCCCGCAGACCCGGCGCACGTACAGGGACGGCGGGGTGAGCAGGGTGCCGTCGGCGAACAGGCACCGCGCGTCGTACCCGTCGTGCGCCAGCTCGCCGCCGACGAGTACCCGCCCGTCCGGCAGGTACATGGGGGTGCCCGGGACCGGCTCGACCCACCTCGGGTCGGCCAGCTCCGCGTGCACCTGGGTCTCGCCGGTACGCGGGTCCACGGCGAGCACGAGCCCGTGCTGCTGCAGCCGGCGCAGCACCGTGATCAGCGGCCCGCCCGATTCCGACCAGGAGACGGCGACCAGGTACGGGTAGGTCTCCCGGTCCCAGTGCACGTCGACCCAGCCGCCGTCCAGGTCGAGCAGGTGCAGCGTCACCTCGGCGTTGCTCGCGCCGGCGTGCGGGTACGCCATCGTCGTCGGCGGCTGGTCGGGCTGGGCCGGGTCGTGCAGCGTCCAGCGGGGTACCCGGGCCTCGTCCACCCGGGCCGCGAGCAGCGCCTGCCCGTCCGGCGACCACCAGTACCCGCGGTAGCGCGCGAACTCCTCGGCGGCGATGAACTCCGCCTGCCCCCACAGGATGTCCTGCTCGCCGGCGATGAGCGTGTCGCCGCCCGCCGCGCTCGACACGCGAAGCTGGCCGTTGGACACGTACGCGACGCGGGCGCCGGTCGGGTCGGGGCGCGGGTCGATGACCGATCCCGCGGAGGGCAGCCCGCTGACTGTGCCGTTGATCAGGTCGGCCCGGAACAGCTCGCCGCCGAGCGCGAAGGCGGCCACGGTCGCGGCCGGGTCCGTTGCGTACGAGCCGATGCCGCTCGCGGACAGGCGCAGCCGCTCGCGCAGTGCCCGCTCGGCCGGCGGCAGGTCGGCGGAGTCACCGGACGCGAGCGCCGGTGGGTCGGCGATCAGCCGCTCGGTGCCGGTCGCCACATCGAAGACGTACAGCCGGTCGACCTTGTCCTCCGGCCCGGCCGAGCGCAGGAAGACCACGCGACTGCCGTCGCTGGCGACCGTGACCGCGCGCGGCGCGCCGAGCGAGAACCGGCGGGTACGGGCGGCGAGTTCCGGATACTCCATCCGACCATGATGCCGCTCATCCGGAGGGTGGCGCGCGCGGACCCGACCGGCAACCCCCGCCGCGTACAGTGTTCCGGTGTCTGACAGGAGCATCTTGTTCGTCCACGCGCACCCGGACGACGAGACGATCAGTACCGGCGCCACCATGGCCCATTACGCCACGGCCGGCGCTCACGTCACGCTCGTCACGTGCACGCTCGGCGAAGAGGGTGAGATCCACGTACCCGCGCTGGCCCAGCTCGCCGCCGGCGAGGCCGACCAGCTCGGCGGGTACCGGCTGACCGAACTCGCCGCGGCCTGTGCCGCCCTCGGCGTGACCGACCACCGGTTTCTCGGCGGCGCCGGCCGCTACCGCGACTCGGGCATGATGGGCACGTCCGCCAACAGCCACCCCCGCGCCTTCTGGCGGGCCGACCTGGACGAGGCGGCTGCGCTGCTGCTCGGCATCATCCGGGAGGTGCGCCCGCAAGTGCTCGTCACCGACGACGCGAACGGCTTCTACGGGCACCCCGACCACATCCAGGGCCACCGGGTGGCGATGCGTGCGGCGCAACTGGCCGAGGCGGAGGGGATCGCCCCCGAGAAGATCTACTGGAACGCCACCCCGCGCCGGGTGCTGGCGGAGGGCTTCAAGGCGTTCGCCAACTCCGAGTTCAATCCGTTCGCGGGCGTCGAGAAGGTCGAGGACCTGCCGTTCGGCACGCCGGACGAGGAGATAGCCGCGCGGATCGACGCGCAGGTGTATGCGGACCGGAAGATGGCGGCGGTACGCGCACACCAGACGCAGATCCCGCCCACCTCCTGGCTGTTCACGCTCGCCGCGAACTTCGGCCAGGAGTTCCTGGGCGCGGAGCACTTCATCCTCGCTAGGGGCGCCAAGGGTGCCGGCGGTGGCCCGTACGGCTGGGAGGCGGACCTGTTCGCCGGGCTCGACGGGGCGTCGTGAAACTCGCACTGTCCATCGCGGGTACCGCCGTCGGACTGCTTCTCGGGTTCGCGACCGCCGTGTGGGAGATGTTCCTCAGCCCGCTGTACGCCGGGCGGGTGCCGCTGCCGGTCGCCCCGGTACTGGCCATCCTCACCAACGCCGGGCTGGTCTGGTTCACGTACTTCCTCACCGGGCGCCGGGGCCTGGCCCTGCTGCCGGGGGTGGTCTGGTTCGCGACCATGCTCGTCGGCGCGACCAAGACCGGCGAGGGGGACCTGCCGATACCGGGCAACGACTGGATGGGGCTGTTCGCCGTGATGCTCGGCGCGCTGGCGTGGGGTGTGGCCGCGTACTGGCTGCTGCTGCGCCCGAGCACCCGGCCGCCCGAACCTCCGGTGCCGCCGCCGCCCGCCAACGCCAAGGCCCGCGCGCCCAAGCCCGGCTCCCGGCCCGCGGGCTCCCGGTCGGCGGGGCCCCGATCGGCCGGTTCGGCCAAGGGGCGCCGCAATCGGGGTGGCGGGGCGTAGCGGACGGCGCCCGCAGCGCTATATCTTTCTGCCCAACCCCCGGAATGCGTGCGTCGCGAGGAGGGCATGACATGAGAGAGCGCTGGCTGCCGGTCGGGGTGCTGGCCGGCGTGTTGTTCGGCGTCAATGTGGCAGCGAGATTCATCGTGTGGCTCGTCGCGCGGCACAGCGCAAGCAAGCAGACCACGATCGGGCTCGTCGCCGCTTGCGCGATCGGGGCCGTGATGATCGGCGCCGGGTACCTGTGGGCACGGCGCGTACCAACGCCGCGTGTGGTCGGCGAGCTGTCCCTGGCGATCCTCGCCGGGTGCGTCTTCTCGGTGATCATCGGGCCCTTCGCGGGCGGCTCCGCGCCGTTCAAGGAGGGCGGTACCTTCTTCTACTCCGAGATCTGGCACTACCTCGCGCTCGGCGCTGGTGGCGCGATCTTCGGGGTACTCATCGCGATGACGTTCGGGCAGGACCTCAAGTCGCAGGCGTGGAAGCGGTTTGCCCAGACCCAGCGGGCCCACCCCCGCCGCGTCGTGCGCCGCTAGCTGGTACCTGTGCGCGTGACGTAGCCGTGGTGGGTGGCGAAGCCCAGGCCTTCGTAGAGCGCGACGGCTGGCTCGTTGTGCTCCTCCACCTGCAGGTACGCCGAGGTCGCCCGCTGGTCGGCCGCCCACACCGCGAGCGCGCGGATGACGTGGCGGGCCAGGCCGCGCCGGCGTACCTGCGGCGCGACCTCGATGAGGCCGAGGTGCAGCCGGCCATCCGTGACCGCTCCGCGCCCGCCGGCGAGCAGCGTGCCGTCCTCGGCGTGGACGGCCGCGAACCGCACCAGCGGCGGGCCGGTCAGCACGCGTATCGCCGCCGGCGGCAGGCTCTTCTTACGGTCGGCGACCATGGCGAGCCACTCCGGTGCGGGCGCCCCGGTGAGCGTTACGGCAGGCAGGTCCGACGCCGCCTCGCGGGCCACCAGCCCGGCCAGCGGCGCCGCCTGCACGAGCGTCCGCGGCGCACGAGCCCAGCCGCGCTCATCCAGAGCGGCATCGACGGCGGTGGCGAGGGGCAGCGGCACGTTGATCCGGGCGGGCAGGTCGCGGGCGGCATACCAGGCCCGTACCGCTTCGATCGCCGCC
>JBPYFB010000501.1:0-3615 GCA_051986465.1 Rugosimonospora sp.
CGGCGGGTACGCGAACGGTTATAGCGGCAGCGAGCCCGACTTCACCGTCGCTGGCGGCTGGCTCCCCGGCTGCGCCCACGTCGAGTTCAATGACTGCGCGAGCTCGGCGTGGAACAACGGCCAGCACTGCACCGTATATTTGTGGACCGACGTCGGCTACCACGGCCGGTACCACAGCCTGGGGCTCGGCGACGCGGTATCGAACTTCGCCTCCTCGGCCGGTCCGCCGACCGGCTTCGCCGACCCGTCCTTCAATGACGCGGTCAGCTCACTGCACTGGTGCACGCCGAGGTAGGCGATGACATCCACACCACGGGGCCGCTACCCGGTGGTGGCGCTGGCTCTGGTACTGGCTGGCTGCGCACCCGCGCGGCCAGCCAGCCATCCGGCCGGTCCGCCCGACGCCGCGGTCGTCGACTTGGCCACCCGATCCGGTTCCTGGCCGGCCACCCAGCATCTGCTTGACACTGCGGTCAGCCTTTTGGCCCACCGGTGCCTGGCGGCGCATGGCTTCAACGACCCGGACATGGCTCAGCCGCCCCCGCCGTCCCCGGAGGACGAGGCCGCCGCGATCGACATGCCCAATCGCAAGCAACACGGATACGGCATCGTCCCGGATGGCGACGACTCCCAGGCGCAGCAGCCGGCCGACCCGTACTATGCGCGCCTGTCGCCACAGGACCAGAAGCGGTACGACACCGTCCTGTTTGGACCGCCGGGCGCCCGGGTAGAGCTCGACATCGGCGGTGGACAGCCGATCAGCACCCCAAGTCAGGGCTGCGAGGCCGACGCCCGGCGCGGCATCGCGGGCGACCTGGTCGCGTGGGTGCGCATCTTCTACGACCCGGACTACTACGACAACCGGCTCTCCGAGCAGGCGTCGACCGCGCCCCGGTACCTCGCCGCGCTCGCGGCCTGGCACTCGTGCATGGCCGCACGCGGATACGCCTATCAGACACCGGACGCGGCGCGGGACGCGATGCACGACCGGTACCGGCGGGTCGGCGCGACCGCCGAGTTCCGGCAGCAGGAGATCACTGTTGCGGTTGCCGATGGCGAATGCGCCAGCCAGGTACACCTGCCGTCAACGGCCCTCGCGGTACGGCGCAGCCTCGTCAGCACCCTGCCCGAACCCGATCGCCGGGCACTTGCCGATGTGGTAACTCACCGCGCTGCGGCCGTCCGACGAGCGGCCGCCGTCAGCGTGGGGACTGCCGATGCTGGCGGACATGGCGCGGCCGAGACATGTGTTTCGCTCCTGAAGCGTAAGCTACTGGCGGGACTGGGCGGCGAGATGGCGGCCGAGGATCGTGCACGAGTGCAGAATCGCCGACCGGTACCGGTGCGAGGTGACCAGGCCGGCGCCGCGTAGGACCGAGGCGTGGCCGGACGCGGTGGCCGGGCTGATGCCCAGTTCCCGTGCGATGGCGGTGGTGTGGTGCGGGTGGGTGAGCAGGCGGAGCACCGCGGCGCGGGTACGGCCGAGCAGGGCCACGAGCGGGTCGTCGGCCTGGCGGTTGGGCACCGGGTCCAGCGCCGCGAAGATCAGCAGCCAGGTACCGTCGACGTCTCGTTCCAGCAGCAGGTTGCCGGTCCAGGTGGCCGAGGGCAGCAGGGTGACACCGGCACCGTCAAGCTCGAAGTGGCCCCGGTCGCCATGCCCTTCCGGCCGGGTGAACACGCTCCCGGTCCAGCGCGTGTTGGGGATGCTGCCGAGGACGGCGGCGGTGCCCTGGGACACCATCAGGTCGGCGCGCCAGGCCGAGTCGCGGTCGAAGGCGTCCCGCAGCCGCGGGTAGTCGGCTTGCACCACATCGCGGTGGGTGCGGCGTAGCGCCTCGACCAGCGTCGTACGGGCCTCCCGGTCACCGCTGGCGAGCTGGCGTATCCACAGTGGAGCGGAACGCTGGGCGAACACGTCGGCCAGCTGCGACCGGACCACACTGTCTGGAGTGGACAGTATGGCGTGTATCCCTTCGTCCAGATCGCCGGTCGCGGGAGCCAGGTAGTCCGGCCCGTCGCCGTCGGCGTTCACCAGGTCTGCGAGCGGCCGGGCGGCCTGGGTGACCTGGCCGCAGAGCCGGCGCCGGCGGGGCGCGAAGAGTGGGTTCTGCCGGGAGCGTTGCACGGTTGCGACGGCCAACCACACGTCGACGAGGGGAGCAGGGCGCGGCGCGAGCTTGACGTTGAGGAGATCCTGATAGGTCAGGCCCAGGCTGCCGCCACCGTCGAGATTGCGGTGCCAGTCGGTGTAGCTGACGCGGTCCCCCTCCACAGCAAACGAGCGTATCGACCCATCCCTGAGGCGTCATGCGCCGCAGCGCACGGGAGGTTGACAATTCGCGCACAACTTCTGGCCGGACCATGGTTCGGGCCGGGTCGAATCACATCGACGCCGGCTACCTTGTCGGCCACCCTGGTGTGCGGAGATCATCTGGCCACGACGGGAGGTTGTCGCGTGACCGATGCGCAGCCAGGGATCGTGCCCGGTGTCGATCCGATCGCCGATCAGCGAATTGTGGTCAACCTGGGCCCGGTGCACCCGTCCTCGCACGGTGTGTGCCGGATGGTCGTCGAGCTGGAGGGCGAGACGGTCACCGACATGGAGGTGGTCGTCGGGTATCTGCACACCGGCATCGAGAAGAACCTGGAGTACCGCAACTGGGTACAGGGCACCCAGTTCGTGACCCGGATGGACTACCTGGCGTCGATGTTCAACGAGACCGGGTACTGCCTGGCGGTGGAGAAGCTGCTGGGCATCACCGAGCAGATCCCGCAGCGGGCCACCGTCATCCGGGTACTGATGATGGAGCTGAACAGGATCGCCTCCCATCTGGTCTGGCTCGGAACGACCAGCATGGAGCTCGGGGCGATCAACATGATGCTGTACAGCTTCCGTGAGCGCGAACACATCTTGGAGATCTTCGAGCTGACCAGCGGATTGCGGATGAACCACGGGTACGTGCGTCCGGGCGGGTTGGCGCAGGACATGCCGGAGGCAGCGGTCGCCCAGATCCGCCGGTTCATCGCCCTGATGCCCGAGCGACTCAAGGAGTACGAGGACCTGTTGTCGGGCCAGCCGATCTGGCATGCGCGCACGAAAGGCATCGGCGTGTTGGACCTCACGGGCTGCATGGCGCTGGGCGTTACCGGACCGGTGTTGCGCTCCGCTGGCCTGCCTTGGGACCTGCGAAAGACGATGCCGTACTGCGGTTACGAGAGCTACGAGTTCGAGGTCCCGATCGCGACCAGCGCCGACGTGTGGGGCCGGTATCTGGTGCGCCTTGCGGAAATCCGGGAGTCTCTGAAGATCGTGGAGCAGGCGGTGGATCGGTTGCGACCGGGCCTGGTCATGGTCGGCGACAAGAAGATCGCCTGGCCGGCGCAGCTGGCGGTCGGTGTGGACGGCATTGGCAATTCGCTGGAGTACGTGGCGAAGATCATGGGTCAGTCGATGGAGGCGCTGATCCACCATTTCAAGCTGGTCACCGAGGGGTTTCGGGTACCGCCGGGTCAGGTGTACGTGGGCGTTGAGTCGCCACGCGGGGAGTTGGGCGTGCACGCGGTCTCCGACGGTGGCACACGCCCCTACCGGGTGCACTTCCGTGATCCGAG
>JBPYFB010000502.1:0-5948 GCA_051986465.1 Rugosimonospora sp.
TGGCCGCGGCTGGGCGGCTACTACCAACTGCTCGACGAGCAGCAGCACGATCCGTTGCTGGTACAGGAGACCTTCCGCCAGGTCGCGTTGCTGCTCGCGCACGCGTTCAGCGAGGTGCCGCTGGCCACGATGCAGATCCTGCGCGCGACCCATTACGAGGCGGACCCGAGCGGACTCAAGATCACCGATGCGCCGACCGAGGTGGTCGTGGCGTGCGAGGTGCACCGCGAGGAGCGGGCCGGGCAGTCCATCATGCAGACCACGATGCAGGGCCAGCTGTACCGGGACGGCAGCGTGATCGCGACCGGCGGCGGTCGCGCCATCATCCCGCCGGCCGACCGATACCTGCGGGTGCGTGGCCGCGATCCGGAGAGCGTCGTGCTGCCCACCAGCGATCCGGGGCCCGGCGTCCCGGCTCACCTGGTCGGCCGCAAAACCGCGCGCGACGTGGTCATCGCGCCCGACGAGCGGCCCGGCGCGTACCGGCTGCGCATCGACGCCCGCCACCCGAACTTCTTCGACAACCCGACCGACCACACGCCAGGGATGCTGCAGATCGAGGCGATGCGGCAGGCCATCATGGCCGAATCCGGCGATCCGGCGTTTGTACCGCTCGCCATGTCCACCCGCTTCTTCCGCTTCGTGGAACTGGACCACCCGGGCGAGGTACTCGTGCGGCGTACCGAGACCGGGTTCCGGACCGAGGTGCGGCAGTTCGACAAGCTGGCGGCCCAGGCCGACTGGCGCTCGACGGGCGAGGCAAATGGCTAGCCCACTGGAGATGAGCGCGGTGCAGGCGGTACACGCCTTGCGCCGCAACGAGGTGAGCCCGCTGGAACTCGTGGACGCGGTGGCGCAGCGGCTCGACGAGCGCGAGCCGGCGGTCAACGCTCTCGTGGAGCGGTGCCTGGACCGGGCGCGGGCACAGGCGCAAAGACTGATGTCCGCGAATGGGCGCGGTGCCGCCGATCAGGGTTGGCTGGGCGGGCTGCCGGTGACCGTCAAGGACGTCGTCGACGTCGCGGGCTTGCCCACCACCTTCGGTTCGCCGCTGTACCAGGGCCGGGTGGCCGAGCGTTCCGACCGGCTGGTGGAGCGGATCGAGCGGCGTGGTGCCATCGTGATCGGCAAGACGAACCTGCCCGAGTTCTGTTCGGGCGCCGATACGGTCAGCCCGGTCGCCGGGCGTACCGCGAACCCGTGCGATCCCGCGGTCTCCTGCGGCGCGTCCAGCGGTGGCGCCGCCGCGTCGGTGGCGGCGGGCGAGGTCTGGTGCGCGCACGGCACCGATACCGGCGGGTCGATCCGTATCCCGGCCGCCTGCTGCGGCGTCGTCGGCCTGCGCCCGACACCGGGGCTGGTGACGGCGGACAGCGCCGACGACCCGTACGACCTCGAGGTGCACGGGGCGCTCGCGCGGGATGTCGCCGATACGGCACTGTTCTTCACCGCGATGCTGGACGACCCGCCGCCGGATACGAATCCCGATCCGTTTCCGCGCCGGCGCGTCGCGATCGCCATCGACCTGGGCGGGACGGTACCGGTCGACGCCGAGGTGGCGCAGGCGTGCGCCCGGGCCGCCGCGGTTGTCGAACAGCTCGGTGCGGTGGTCGTGGAGGCGGTACCGGCACTCGACCACGTGCACGAGTGCGCGCTGGTGCTGCTGGGTCACCGGGCGGCGGCCCGGCACGGCGCGCGGGTCGACGAGCACGGGGACGACATCGGCCCGATGCTGCGCGCCGAGGTCGCCGGCGGGCGGCAGATCCCGCCGCAGGCGCTCGACGCCGCCTGGGCCACGCGGGACCGCCTGCGCCGTGCTGCGGCGCGCTTCTTCGGCCAGTACGACCTCCTGCTCACGCCGACGATCGGCGTACCGCCGTGGCCGGTCTCCGAGTTCCCGATACCGCTGCCGCCCGAGCCGCACCTGTCCCGGCTCGCGGCGCTCTGGCCACTTGGGACGCTCGCCGCGATGGCCGGCTGCCCGGCGGTCACGATCCCGTTCGGCCGTACCGCCGCGGGGCACCCGATCGGGCTGCAGCTGACCGGGGCGCCGCGCAGCGACCTGCGCCTGCTGGCCGCCGCGGGGGAACTGGCCGCGGCGGAAGAACTGGACGCGCGGGCACTGGACGCGGCTGGATGAACGACTACCCGGCTGCGCGGTCCTGCCTGTACGAGCCACCCGAGGTGTACATCCAGTGGCGTGAGTCGGCGCCGGTAACCAGGATCGTGCTACCCAGCGGTGCCGAGGCCTGGCTGGTGACCCGGTACCACGACGTGCGCCGGCTGCTGCGGCACTCGGCGATCGTGTCGGACTCCACGCACCCCGGCTATCCGAGGGTCGGCGCGGCGGTGGAGACACCGCCGCTGAACCGTACCTTCATCGGCCTGGACGGGCTTGCACACCAACGCCTGCGCCGCATGTTCGCCGACTCGTTCTCGGTATCGGCGGTGTCCCGGCTGGAATCCCGGTTGACCGCGATCGTGGACGACTGCCTCGACGAGCTGGTGGCCGCGGGGCCGCCGGCCGATCTGGTGGCCCGGTTCGCGTTGCCGGTCGCCTCGCGGGTCATCTGCGACGTGCTGGGTCTCGGCTACGAGGCGCACCACATGTTCGAGCGCAGCACCGGCGTACTCACCGACAGTGCCAGTACCGATGAGCAGAAGGCGGCGGCCGGCGCGGCGGTCATCTCGCTCGTCGCCGAGCTCGTGGCTGGCCGGCGCGGGTCGCAGGACGACCTGGCCGGCCGGGTCGCGACCCAGTACGTCAGCACCGGTGAGCTGAGCCAGGCGGAGGCGGTACACAACCTCGCGCTCGTGTTGGGTGCCGGCCACCACACGTCGGCGAACATGCTCGCGCTGAGCATCTCGATCCTGCTGGGCGAGCCGGCGTTGGCCGGGCGCTTCCGGGCCGAACCGCAGCTGCGAGCCAACGCCGTGGAGGAGTTGCTGCGGTACCTGACGATCGTCCAACTTGGACTCGGGCGGGTGGCGGTCGCGGACGTACCCGTCGGCGACTGCCTGATCCGCAAGGGTGACGGCCTGATTCTCAGCCTGCTGACCGCGAACCGCGACGGCCGGCGCTTCAGCGATCCGGACCGGCTCGACCTCACCCGCGTGGATGCCCGGCACCACCTCGCCTTCGGGTTCGGGCCCCACCTGTGTATCGGGCACTATCTGGCCCGGCAGACCATCAGCACGGCGCTGGCAAGGCTGTTCACCCGGCTGCCCGGGTTGCGCCTGGCCAGTACCGGCGGCCTGCGCCCGACCGAGGCGACGGACTTTCACGGACTGCAATCCCTCCCGGCGACCTGGTGAGCGCCCTAGCGAACAGAAGCGAATGGAAGGACATGCCATGACGTCGACCGAGTCCGCACTCGCGCGCACCGAGCGCAACAGGGACATCGTGCGCACCTGCTACGAGGAGTTCTTCGTGCACGGCCGGCTGGATACCGCCGCGGACCTCATCCATGAGCGGTTCGTGCAGCACAGCCCGGACGCGCCCTCGGGCCGCGAGGCGTACCTGGCACACCTCAAGGAGGCCGCGTTCGCCGGCGGTACCAGCGAGATCAAGCTCATCCTCGCGGACGGCGACTACGTTGCCGTACACCACCACCTCAGGCTCCGTGACGACAGCGGCCCGGGTCTGGCCGTCGTCGACCTGTGGCGGGTGGAGGACGGGAAGATCATCGAGCACTGGGACGTGGAGCAGCCGGTACCCGAGCCGGAACGGGTACCCAACGGCATGTTCTGAGCCCTGTGTATGAAAGGAGACCGCCGGCGTGACAAGCGACCGTACCGCCCGTGCCGTGGTGCTCGGCGCCGGGCTGGCCGGCATGCTGGCCGCGGCCGCCCTGCGGCAGCACCCTGAGATCCATCACGTGTCCATTGTGGAGCGAGACCGGCTGGAGCCCGGTCCGCAGCCGCGCCAAGGACTGCCGCAGGCCCGGCATACGCACGTGCTGATGTCCAGCGGTGCCCGGGCGGTGGATGAACTGTTGCCCGGCATGACGGACCGGTGGTTCGCGGCCGGGGCGCGCCGGTTCGGCCTGCCGGACGGATACGTCATGCTGCTGCCGCAGGGCTGGCTGCCGCGCTGGCCGGGGGAGCAGTACGTGATCGGCTGCAGTCGCGGCCTGCTGGACTGGGTGGTGCGGCAGCGGGTGCTGGGGTTGCCCGGCGTCGATGTGCGGACGCGGACCGAGGCGGTCGGATTGTGCGGCGATTCGCGGTCGGTCACCGGGGTGCGGGTCCGCGACCGGGTCAGCGGCTACGAGGAGGTACTCGATGCCGCGCTGGTGGTGGACGCGACCGGGCGCGGCTCACAGGCGCCGCACTGGCTGGGCGCGTTGGGTGTGCCGCCGGTCGCCCAGGACGTCGTGGACTCCGGACTGCGATACGCCACCCGCATCTTCCGCGCGCCGGCCACCGCCCCGCGCGACTTCCCGGTGGTGAACGTGCAGGCCGACCCCGAGCAGGATCGGCCGGGGCAGACCGCGGCGCTGCTACCCATCGAGGACGACCAATGGATGGTGACCCTCTCCGGTACCCGGGGCGGGCAGCCGTCCTCAGCGCCGGACGAGTTCGTACCGTTCGCGGCCGGCATGCGCCACCCGATCGTCGCCGAGCTCATCGCCGGCGCCGAGCCGCTGGGGCCGGTCGCGGTCACCAACGGTACGGCCAACCGCCGGCGGTACTACGAACGGCTGCCGGTATGGCCCGCTGGGTTCGTGGTGGTCGGTGACGCGGTCGCCACGTACAACCCGGTGTACGGGCACGGCATGTCGGTCGCGGCGTTCGGCGCGCGCATCCTGCGTGCCGAGTTGGCCACCCACGGGCTGCGTCCCGAGCTGGCGCGCGCGGTCCAGCACCGGATGGCGAGCGCGGCCGCGCCGGCGTGGGACCTCGCCACCGGTACCGACATCCGTTTCCCGCAGGCGATCGGGCGTACACCCGCCCGGGTCGAACGCCTGCTGTGGCGGTACCAGAGCCGGCTGTTCCGCACGGCGCTGGGCCGGCCCGACATCGCCCGTGACGTCGTCGAGGTGTTCACCCTGTCGGCGCCCGCGAACCGGCTGATCCGGCCGCGTGTCGTATGGGCAACGCTGCGTGGACCGCGGCAGCCGGCCATCGACACGCCACCGTTCACCGCCGCCGAGACGGCTGTACCGCGGGCAGCGTTCTGACACCGGGTACCGCCGCCCGTTAGACTCCCCGACCGGACAATGACGTCACCTCAATCCTCGGGGAGTAGGCGTGGAGCTCGAAATGCCGCGCGGCCGGCGGGCAGTTGCCGCCTGGCGCGCGTTGAGCGCACAGGCCCGGCAGGACGCCTTCGAGACGACGCGCCGCGGTGTCGCGCCCTCGGACGTAGGCGTCGCGTGGGCCGCCGCCGGGTACGGCTGGACGGTCGCGAGACGTATGCGCATCGGATGGTTCTTCGCGCCGGTGGCGGTGATGGCGGTCATGGTTCCGGTCGGCGCGGGACTGGTCGCGGCCCGCGCCTCCGCGCTGACCGTCGACGTCGTGATGGCTGTGCTGCTCGTCGCGGTCCTCGGCGGCTTTGTCGGCCTGAGCGTCTGGGCCCGGCGCTACCAGCGGCTGCACGCCTGCGGCCTGCTCGGGATGGAGGCTGCCCGGCTCGGTTCGCTCGCACCGACCCCGGGTCAGTCGGTGTGGGGCGCCAGCGCCGACTCCGGGTTCACGGTGCCCTACCACGCTCAGGTACCGATCCCCGAACCGGTCGCGCGTCCGGTACCGGATCCGGTGGCCGCCGGGGTACGCGAGATCCCGCTGCGGCGCGGCCGTATCCTGGGGTCCCTCGCCGCGCTGGTGGCCCTGGGGTTGGTGCTCTGGCTGATGGCCATCATTCTCTGGAGTGGCGTGCGACCGCCGGTATTCTCGACCGTGGTCACCGTCCTCGCCGCGTTGTACACCCTTGTGCTCGCCCT
>JBPYFB010000503.1:0-7365 GCA_051986465.1 Rugosimonospora sp.
CTCCGGCAGTACCGGCGCCAGCGCCTGCAGCACGTCCCCGGTCGCCTTGCGGGTGGCGATGCCCTTCTCGCTGGCCGGGAACTCCGGCAGTGCCTTGGTCCACCCCTCGGGCAGCGCCCGTACCGCCAGCCGGTCGAACAGCGCCTTGCGCTCGGGGTTCTTCGCGGCCCACGCGTCGAAGCCGCGCTGCCAGGCCTCGTGCTCGGCCCGGCCGCGCTCGATCGCGCCCCGGGCGTGCGTGAGCACGTCCTGCGCCACGTCGAAGCTGCGATCCGGCGCGAAGCCGAGGATCTCCTTGGTCGCGGCGACCTCGCTGGCGCCGAGTGCCGAGCCGTGCGCCTTGCCGGTGTTCTGCTTGTTCGGGGCCGGCCACGCGATGATCGTGCGCAGTTGGATGAAGGACGGCCGGCCGGTCTCCGCCTTCGCCGCGAGCAGCGCCTCGTACAGCGCCGCGACGTCCTCGTGGTAGTCGCCGTTGACGCGCCAGTCCACATGCTGAACGTGCCACCCGTACGCGGCGTACCGCGCCGCCACGTCCTCGGACTTCGCGACGTTGGTGTCGTCCTCGATGGAGATGGAGTTGTCGTCGTAGATGACGGTGAGGTTGCCCAGTCGCTGGTGCGCGGCGAGCGAGCTCACCTCATGACTGATGCCCTCTTCGATGTCACCGTCCGAGCAGATGACGAACACATTGTGGTCGAAGAGGCTCTGGCCACCCGGCGTCTCCGGATCGAACAGGCCGCGCTCGCGCCGGGCCGCCATCGCCATGCCGACGGCGTTGCCCAGCCCCTGTCCGAGCGGTCCCGTGGTGGTCTCCACGCCCCGGGTATGGCCGTGCTCCGGGTGGCCGGGAGTCAGTGAACCCCACTGGCGCAACGACTTGAGATCCTCCAAGCTCAGACCGTATCCGGTCAGGTAGAGCTGGATGTAGAGCGTCAGGCTGCTGTGTCCGGCAGAGAGGACGAAACGGTCGCGGCCGGGCCATTGCGGATCGGTCGGGTCGTGCCGCATTACCTTGTGGAATAGCAGGTACGCCAACGGCGCGAGACTCATCGCCGTCCCGGGATGCCCGTTGCCGGCCTTCTCGACCGCGTCCATGGCGAGGACCCGAACCGTGTCAACAACGCGGCCGTCAAGTTCGGACCAGTCCAGTTTGCTGTCGCTCAAGGGTGCTGCTCCCCAGTCAAGAGAATGCGGGACCTGTCATTGAGGACACTACCCACCGCCCGCTCGCGTGACGCATGATCCCCTCGGCCAACCGCTCGGTGCCCCGACGCCCTCCTACAGTCTGCAACAGGCCGGTTTCCCGAGCGTGTCGAGTTAACGAACAGCGGTGATCCGAATGCCGACCGTTGCTGCCCGGACGACCGCCCGTGACGTGCCCAGATACCATAGACTCCCGCGGATGGGAGCGCTTCCGCCGGGTACCGCGATGTGATCTGCTCCGATGCGGATCGACTTCTTGGCGGTCCACGACGCGGGGTGACCGGCGCTCGCCGCGGTGTGACGGTCGGCACGCAGGCCAGGGCGCGGCGGGTCGCATCTGGGTGACGCGTACGCTAACTACCGTTGTCGCCCGGGCCGGGCCCGATTACCTGCAAAGGAGTCCGGAGCATTGCGTTCGCTCGCCGACCCTGCCCCGCCCGGGATCGCTGCGCCGCGGCTGGTCGCGCCGGTGACCGCGCAGCCCATTCCGGTGGCCGAGTTGGCCGCGCACGCCAGCCGGCGCAGCCTGCGCGCGGTGCTGACGGCCTACGTCGCGCTGACCAAGCCGCGCATCGTCGAGCTGCTGCTCATCACGACGGTGCCCGCCATGTTTCTCGCCCGCGACCGGTTCTCCGGGGTCTGGCTGACGCTGGTCGTGCTGGTCGGCGGCGCGCTGGCGGCGGGCGCGGCGAACGCGTTGAACTGCTTCATCGATCGCGACATCGACCAGGTGATGCGACGGACCTCGCGCCGTCCGCTGCCCTCCCACACCGTCGCCCCGCGCTCGGCCCTCGTCTTCGGCCTGGTGCTCGCCGTGGTCTCGGTCGGCATGATGGCGGCGTTCACCAACTGGCTGGCCACCGCGCTGACCGCGGGAGCGATCGCCTACTACGACGTCGTGTACACGTTGTGGCTCAAGCGCAGCACCTCGCAGAGCACGTTCTGGGGCGGCGTGTGCGGCGCGCTGCCGGTGCTCATCGGCTGGTCGGCGGTGACCGGTGGGCTGGCGCCCCAGGCGCTGCTGCTGTTCGCCGTCGTGTTCTTCTGGCAGATGCCGCACTTCTACGCGTTGGCGATCAAGTTCCGTGACGACTACGCCAGGGCGGGCATTCCGATGCTTCCGGTCGTCGCCTCGATGCGCCGGGTGGGGCTGGAGACCGTCATCTTCAGCTGGCTCACCGTGGCGGCGTCGCTGGCGCTGTGGCCGCTGGGGATGACGCCGCTCTACGGCGCGGTCGCGGTCGTGCTCGGCGTGGTGTGGCTGGTGGAGGCGCACCGGATGTACCGGCTGGCCCGCCGGGGGGAGCCGGTACGCGCGATGCGGCTCTTCCACTGGTCGACTACGTACCTCTCGTTACTCTTCGTAGCCGTCGCGGTCGACGCACTGATCCAGTAGGTGCGATCCGCCCGCTTCAGGGATAGAAACGCCCGAAATTTTCTCGGACTTGTGGCCGATTTGATAGCGGCGGTGATTTGTCCGAAAGATGCTGATTTGATTGGCCGGTTCTTTCCGGAAAGTCGGTTCTGTTCCCGGTCGGCGCCTGGTCACCTCCGCGTAACCCGCGTCACAGATTGCGCTCGCTTGTCGCACAGATCATCGGACTCCTGCTTACGCTTCAAGGCATGGCAGATGGTTCCGATATGACGCTGACGACCGAGCCGACCGCTTCCGCGGATGGCCTGACCGCCAGCATCAAGTCCTTCGCCGCGGGGCACGGCGGAGCGAAGGCAGTCATCGAGTACGTCGGCCGGAAGGGTGCGCGCATCGTTCTCGTGGGGGAGGACGGCACCTGGTCCGACCAGTTCGCCGAAGGCACGGACGTGGCCCGGGAGGCGTGCGAGAGCGCCGGTGTGGAAGTGCAGAACGAGTGGGAGCGGGAACTGATCGAGCTGATGCGGCCGAGTAACGATCTCTGGCGGTCGATGTCGCGCCGCAGCCTGGCACGGTGACTACGGCTTCGGAGGGCGGCGCCGAGGCAGCCGCCGCCGGGCCGGAGCCGTCGGTTGTTTCCACATCGGGTACGACCCGGGGCCCGCAGCCCCGGGTCGCTTTCATTACCTGCGGGGAACTGCCCGAACTTGACCCGGACGATCTGCTTGCGGTGACGGCGCTCGCCGAGCGGGGCATCTCGGCGGTACCCGCGGTCTGGGACGACCCGGCCGTCGACTGGTCCGGGTACGACGCGGCGGTGCTCCGGTCAACCTGGGACTACCCGGGCCGGCGCGCGGAGTTCCTCGACTGGGCGCGGCGGGTGCCCCGGCTGGCCAACCCCGCGACGGTCGTCGAGTGGAACACCGACAAGCGCTACCTCGCCGCGCTCACGGCCGGCGGAGTACCGGTCGTTGCGACCCGGTGGGTGGCGCCGGAGGAGGCGCCGTGGCGCGCCTCCGGGCACGGGGAGTACGTGATCAAGCCCTCGGTCGGCGCCGGCAGTGTCGATACGGGCCGGTACGACCTGGCCGAACCCGAGCACCGGACGCTCGCCGAGGAGCACGCGAACCGGCTGCTCGCCGAGGGGCGCACGGTGCTGGTCCAGCCGTACCTGCCGGCAGTGGACCGGGACGGGGAGACCGCGCTGATCTTCGTCGGCGGCCGGTACAGCCACGCGATCCGCAAGGGTGCCTTGCTCGACGGTCCGTACCAGGGTGTCGACGGTCTGTACAAGGTGGAGGAGATCAGCCACCGGGAGGCGAGCCCGGCCCAGCTCACTGTCGCGCGACAGGCACTGCGCGCCATTCCGTACGCCGACCCGGCCGACCTGCTCTACGCGCGGGTGGACCTGATACCTGGGCCGGACGGCGCGCCGCTGCTGGTCGAGCTGGAGCTGACCGAGCCGTCGCTGTTCCTGGGGTACGCGTCAGGCGCCGCGGACCGGTTCGCGGACGCGATCGCCGCTCGCCTGGACCGGCTCGGCTAGCCCGGGCGCGGGAGCGGACAGCGGGGGGAAGAGCGCGAGCGCGGCGAGCCAGACCGCGCAGGCCCCCGCCATGTGCAGGACGACGAGCAGCGCGGGCAGGTGCGTGAAGTACTGGACGAAGCCGATCACGCCCTGGGCGAGCTCGACGCCGACGAGCACCGCCGCCCGTACCGCCGGCCCGGGCGCGCCCGCCGCGCGCAGGGCGAACCAGAACGCCAGCGACAGCCCGATCAGCAGCATGACGACGTCGGTGTGCAGCTGGGCCACCCCGCCCACGTCGAGACCGGTGCGCCGGGCGCCGTGGTCGCCCGCGTGCGGCCCGCTGCCGGTCACCACCGTGCCGACGGCGAGTACGGCGAGGCTCGTGCCCAGGAGCGTCCAGGCCAGGGCGTGTAGCGGAGCGGCTACCGCGGGCAGCCGGGGTACGTCGGGCGAGTAGGCCGCGACCACCAGCCGGTACGTGACCGCGATCACCGCCATCGAGAGCAGGAAGTGCGCCGAGACGACCCAGGGGTTCAGGTGGGTGAGTACGGTCAGCCCGCCGATCACGGCCTGTAGCGGTATCGCGCCCAGGCTCAGCCAGGCCAGCCGTACCCGCCGGGGTGTGCGGTTGCCCGGGCGGCGGGCCAGCAGCAGCGCCGCGGCGGCCAGCGCGACCAGCACGTACGTGATGGTGCGGTTGCCGAACTCGATGATCCCGTGGTACCCGGCGGCCTGGGTGGTGACGTAGGAGGAGCCGGTACAGCGCGGCCAGGTGGGGCAGCCCAGGCCGGAGTCGCTCAGCCGCACCACGCCGCCCGTGATCACGATGACGACGTTGCCGACCAGCGAGGCCAGGGTCACCCGGCGGAAGACGGCAGGAGTGTCAAGCTGCACTGTTACATGGTACGGATCACTGCGGACCGGGTTTGCGCAGCCCTCGGGAAATACGTAACGTTGTTGTTGTGAAAAACCCGGGGGAGATCAGCGAGGCCGGCGTGGCCTCTGATCACCGTACCCGGGACCGGCTCGCCGAGTTCCTGCTGGGCCACGGTGAGTCGACCGCTGGCGACCTCGCCGAAGCGCTCGGGGTCTCGCCCACGGCGATCCGGCGGCACCTTGACGTGATGGCCACCGACGGCGACGTCACCAGCCGCGAGCAGCGCATTCGCGGGCACCGGGGGCGCGGCCGGCCGGCCCGGGTCTTCCAGCTGACCGAGAAGGCGCGGCTGCGCCGGGGTACCCACACCTACGACGATCTCGCCGTCGCGGCGCTGCGCTGGATCGCGGTCCAGGGCGGCACCCAGGCCGTGGCCGATTTCGCCGCACAGCGGGTGGCCGCGCTGGAGGCGCACTGCCAGCAGCGGCTGGAGAGCGCGGGCGACGACCCGATGGCCAGGGCGGAGGCGCTCGCCTCCGCGCTGACCGCCGAGGGTTACGCCGCCTCCGCCTCGGCGATCGCCACCGGCGGCCAGCTTTGCCAGCACCACTGCCCGGTGGCGCATGTCGCCGCCGAGTTCCCCCAACTGTGCGAGGCGGAGACCCGGGTGATCTCGCGCCTCGTCGGAACGCACGTGCAGCGCCTCGCGACGATCGCCCATGGCGACGGGGTCTGCACGACCCACATCCCCGACCCACGGCGCATATCCACGAATGCCGCCGAGACTGTGAGGACAGCCTGATGACCGAGCAGACCATCACCACCGCAGACCAGCTCGCCGAGCTGGGCCGCTACGAGTACGGCTGGGCCGACCCCGACGTCGCCGGGGCCGCCGCGCAGCGCGGCTTGTCCGAGGCGGTGGTACGGGACATCTCGGCCAAGAAGAACGAGCCGCAGTGGATGCTCGACCTGCGCCTGAAGGGCCTGCGGCTGTTCGGGCGCAAGCCGATGCCGGCCTGGGGCGCCGACCTCAGCGACATCGACTTCGACAACATCAAGTACTTCGTCCGCTCCACCGAGAAGCAGGCGGCGTCCTGGGAGGATCTCCCCTCGGACATCCGGAACACGTACGACCGGCTGGGCATCCCGGAGGCGGAGAAGCAGCGCCTGATCGCGGGCGTCGCGGCCCAGTACGAGAGCGAGGTCGTGTACCACAAGATCCGCGAGGATCTGGAGGAGCAGGGTGTCCTCTTCCTCGACACCGATACCGGGCTGCGCGAGCACGAGGAGCTCTTCAAGGAGTACTTCGGCACGGTGATTCCGGTCGGCGACAACAAGTTCGCCGCGCTGAACACCTCCGTCTGGTCGGGCGGGTCCTTCATCTACGTGCCCAAGGGCGTCCACGTCGAGATCCCGCTGCAGGCCTACTTCCGGATCAACACGGAGAACATGGGCCAGTTCGAGCGGACCCTGATCATCGTCGACGAGGGCGCGTACGTGCACTACGTCGAGGGCTGTACCGCCCCGATCTACTCCTCCGACTCGCTGCACTCGGCGGTCGTCGAGATCATCGTCAAGAAGAACGCGCGGTGCCGGTACACGACGATCCAGAACTGGTCGAACAACGTCTACAACCTCGTCACCAAGCGCGCCGTCTGCCACGAGGGCGGCACGATGGAGTGGATCGACGGCAACATCGGCTCCAAGGTCACCATGAAGTACCCGGCCGTGTACATGGTGGGGGAGCACGCCAAGGGCGAGGTGCTCAGCGTGGCGATGGCCGGCGAGGGGCAGCACCAGGACGCCGGCGCCAAGATGGTGCACGCCGCGCCGCACACCTCCTCGACGATCATCTCGAAGTCGATCGCGCGCGGCGGCGGCCGCACCAGCTACCGCGGCCTGGTACAGGTGCAGGAGGGCTCGCACCACTCCCGCTCGACGGTCAAGTGCGACGCGCTGCTCGTCGACACGATCTCCCGGTCGGACACGTACCCGTACGTCGACATTCGTGAGGACGACGTCGCGATGGGGCACGAGGCGACGGTCTCCAAGGTCAGCGAGGACCAGCTCTTCTACCTGATGAGCCGGGGTCTGACCGAGGACGAGGCGATGGCGATGATCGTGCGCGGGTTCATCGAGCCGATCGCCAAGGAGCTGCCGATGGAGTACGCGCTGGAGCTCAACCGGCTCATCGAGCTGCAGATGGAGGGTGCTGTCGGCTAGCGACACCCGTCGCGAACCACAGCCTCGCAAAGCGCAACTGGCGGTCGGCGTTCGACACCCACGCAATGGAGATGTCATTGACAGCGGTAACCACGGCTAAGCCCCCGAAGACCAAGTCGCAGGCCCTGCGCTCGTACGACGTCGCCGACTTCCCGGACC
>JBPYFB010000504.1:0-4943 GCA_051986465.1 Rugosimonospora sp.
GCGCGACGCGGTTCGCGCGCAGCACCTCCGTCAGCTGGGAGCCGATCGTCCGTAGCGGGTCGAGGGCGCCGGTCGGATCCTGGGCGACCATGCCGATCCGCCGGCCGCGCATCGAGCGCAGCTCCGCGGGGCCCAGCGTGCCGAGGTCGGTATCGCCGACCTTCACCGTTCCGGTGATGGTCGCGGTGCGCCCGTAGAGCCCAAGGATGGAGCGGATCGTCGCCGACTTGCCGCTGCCGCTCTCACCGAGCAGCACGTAGGTCTGGCTCGGCTCGATGCACAGGCTGACACCGCGTACCGCGCGGATAGCCGAGTCGCCCGACCCGAAGGTGGTGTGCAGGTCACGCACGTCCAGGTACGCGGTCATCCCCGGCCCTCCCGCCGCACGTCGAGCAGGTCGCGCAGGCCGTCACCGAGCAGGTTGAAGACCAGTGACGCACCGAAGATCGTGATTGCGGGGGCCAGTGCCACCGAGGGCGCGACCATCAGGTACTGCCGCTGGTCGTTGATCATCTGGCCCCATTCCGGCGCGGGCGGGGCGACGCCGAGGCCGAGGAACGACAGGCCGCCGGCGAAGACCAGTGCTAGCCCGATGAGCGTTGTGCAGTAGACGATCAGGGGCGGTCCCACGGTGGGCAGCACCTGCCGCAGTGCGATCGCGATCCGCCCCGCGCCGCTGGCGCGGGCGCTCGTCATGTAGTCCAGCTCGCGCATGCGCAGTGTCTCGGTCTCCGCGATGCGTGCGATCGGCGGGATGAGTACGGCCGACAGCGAGATCACGGTGTTGGTTGTGCCGTTACCGAGAGCGCCGGCGATGGCGATCGCGAGCAGCACGGCCGGGAAGGCGTAGAACACGTCCAGCGTCCGCATCACCGCGGAGTGGATCCACCGCCCGGACAGCCCCGCGCCGATCCCGATCGACCCGCCGACCAGGCCGGCGACGATCACCGGCAGCAGCGCGGAGATCATGCTTGGGCGGGCCCCGGCGACGAGCCGGGCGAGGATGTCCCGGCCCAGTCCGTCGGTCCCGAGCAGGTGCCCGCGCTGGCCCACGCCGAGCAGCCGTTCGCGCGGGTCGCCGCTGGTGGTGTCGCCGGCGAGCATCGGGCCGATGATCGCGAGCAGAACGAGCAGGGCCGCGAGCGTACCGAAGACCCAGACATTCACCGGTACGCGTCGGTGGCGCCTGGTGCGGCGCCGCGTGGCGACGGTGTCGACGGGGGTGGTGGCGGTCGCGGAACTGGCGGGGGCGACGAGAGTGGTCATACGGTCCTCGCTCGGGAGTCGATGAGGGCGTGGGAGGCGTCGACGATGACGTTGAGCAGTACGAACGCGAGCGCGCTCACGAGGACCCCGGCCTGGATCACCGGCAGGTCGCGGGACGAGATGGACTGGAACAGCAGCAGGCCCAGCCCCGGCCACGTGAAGATCGTCTCCACGAACACCACGCCGCCGAGCAGGTAGCCGATCTGCAGTCCGGCGATGGTCAGCAGGGACGGCGCGGTGTTGTGCACGGCGTGGGCCAGCACCCGGCGCTCGCTGAGCCCCCGCGCTCGCAGCGACTCGATGAACTCCATGCCCAGCACGTCGCCCAGCGACGACCGGAAGACGCGGGCGATCACGCCCGCCGGTACGAGGCTGGCGGTCAGTGCCGGCAGGAACCCGTGCCACAGCAGGTCGCCGAAGTCGGTGGCGGCGGTGCTGTGCATGCCCGACACCGGGAACCAGCCGGCCCGCGATGCGAGGTACAGGATGAACAGCAGCGCGACGGAGTACTGCGGCGCGGAGACGAGCACGCTGCTGGTACCGGAGCTCAGCCGCGCGGCGATGCCACGGGGACGCAGCGCGGCGAGCAGGCCGAGTCCCAGCCCGAGGACGATCGCGAGCACGGCGGCGTAGAGCGTGAGCATCAGGGTGTTGCCGAACGCGTCCACGACGAGCGCGCGGGCCGGTTGCTGCTTGGCGATGCTCATGCCGAGGTCGCCGTGCAGGGCCGCGATCAACCAGTGCCAGTACTGGACCGGCAGCGCGCGATCCATCCCGAGCCGTTCCCGCAGGGCCTGCTTGGTCGCCTCCGACGCGCCCGTGCCGGCGAGCAGCTGCACCGGGTCCCCGGGGATGATTTTGACGGTGGCGAAGACGATCACCGATACGCCGAACAGCACCGGAACGACGAACAGCAGTCGCTTGGCGAGAAACCGGATCATCGGCCGACCTCCTCTTTGATCACCGGCCGGCACGCCTCGGACTTCAGTGCCAGCCGGTCGCCGCGATGGCGCAGGAAGGCGAAGTCGTACGCACGGCCGGTGTCGTCCCGGATCACCTGCTCCACGGCCAGGATGGGGAAGCCCGGTGGCACACCCAGGTGGTCAGCCACCCATTCGTCCGCGGTCTGGGAGTCGATGAGCAGATCGGTACCGCCGATGGTGAGGCCCGCCTCCTTGAGCAGCACGTACCAGTGGCCGCGGAACGGCGTACGCGCGACGGCATCTCCCTCGGGCATGCGCAGGTAGTTGGTGTAGAGGCCGACGACCTCGCCGTGCGCGATGCCGATGTATTCGAGCAGGAGGCACGCCGCACCGACGGGCTCGCCGAGGCGTTGCGCCACGACCGGCGGCATGGGGATCACCCGTTCCTCCAACACGTGGGTCGCGAACGCGGTGGGGTCCGGATCGGTGGCGCCGTGCAGTTCGATGAGGCGCCGCTCGAAGCGCTGTCCCCGCACAAGCGTGCCGGTGCCCTGGATGCGCTCGATGACACCCTCGTGCCGCAGCAGGTCCAGCGCGTCGCGCACGGTGCCGCGCGATGCCTCGTACGCCGTCATCAGCTCGTGCTCGGGCGGGAGGATTCCGCCTGCGAACCTGTCGTTGAGGATGTCCGCCCGCATCAGATCCCGCAGGAGGCGGACGGCTTGCAATCTTCGGTTGGTGATTCCGTAGGTCACAACGCCCATGGACAGAAGTCTCGATGGCGAGATTTCGCCCCGCGCCCTGTGCAGTAACGCCGAAGTTTCGCCGGTGGAGGTCCCGAAAATATGGGCCGGGCCGCGTCGAAACGCCGGAAACTGGTGGTGCTACGCCGCGTTACGCCGGGTCGTTGCCGGCACGGGAAAGCATGGCCGTGCGATCGCCGCGCCCGCGCGTCAGTGCGAAGTCGTAGGCGACACCGCTCGGCGCGTAGATCACCTCTTCACCGATCATGATCGCCGCGCCGACATCGATGCCCAGCAGTTTCGCGTCCATCGCGTCGGCGAGACCGGCCTCCCACAGGAAGGTCGTCTCCCCGATCGGCAGGCCGGCCGCGTCGAGCATGGCGTACCAGTCGACTTTGAACTGGGCTGGACCGACCGCATCCGCCCACGGGTAGCGCAGGTAGTTCGTGGCCGTGCCCAGCGGCGTACCGTCGAGCATGGCGACGTAGTCGATGCGCAGGCTGCGTTCGCCGGGCTTCGCGTCCATCCGTTCGGCGGCGATCTGCGGCAACGGGACGACCGACCAGTCCAACAGGTGGGTACGCATCAGCCCGGACCAGATGCTGCCCGGGCCCGGTTCTCCCACACCGTGGTTCTCGGTCAGCGGGACGATGCACTTGCTGTGCACCACAAGGGTGCCGAGCCCCTTGCGGCGGTCGATCAGCCCCTCGGCGTGCAGCATCGCGAGGGCCTCGCGCACCGCGGAGCGGGGCACGGCGAACTGTTCCATCAGCTGGGTTTCGCCCGGCAGCAGGCCGTTCGGGTAGAGATCGCTGGTCAACGCCGACCGCAACAGGTCACGCACACGACGCGCATCGTCGCTCTTCCGGGAGTCACGCAGGGCGTGACGGACCGCTGTCATGCCTGGCACGGTGGCACAGGTTTGTCTCAAGAACATTTCGCGAGCCGCGACCCGGCGCCGGGAAGCCGGTCCGCAGGAGGTGGGCCGCGTACCCGCGCCAGGGCTGCCAGCGCCGCGCGTGTGCGACAAGGCCGGAGGCGTTGCCGGGCAACCCGTGCCGCCGGGCCGCGGCGCGCAGCCCCGGGTCGGCCGCGGGGAAGGCGTCCGGGTCGCCGATCGCGTACAGGCTGAGTTCGTCCACCAGCGCGGGGCGCAGGCCCGGCACGGCGAGCAGCTTGTCGCGTGCCTCCCCACGGTCGGCGCCCTCGTCCAGAACCAACTCACCGGCCGCCAATCGCTGCGCCAGGTTGTGTAGGGCGCGACCGCGTTCCGGCGACAGGCCGAGCCCGGCCGGGTCCGCGGCCGCGACCACCACGGGCTCGGGAAAGGCGCGGCTGAGCCGGCCGTCCGGGAAGGGCAGCGGTTCGCCGAGCGCCGCGATCCGCGCTGCCGCGCGTTGCCCCAGCACTATGCGCAGCGCGGTCTCGGCCGCGTCCACGGTGCCGGGCAGTCGAAACCCCGGTGCGGCCGCGGCCAGCGGGGCGAGCGCGGGATCGGCCGCCAGTGCGGAAAGGTAGGCCTGAGGATCCGCGTCGAGGTCGAGCAGGCGCCGGCAGCGGGCCACCGCGGCCGGAAGGTCGGCGATCGTGGCTAACCGGAACGTCGCGTCCACGTGGGTGGGTACCGGTCGGAGCGTCACCGTGGCGACGCCGCCGGGCAGCCGGAGCACCCTGCGGTACTCGCCGTCCGCGTACTCCTCGACGCCCGGTACCGCGCGGGATTCCAACCAGAGCCGGACCCCGCCGGGGTCGTAGGGCTGCCGTACCGGCAGGCGCAGCGTGAGTGCGCCGACCGGCTGTACGGCAGCGGGTCTGCGTGCCGCGCGCAGCTGTGACGGGCTGGCGGCGTAGATCTCACGCATGGTGTCGTTGAACTGCCGGATGCTCGCGAAGCCGGCCGCGAAGGCGATCTCGCCGAACGGCATCCCGGTGGTCTCCACCAGCGTCCGGGCCTGGTACGCCCGCTGGGCGCGCGCCAGCGCGAGCGGCGGTGCGCCGACCGCCTCGGCGA
>JBPYFB010000505.1:0-6229 GCA_051986465.1 Rugosimonospora sp.
CACGGGCAGTAGAGGTGCGCCGACACCACCAGGCCGCCGGCCGAGTGCACCTGCCGCGCGTACTCCGGGAAAACCTGGTCGCGGGAGCGGTAGCGCCAGTCGATGAACTGGCCCGGCTTGGTACCGATGGCGAGCCAGTGACCGTTGCGGGTGGTCACCTCTTCGCCCACGATGATCAGCAGGTCCGGACCGGCGAGCGGCCCCCAGACGCCATGCGCGGCGGTGGTGTTGTGGTCGGTCGAGACCATGAAGTCGAGCTTGCGCCCGCGGGCTCCGGCCGCCACGTCCGCCGGCGTGTTGCGCCCGTCGGAGTAGACCGAGTGGAGGTGGCAGTCGCCGCGGTACCACGCGCGGCCACGGCCAGCCGCCCGGGTCGGCGGGTACTGCGGGACGTACGCGTCGCCGGGCTCCCCGTACGTCAAGGTGATGTCGACCTGGTAGTCCATCCCCTGCGGGGCGACCTGGTACGGGCCGAGGATGACGTGCCACGTCCCCGGCATGATGTCGCCGGGCAGGTAGCCGGGGGTGGCCTCGGTACGACTGAGCGCGAAGCTGGTACGGAAGCCGCCGGACCAGCCGCGGAACCCGCGACCGCCCGGGTCGATCCCGTGCGCGTCGAAGATGCCGATGTCGCACGAGTTGCCGGGCGTACCGGCGGGCACCGAAGGCTTCGAGTAGCTGTAGCTGACCGAGATCTGGTTGACGCCGTGCGGCACCTCGATGGGCAGGTAGACGAAGTCCGGAACCCCCGGGTCCAGATGGCCGGTGATGGTCTTCGTCTCGCTGCCGGTGCCGATGGACGCGGCGGCGAAGCTGACCGGCGCGAGGGCGATCGCGGCGCCCGCGCCGACGGCGGCGAGGATGGCGCGCCGCGAGAGGACGGGGCCAGCGCCCGGCTGCGTGGGTGAGTTCTGACTTGCGTCGATGTCCATCGTACGAGACGCTGGGTTGATCTCCATGAATCTAGAGGCTGGCACGCGCCGGTTTACTCGGGGTGGCGTCGCCATGAAATCGTCGGCAACGATAGGGCGTGATTGCGCCCGATACGCCGTCGATGTCTACATAGGACTTTGGACTCGCTCGACGGTCGATCCCGTCAGGCGGTCGTACGGCGTCCGGCCGCTCACCACGGCGTAGCCGAGGTACCCGAAGAACAGGCCATAGGCGAGCGCGCCGGAGACGATACCGACCGTGTCGGAGCCGCCCGGCAAGGCGAAGGCGAAGGCGCAGGTGTGGCCGAGTTCCCATGGCAACGCCAGCTTCAGACCGTTGCGGGCCAACGACCGCCGCCAACCGAGCGACCCGCCGGAGACCGGCGAGACGTGCAGGCGGAGAACGCGCTTTCCCGGCGTGGCACCCCGGCCACCCCGCTCCCATCCGGCCAACCAGATGGTCGCCGGGGCGACGAGAAGCACGAACGCAACCGCGTTGAGGGCCCAGGCCGGCAGCGTGTGCAACCGGTTGTAGAGCAGGATGCCGAGGGGAAGCAGGAGGGCGGCGTACGCCATGATGAGCAGCCAGTCGACGCAGAAGGCAGCGATGCGGCGCAAGGTCACCCGGGAATTATCGCCGCTGCGCCGGCCGGGCGGTGCCCTGCGCGCGGCGGCGAAGTCCCCCATGCGGGACGAGGAAACGCCGGGCGGTGACGCTGCCCGCCCGGCGGTTTCCTGGTGTGGGAGTTCAGCCGATGTTCAGCGCGGTGTCGTCGATGGCGAATGATGTTTGGAGATTGTGGTTCTCCTTGCCGGTGAACTGCAGCGTGACGGTCTGCCCGAGGTACGGGGCCATGCTGTAGGAGTGCTGGGCGTACCCGGTGCCGGCGTCGAGGTTGGAGAAGGTCGCCAGCGTGGCGAGCACGGTACCGGAGCCGTTGACGACCTGAACTCGCAAGGTGTCGTTGACGCGCGTGGTGCTGGTCTCGGCGGTGTCGACGTGCAGCCAGAACGAGAAGTTCGCACTGGTACAGGTCGACGGGACGGTTACGGTCTGGGCCAGCGTGTCGGTGTGGTTTCTGCCGTAGCCGTCCAGCCACGCATCCCAGGTACCGGCGTGCGGGGGTTCGGAGCTGGTGTTGTTGATGACCCGGGTGGTGGCGGTCCAGGGCGCGGCGGTACCGGTCTCGAAGCCGGGGTTGCCGAGCAGTTGTGCCGGGGCACAGCCGCCGCCCGCGGGGCTGATGCTCCAGGTGAAGGCGGCCGAGCCGGCGGCGCCGGTGGTGTCGGTCGCGGTCACCGTGACGTTCGAGGTGCCCGCCGTGCTCGGGGTACCGGAGATCAGGCCGGTCGAGGAGTTGATGGACAGACCCGCCGGAAGACCCGTCGCGCCATACGTCAGGGTCTGGCCCGCGGCCGAGTCAGAAGCCTGGATCTGCAACGAAACCGCGGTACCCACGGTGCCGGACTGGTTGCCGGGGTTGGCGACCGTCACCGTGTTCGCGCCAGTCGACCACACGTCCGTGATCGACGTGGCCGAAGCCGCGGCGCCGGCGTACGGCAGGCCGTACATGTCCTCCATGGTGCGCAGCACACTGTAGTGGTTGATGCGCTCGGCGTACCTACCGGTCTGCACGCCCGCGCCATAGAAGATTGTCGGGATCTGGTTCGACATCGACGAGTCGTCCTCGTCCCAGGTCACGATCAGCAGGCTGTTGTGGGTCTTGGCCCACTGCGCGTAGGCGTCCATGTTGCTCTGCAGCCAGGTATCGCCCTGGGCGACGGTGCCGTCGTGCATGTCGTCGTTGAGGTTCGGGACGACCCAGGAGACCGTCGGCAGCGATGCGAAGTTCGCCGAGCTCGGGAAGCTGGTGAATGGAAGGTTGTCCGCGGCCGGCACGTTGGAGAAGTTCGTCCACGGGTTGTGCTTGCGGGCGTACGCGCCCGAGGTGCACACCGTCGAGCCCACCGACGGCAGCCCCTCCGAATAGCTCGCCCAACTGTCGCCGGCCGCCAGAAGCTGCGCGGCCTCGTTCGCGGTGGTGAAGGTGTGCGGGCACGAGTCGTCGGTCACGCCCTGGTTCGATCCGGAGAACAGGTCGAGGTAGTTCGGCTCGCTCGGGTGCTCGATAGCGAACGAGTTCGTGAACAGCGCACCACCGGCGGCCAGCGTGTTGTTGATGTACGGCGCCGAGCTGGTACCGATGACTTCGTTGTACGAGTGGTTCTCCTCCATCACGAGCACCACGTGGTCGTAGCGCGGCACGCCGTTGGCCGCGTACGCGGGCGCGGCGATCGCGGTCAGGCCGATGACGGCGAGCGCGGCACCACCCACCACGGCAACGAGATGGCGCAGACTTCTGCGAATTTGGCTGGACACGGTTCTCCTCCTGGCAGGGAGCTTGGACGGTGCTGAAATGTTGGGCTCAACGCCGCATCACGAGCGGGTCGTTGCTGTCGGTCTCGGCGGTTCCGACCGCCCAGAGGTCCTCGCCGCTGGCCGCGATCGCACCGAGGATGGCGTTGCCGGTACCCGGACTGGGCGCCGGTACCGCGTGCCAGCCGTCCCCCGACTGGCGAAGGACCAACGCGCGCTGGTTGCCTGACGCGGCGTCGGCGAAGGTGCCGACCGCCCAGATCGCCTGGTCGGTGGCGACCACGCCGGTCATGTTGGAGAACGGCGAGCCGGTCGTACCCAGCACCGAATCGTCCGACTGTCCATTGTGGATGTGTACGATCAGCGGTCGCGCCTGGGCGGTGGCGTTGTCGGTCTGGCCCGCCGCCCACACCTCGTCCCCGCGTACCGTGACGGCGTCGAGGACCGCGCCACCAGCCGTGGCGACCGGTACGACGCTCCACTTCCGGCCGTCCCAGTGCTCGACCAGCGGCCCGTCAGCGGTCGAGTCGTTGCGCTGGCCGACCGCCCATACGTCATCCGGACCGTCGGCGGCGACGGCGTCGAGGTGGTTGCCGCTGGTACCCGGGTTCGGTGTCGGTACCACGGACCAGTTGTGCCCGTCGAAGTGCTCCGCGAGCGTGCCGAACCGGCCGGACAGGTCCTGCTGTTCGCCGACCGCCCACACGTCGCCGGCACCGGCGGCCGTAGCGGAGAAGAGCATGTCGCGTTGCGTGTCCAGCCGCGGTGTACCGGCCACCCGCCACGCCGTACCGTCCCACGCCTCGACCAGAGCGTGGGCGCGGAACGTGCTGTCTGTGGCCACGCCGACCGCCCAGGCCCGCCCGGGTACCGCGGCGACCCCGAAGAGGGTGTTGTAGTTGGGTCCGACGTTCTGGGTTGGTGTCCAGGTCCAACTGGTGCCGTCGAAGTGCGCCGCCAGGCTCAGCGTGGCGTCCTGATTGGACGCTTCCGTGTCAGGCAGGTAGTTGCCGACGGCCCAGATGTCCGAACTGGACACCACGGCGAGGCCGCCGAAGCTGTTGTCGTTGGTGCCCAGTCGCACCGTCGGCACCACGCTCCACCCGCCCCCGCTGCCGGTTTCCGTCGTGGTGAACACCCGTTCGGTCGGCGTGCGGGTCGGGGTCGGCAGATCCGGTACGGGTACCGGCCGCGCGGGTGTCGCCGCGGCCCCGGTGACCGCGAACAGCGGGCTCATCGCGGTGATCTGCGCGTCGCAGGAGTGTGCCAGGCAACCCAGACCGAAGTTGGCCTGGATCGTCTTGAGTAGCGAGTAGTGGTTGTACGGCGTGGCGTCGCGCAGTCCGCGCGGACCGTGGCTGGTGACAACCACAGCCGAGACCTGACCGCCACCGGAGGCCTGCCCGCAGCAACCGGTGTCGTCATCGCCCTCGTCGTACACGATGGCGATGGCATTGTTGCCCCGGGACCAGAAGCTCGCGCCGGTGATGGTCGAAACCAGCTGCCCGAGGTACTCGTCTCCGTCGGCGACCAGCCGCTGGTCCTGCGGGTCGCCGGGGTCGCCCCCGTCAATGCAGTACGGCGGATCGCCGTGCTGGTCGTGGCACTCGTCCGGAATCACGTACCCGAACGCCGGCACGTCACCGCGGCCCACATCGGTGGCCAGCTGTTCGACGGGTACCTGCCGGGACCAGTCCGCCGGGTTCAACGATGTGGTGAAGTTGGCGATCGCGTTGTGCTTGGAGACGTACAGCGGATCCTTGTCCGGCGAGCCGTTCCAGTTGGCCGGGTAGCAGATGCCCTGGTATCCGGGGTGTGGCAGGCCCTGCAGGTACGCCTTCCAGCTGATCCCGGCCGCGTCGAGCTGGCTGATCAGGCTCGGCGCGGCAACGCGGTTGACGTAGTAGGGGTTGTCGCTGGCGACCCCGAACGTGTCGCCACCGAGCAGGCCGACGTAGTTGGGTTCGCTGGGGTGCGCCACGCCGAAGTAGTTCGTCGCGACCCCGTACCGCGCCGCCAGCGCGTTGAGGTTCGGTGCCGCCGGGTTGCCGATCACGTCGGCGAAGCCGTGGTTCTCCTCCACGATCACGAACATGTGGTCATACCGGCCGCCGCTCGATGCGGCGGACGCGTCCGCGGCCGGTACCGCGACGCCGAGCGCCAGTACGACCGCGACCGAAGCCAGTCCAGCACCTGTTCGTCGAAACATCGGTAAGCCTTCCTGCTGCGAGACAATGTCGCATTCCTACTGACCGTAGGAACGCCTGCTTGTCCCGCGAACCCGCCGCGGGATGAACGTTGCGGACATCGATGCTGAACAACGCATCCCGCCCGACGAGGCGTCAGTCGGGCAGTTCGGCGAGGCGGCGGCGCAGGTGCGCGGTGAGGGGCTCGCTCATGCCCAGCGCGATCGCCTGCCGGTAGGCGACCCGGGCCGGTTCCGCGCGACCGAGGCGCTGCAACAGCTCGGCCCGGGTGGCGTGCCACCACGGGTACCCGTCCAGGTCGCTGAGCTGGTCGACGAGCGCGAGCCCGGCGGCGGGGCCGTCGCGCTCGGCCACCGCGACCGCCCGGTTCAGCCGGACGACCGGGGTGTCGGACACCGCGAGCAGCACGTCGTACCACGAGATCACGGCGTCCCAGTCGGTGTCGGCGTACGAGACCGCGAGCGCGTGGCAGCCCGCGATCGCCGCCTGTACCACGAAGGTGTTCGGCCGGTCCGGGGTGCGTCGCAGGCCGGCACCGACCAGTTCGACACCCTCCTTGATGGCGTCGCGATCCCAGCGGGACCGGTCCTGATCGGGCAGCAGCACCGGATGGCCGCGCTCGTCCACCCGCGCCGCGCGGCGGGCGTCGTGCAGCAGCATGAGCGCCAGCAGGCCGAGCACGGTGGGCTCGTCGGGCATCAGCTCGACCAGCA
>JBPYFB010000506.1:0-15823 GCA_051986465.1 Rugosimonospora sp.
CGGTCGACTTGGGGTCGGACTTGCCGGCATTGCCAATCCAGCACCCTAACAAGGTCAGGCCCAGCAGGCGAGCGCCGCGCAGTAGCACCCCGTCGGGCAGGAAACAGTCAAACAGCGCTACGTCCAGTTCGCTGCTGATGTTCTCCAGATCGATGCGCCCCGCTATCCGTGCTCCGCGCAGTTGCACCCCGCGCGGGTCTGGATCGGTGGCGAGGCGCCCACGCACGATGTCTCGCAGCACCTCGGCGCGCAGCGTCCGGTCGGGACCCCAGGAGCGCATGGCGGTCTCGTCGACTGGTTTCTCACCGGCCAAGTCAAGCAGCGCGCCTTGGGTGACGGCTTCGATCAGCCGCTGTTCGAGCCTGGTCGGCGAGGTGGTCGTTTCCTCCATGAAGGCAGCATGGGCGTACGCCGCCAACATGCCAAGCCATTGTCGGTGTGCGTGGTCCACGGCTGGTTCCCTTGTCCGTCAACGAAATCCGCCGCCTGCTCGCCAAACTCGTGACCAACACCGTCCACACCATCAGCCACACTCTGGCCTGGTCCAGCTGGCGCCGCCTGCTCGCGCATCGTGGTGAAGTGGCCGTAGTTGTCGAGCGCCAGCCGGGCCAGCTCGTCCGCCGTCACGCTCCTGCCGTCGAGTTCCATCATGGTTTGACGGCGCGGGTCGCGAAGTAGCCGGGTAGCCAGCCCGCGGTGGCGTCCGAGTGGTGCGGTGCCTCCTCGAACCCGGTGATGACGAAGCCCGCGGCGAGCTGGCCGCCGAGCTGCTCGGCCATGCTATGGCTGTACTCCAGCGGCGCGTCCGCGCCGAAGAGTCGCTCGCGTTCCTCGGCCGGTACGTGCGTGAGGTCGCTGTACGGCAGCCTGTGCCGGACCACCAGCTCGCCGCGCTGGTCCAGCGCCTCGTGGTCGAACAGGTAGACGTCCGGGTTGAGGAAGCCGCACAGCAGCGCCCCGCCCGGTCGCAGCACCCGGAAGGACTCCCGCCACACCGGGGCGAGCTCGGGGATGAACAGGTTCGAGACCGGGTTGACGACGAGGTCGAACGATGAGTCGGCGAACGCGGACAGGTCGCGCATGTCGCCAAGCATCGTCCGCAGCGGCACGTTGTCCCGCTGGGCGACCAGCTCGTCCTGCTCGAGCTGGCGGGGTGAGTTGTCCAGCACGGTGACCCGGGCCCCGGCCGCGGCGAGCGTCGGCCCCTGCTGGCCGCCGCCGGAGGCCAGGCACAGCACGTCCGTGCCGGCCAGGTCGGCGGGGAACCAGGAGCGGTCTACGGGTTGGTAGCCGATGAGTACGATCGACCAGTCACCGGCCCGCGCCCTGGCGACCGTTTCCGCGGAGATCGGTCGCGACCACTCGTTGCCCTGGTCGACCTGCCGGTCCCAGGCCAAGCGGTTGTGCGCCACCGGATCAACACTCATCCGCCCACGCTATCCCGTACCCCGGCAGTGCCCATGCGGGCGCACTGAGCACGATCCTCGGTCGGCGGCGGGGATCAGTTGGGTCGACGACGGGCCGGGGGCCGCGCTCCGGTCGAGCAGGCGGCGGGTCAGCCCGGCTTGCTACCGCTGGAGCTGGATGAGCCGGGCCAGCCACGAGCTGAAGAAGAGCAGCACGCTGCATGGTCCCTGGGGTGCACGTTCAACTGCTCCGCCAACCGCCCCAGACGTGGAGTGTCGCTGCCGATAGCGGGCCACCGACATCGGGTTGATCGCGTACACCCGGTAACCCGCGGTCAGCAACGCCTGCACCCAGGTACCCCCGTCGGTCTCGATCCCGATCCGCACCCTGGCCGCCGCTGCGAGTCCATGCCGGCGTGGTCCTACTCGGCCTCGGCGACGCGGTCCAGCGCCGGCATGTACGTGCGGTACGGCCCGACGGTCTGCCGGTAGCGCCGGGCGAGCACCTCGCTGATCTGCGCCACGTGGGTCAGGTCGTGCGCCACCCAGGCGGCCACCACCTGCTCCAGCGACACCACACCGAACTCGGGATGCGCGCCGCGCCGTTGCAGGTCGTCGTCGGCCAGGCCGAGATCGTGCAGCTGCGCCAGGCTGGCAGATCGGGTGGTCCGCAATCGCTGCAGCAGCGCCACCACCGGCTCGCGCTGCCAGCCCAGCATTTCCTCGCGGTCGAACGGCGCGAACTGCCGGTCGGTGCCGTACTCCAGAACCATTCGGATGCGCGGCAGCCAGTTGGTCGTGTCAGCGAGCAGGAGATGTCCAGCGATGTCATAGGCGCTCCAGGTCTGCGGCCCGTCGTTGCGGTGCAACCACTCCTCAGGCAGGCCGGCCAGCAGCGTGCTGAGCGTCTCGGGGGTACGGGCCAGCATGGCCGTGACCTCTGCGATGCGCATCGAACGTCCCCTCCCTGGTCTCGTGCCGGGTCGTTGACGGCACGCACGACGGCGCACCCTTGGCCCGCGCCCCATCATCGTGGGCCGGCCGGGCCGGCACAGAGAAGAGCTACCTGCCAACCGGTGGACTGATCCGCGTCGACCCCTTCGACACCAGCCGGACCGTGACCGCACCCGGTACCAGCACGCCGGAAGCGGCAGAAGAGTCGAGACCGGCGCATCCGCACCAGTTGCCGGCCTCAGGCGGGGATCGGGTGGGCCGCGTGGATTTCATTGGCGACCAGTTCTGGTTCGTCGAGTGGAAGGAAGGTGCGCCCGCCGGCGATCTCGACCAGGGTCGCGTCGGTAAAGGTGTCACGCAGGCGCCGCGCGAGGCCGATTTTGAAGAACGGGTCGGCGGTGCCCCAGACCAGCCGGACCGGTTTGGGGAAGCGACTCAGGCGGGTCGAGACGTCGAGGAGATCCTTCGGATGTACCTGCCGCAGGAACTGCGAGGCGTCCCGGCGGATCGCTGGATCGGTGAGCGAAGGCGTGATCCAGCGGCGGGTGAGCGCGGGGTCGAGCGGGCCGCGAGCGAGCCCACCGAACCCGAGTACGGAGTGGCGCAGGAGCTTCGGGCGTACCGAGGCCATCATCGCGTGCAGCCCGGCCGGCCGGCGTCCGACCTTGACGATGAGCCCGAACGGCGCCGGTGGGAAGCGGTCGAACGCGTCGCAGTTGGTGAGCACGAGGCGTCCGACTCGGCTGTGGTCGGTGTCGATGAGGAACTGGCACAGTGCGCCGCCGGTGTCGTTGCCGACGAGCGTGACGTCGGTGAGTTCGAGCGCGGCCATGAAGTCGTTGATGAGCCGGGCGATGCCGCGGGGGCTGAGATCGGTGCCCGTGGGCCACGGCTCGCGGTGCGAGCCGAGCGGCAGGTCCGGCGCGTAGCTGCGGATGCCGCGGCCGGCGAGGGCGTCGGCGACCTTCGTCCACAGTTGCGCGTCGACCAGTAGGCCGTGGACGAAGACGACCGGCGGCGCGCTGCTGGCCTGCGGCCCGGCGCCCCGGTACGCCATGCGGCCCGGCCCGATGTCGATGACGGTCACGGCAGCCCCTCGCGATATCGTCAGTACATGGCTCCACAAACATACGTACTGTCTGTATGAAAAGCAACCGGCGGACCCAGGTCCAGCGCTCCGAGGCGACCCGCTCCGCCTTGGTCGACGCCGCGCGCCCACTGTTCGCGGCCGCCGGCTTCAGCGCCGTCGCCACCGAGGCGATCGTGCGCGCCGCCGGAGTCACCAGGGGCGCGATGTACCACCAGTTCGCGGACAAGACCGAGCTGTTCGCCGCAGTTTTCGAAGTGGTCGAGGCGGAGCTGACCCGACGCATCGACGCGGTGGTGAGCAACAGCGGGCAGAGCGATCCGATCGCGTTGATGAAACTGGGTGCGGCGACCTGGCTTGACGCCTGCTCCGAGCCCGAGGTCCACCGCATCGTGCTGATCGAAGCGCCGGCGGTCCTCGGGTGGGAGCGTTGGCGCACAATCAGCCTGCGGTACGGGATGGGCCTCGTGCACAGCCTCGTCGACTACGCCATCTCGATCGGTCGGCTGCCCGCGCAGCCGGCAGAGCCGCTGTCCCATGTGCTGATCGGGGCGCTGGACGAGGCGGCGCTGTACCTGGCGCAGGCCGACGACCCCGCGCGGGCGCGCCAAGAGGTGGGGGCGGTGATCGAACGCCTCATCGAGTCCCTCGCCGGGTAGCACCGCTGGCCGACCCGGCGGCACCTGGTCTTCGCCACCGACGGGTGGCTCAGCCGCACGATCCTCCAGATCAACCGTTCCAAGGGATGACATCCGGCGGGCCGTCCAGACCTCCTCGCTCGGCCAGCGCCGAGACGACACGAATTCATGCCAACAGCGCACGCTCATCGGCATGTCAGTGAACGTGTCAGGATGCCGAAGTTACGGATCAGAGAGTTAGGGGTTCGAGTCCCTTCGGGCGCGCAAGATCGTTGGGGGGCCTGGGCTGCGGGAACACGGTTCTGGCCCTTCGCCTTGTCACGATCGCGTCGTGGCCGCGACGCCGACCAGCTCGACCACGGAATGGGATACCGCTTTCGACCCTGAGGGGTTCCTGTCGACCGCGCCCCGATGCCGCCCCCCACGGTCCCCGTTGCGGGTCTGCGGTCGACGCGTTGGGACTGCGTGTGGCACCCCGCCCGGCCGCGCCTGCGCGGTGGCCTGGTATGCCTGTGTGGTGAGTGATCAGGGACCGCGGCAGGCCACGGGCGAGGCGGACGCGGAACGCGGAGGGCCGGCCCACGGGAGCAGTGCCGGGCACGGCGGGGGCCGCGGCGCCGCGCTGGCGCTGCTGCTCGGCGCGTTGGGCGTGGTCTACGGCGACATTGGCACCAGCCCGTTGTACGCGATGCAGACGGTCTTCGCCATCGACGGGGGCGTGGTCCGACCGACGGCCGGTGATGTGTTCGGCATTGTGTCGTTGGTCTTCTGGTCGATCACGCTGATTGTGTCGATCAAGTACGTGGTGTTCATCCTGCGCGCCGACAACGACGGCGAGGGCGGGGTGATGGCGCTGGCCGCCCTGGTACGCGGCGCCCTGAAACACCCCGGTAGGCGGGCTGCCGCCGTCATCATGGGATTGGGTGTGCTGGGGGCGGCCCTGTTCTACGGCGACAGCGTGATCACGCCGGCCATCTCAGTGCTGTCCGCCGTCGAAGGGCTCGAAGTCACCTCACCGGGCCTGGCCAATGTTGTGGTACCCGTGGCGCTGGTCATCCTGAGCCTGCTGTTCATCGTGCAACGGTGGGGTACCGAGCGGGTCGGTGGGCTGTTCGGGCCGGTGATGCTGGTCTGGTTCGGCTGCCTGGGGCTGGCCGGCGCGGCCGAGGTGTTCCGGCACCCGGGCATTCTGGCGGGCCTGTCGCCCACGTACGCGCTGGCGTTCGCGGCGCGCCATCCGTATATCGCGTTCGTCGCGATGGGCGCCGTGGTGCTGTCCATCACCGGCGCCGAGGCGCTGTACGCGGACATGGGGCACTTCGGCCGGTCTCCGATCCGCCGCGCCTGGTTCGCCATCGTGTTCCCCGCCCTGACGCTGAACTACCTCGCGCAGGGAGCGCTGATCCTGCACAGCCCGGGCAGTCGCAGCAACCCGTTCTACCTGCTGCTGCCCGGCTGGGCGCGGCTGCCCATGGTTGTCCTGGCCACCGCCGCGACCGTCATCGCCTCCCAGGCGGTCATCTCGGGCGCCTACTCGGTATCCCGCCAGGCACTGCGGCTGGGCTTCCTGCCACACCTGCGTATCCGGCAGACCTCGCGCCACTCGTACGGCCAGGTCTACGTACCCGGCGTGAACTGGGCCCTGTTCACCGCGGTGCTGGTCGTCGTGGTCGCCTTCCGTTCGTCCACCAAGCTGGCCACCGCCTACGGCGTCGCGGTGACCGGTACCTTCCTCATCACCACCAGCCTGTTTCTGGTCGTGGCGCGCCTGCTGTGGCACTGGGCGCCTTGGCAGCTCATCCTGGTCGGGATCGTCTTCGGTGGAGTCGAGTTGACCTACTTCGCGGCTAACCTCAGCAAGGTCACGCACGGCGGCTGGCTTACCCTGCTCATCGCGGCCGCTGTGTTCACCATCATGGTCACCTGGCAGCGCGGCCGCCAACTGGTCACCGCGAAGCGGGTCGAGATGGAAGGACCGCTGCCCGAATTCCTCCAGGAACTACGCACCTCCGCTGTCCAGCGGGTACCGGGTACCGCGGTGTTCCCGCACCCCGGCAAGGAGACAACCCCGCTGGCACTGCGCGCCAACGTGGCCCACAACCACGTCCTGCACGAGCGGGTCGTGATCATCTCCGGTCGTACCGAGAATGTCCCGCACATCCCCTGGGCCCAGCGGCTGACCATCGACGACCTCGGCGACCCGGCCGACGGCATCGTGTATGTCGGCGCCGTCTTCGGGTTCCAGGACCCGATGGACTTTCCCGAGGTGCTGCGCATCGCCGCCCACCATCCCGACGCCACCGACCTCGCCGCCGACCTCGACCCGGACCAGGCCTCCTACTTCGTCTCCCGGGTCACGCTGCGGCAGACGAGGCAGCCAGGCATGGCCCGCTGGCGCAAGAAACTGTTCATCGCGCTGGCGCACAACGCGGCCAGCCAAGCCGAGTTCCTCGGCCTGCCCGACCAACGAACGATCGTCCTCAGCGCCGAGGTACCCGTATAGCCGGGCCCCCCGATCAGCTCGCGTCGCGATACGCGGGCCGACCATCGCCAGGAACGCGAGGTGCGAGCTGTTCGGCCGGTACCGCAGAACGATCCGTCGGGGCCGATGTCCGAGAACCGCAAGCCGCTGGCGAACCGTTCGACCTGTCCCTGCCCGAGAACCAGGACCCGTCTTCCCGACCCGCCGATGCATCCGCAACACCGGCCGGACTTGCGGTTGCTCCGTTGTTGCTCGGATGTAACGGACGTAGTCAGCATCGGGCGTTAGAGCTCGGCACTACCAGCATTTCCCGGCCCTTGATGGCGTCGGCCGTGACCCACGACGCCGACCTGGTCCGGCGCACCTGTCACAGGTACGTAGCCGTCGAGCTGCTCCTCGAACATGCGGTACCCCCGGTCACCTCCGTTCGGGGGGTGACTCGGCGGCGATTTGGGCGCGCAGCGCCGCGAGCTCGGCCTCCAACTGCAGGATGCGGCCCACCCCGGTGAGATTGATACCGTCGCCGACCAGCGTGAGGATGCGCCGCAGCCGGGCTACGTCATTGTCGCTGTACCGGCGGGTTCCTCCCTCGGTGCGGGCCGGTATGACCAGCCCGGCGCGCTCGTACCCGCGCAGTGTGTGCGCGCCGATGCCGGTCAACTCGGTCACCACGGAGATCGGGTACAGCCCCTGCGCAGAGTTAAACCTCGGACTTGACAACGACATAATCTCGTTGTACATGAATAGGTAGGTTGAGTCAATCGGGCTCAAGGAGCGTTGAGGCTAGTAACTGCCGGGGCTCCACGGGCCCCCAAACAGGCATGTGGTGTAGGAGCACCCCAGGAGGTAACCGCCATGTTGATGCGCACCGACCCGTTCCGGGAAATCGACCGTCTCACCGAGCAGTTGTTCGGTACGGCGTCACGTCCGGCCCTGATGCACCTGGACGCGTACCGCGACGGCGACTACTTCTACGCGATGTTCGACCTGCCCGGCGTGGACCCGGACACGATCGACTGCACGGTCGAGCGCAACGTGCTGACCGTACGCGCCGAGCGGGCGCGTCCGGCCGACAAGAACGTGGAACTGGTCGCCGCGGAGCGGCCGATGGGTACCTTTACCCGGCAACTGTTCCTCGGCGACACCCTCGACACCGACAACCTTCAGGCCAGGTACGAAAACGGCGTACTGACCCTACGCATCCCAGTGGCCGAGCAGGCCAAGCCGCGCAAGGTAACGGTCGCGGTCGGCAGCAGTGGCAACAAGGAGATCAAGCCCTGACCCTCCCCAATCACCCCGTAGATCGTGCCCCGGGAACGCCCGCCCGGGGCACGATTTCAACCCGCCGCGGTCGGGTTCGCGAAGCCAGCGTCATCAGGTCGCGGCGTGCCTTGGACCACGACTGCCGCCACCGTCGATGGGGCGCGACTGGTGACGGTACCGGCCAGGCGCTTGGCTGTAGGTACGCACGAAGGCGCGTGAGAAGGAGTACTCGGAGGTATAGCCGACCTGCGCGGCGACTGTTGCGATCGGTTCGTCGGTGTCGCGTAGGCGTCGTGCCGCGAGGTTCATCCGCCATCGGGTGAGGTAGGTCATGGGCGCCTCGCCGACGAGGCTCGTGAAGCGTCCGGCGAAAACTGCCCGTGACATGTTGACCTCGGCCGCGATCGACTCGATGGTCCATGGACGGGCCGGATCGGCGTGCAGCTTGGCCAGCGCCGTCCCGATCCGGGGATCGCGCAGCGCGCGGAGCCAGGAGGGGCCGGCGTCCGTGTTGGTGGCGAGCCAGGCCCTGAGGATGTGGACGAACAGGATGTCGACCAGGTTCGCGACCACGGTGTCCGAGCCGGGTCGCGGTGTGGCCAGTTCACCGGCGAGCAACTGGACGACGGCGTTGAGTTCGCTTCCGCCGGTGGCGGCAGAGCTGGGTAGGTGCAGCAGCGGCGGCAGTAGCGAAAGCACCGGGTGGGCGCGTTCGTGTTCGAAGGTGAACTCGCCATATATCAGATTCACGGCAGGGCCACTCCCGCCAAGGTCAACCACACCGTCCTCGCTCATCGGGTGCTCGACCAGCACCCGCGGAAAGGGCATCGCACGGCCCGTGCGGGAACTGGCGAGCACGTGCGGCGATCCTTCCGGCATGACCACGATGTCGCCCTGGACCAACTGCAGAGGCTCGTGCCCACGCGGGCGAAGCCAACAGGTGCCCTGGTCAACGATGAGGAACGCGGCATCCTCGATGCCGGTACTCGCGCACCCCCAGGTGCCCCGAGCGCGTAGCTGGACTCCCACCATCCCCGTCACCCGGTTGGCGGCAAGAACGTAGGTGAGCGCCTCCACGGCGGCAAGGGTACGCCTGCCCATCGTCCGTCTCGCTACCCGATACGATCAGCTAAAGAATTCAGCGCCACAAGCATTTGGTGTATGAGGCGCGCGCTCTAGGGTCGGACTTGGTTATCCAACTGGACCCCGCTGGTCGGCCACCTGATCGTGGGAAGTGACCAATGTGGAGGCACTTCATGAGCGCGCAGTTTCGCCAGGTCGACAAGGAGCGGTTCGGACCGTGGGCGGTCGTCACCGGGGCCTCGTCGGGCATCGGTAGGGGATTTGCTCGCCAGCTGGCGGCAAACGGCCTCAACGTTGTGCTCGTTGCCCGCCGGCTGCATCTGATCGAGGAACTCGGCGACCAGCTTCACCGAGAGTTCGGTGTCCAATGCCGCGCCGTGCGGGTTGACCTCACCAACCAGGAGTTCCTGGACGTGCTCGGCTCGGCCACCAGTGACCTCGACGTCGGCCTCGTGGTCGCGGGCGCCGGTGACGCGAACGTCGAGAGTTTCTTGAGCACCGACGTTGCCCAGCATCTGCGGATCGTGCAGCTGAATGTCACCGCCAGTGTCGAGTTGGCGCATCACTTCGGTCGGCTGATGGCCGACCGAGGACGCGGTGGCATTGTTCTGGTGTCGGCGTTTCTCGCGCGCCGGAGCATGCCGTACTTCGCTAACGGAGGCGCCACCAAGGCGTTCCTGGTAACCCTCGGCGAGGCGCTCAACTCGGAACTGCGGCCCCAAGGAATCCATGTGACGGTCCTGATGCCGGGAGCCACCGACACACCCCTGCTACCCAAGATGGGCGAGGCAGCCGGCAAACCGATGACGGTGGACCAGTGCGTGGCCGAAGGCCTGGCCGCGCTCCGCGCCAACCGCCCTACCCACGTCGCCGGCCGCAGCAACCGAATCCTGCTCGCCACGGTACCTCGATCGGTGATGGTTCGAGCGTTCGGCCCCGTTCTGCGCAGGGTGGTGGCAAGCAACTCGGGCTAACGTCCCCCGCCCGGGGATTCGAGCGGGCAAGTACGGATTGGGCCCGGCCGATCAGCACAACGAGCCCAGCCACGTCGACCGGCCGGACACACGGATCTGACTTGCCCCGCGCTGCCGCGGAAAGCGGCTGGCTGACCATTCTCGACGAACAGAACCGCCGCGTCGACGTCGTCGGCCGCGATGTGGGCTTTGTCGGCGAGGTAGCCGCGTCCCGTTCCTGACAAAGACAACACGCCGCGTCGACCATTGGCGCCCAACCGGCGGAGAGCACCTCGACCCTCCACAGTGGAGAGACGAGCGCCTGACCCGGGTCCTCATCGTCGAGCGTCCCCGGGGTCGATGCCCGATGTGATCGATCGAACCCGATCCGTGAACTCGCATACCTCAGCACAAGCCGCCTCTTACAGCTGCTGAGTCTATTTGAATACGTGGCACGGCCCATTAAGGCGTTGTTCACCCCGTTTTGGGCCCGGTCAGGCCACGACCCCCTAACGTCGTTGGCGGTCTGGTCATCGTCGAAGTTCAGCGTTCCGGCAATGTCTGCTCTTTCCCGGGCAGGTCCGTGAGCTCCTAGACCAGAAGGAGGAGCCTGTGACCACGACGACCGCAGCGGTTCGCGCGCCGGGATCACCAAGTCCTTCGGAGAGGTCGTCGCCTTCGATGCCGTCGAGCTGGATGTCGCGCCGGGCCGCGTGCACGGCCTGGTCGGGCCCAACGGCGCGCCCAGGCCCGGGCTGGCGCTGGGTCGTCACCTTGCACCCACCCGGCATCAATGCCGTCGGGAGCGCCACCTATCAGCTCATTGTCACCGCGGACGGCCGGCACATCGCCGACGCGGACGGACCTAAGGAGGTGAACGCTACTTCGTCGTACACACCCCGACCGGGGGTGCTCCTAACCCCTAGGGCAGTTCGACGGAGCCGTCGACCTGCTCGCAACTGCGCCGAAGGGATAAGGAAATGCAAGTAACTCGCCAACGCCGTACACTGAAGGTCCATAGTGGACTCTTCGGTGGGCACGGCGGCCGAGTCCAACTGGTGATCGCCAGTGCAACCGCTGTGGCGATCACCGGCCTCATCTCAGGGAGTGCCAGCGCTTCCACAAACTGGCTCGGCGAAGACCGGGTGGGCCAGATGACCGATGAGGGCCTGGTTGTCTCCTCTGACCAGGTCATCAACCCGATCGGTGAGCGTCTGCTCATCAACAGCGGCAAGATCATGTCATCCACTGTCAGCCCGGACGGCACCCACCTCGCGGCCTCGGTCACGGACGGTGGAATGGCGTTGGTAATCGTGGACCTGAGCCACGGGAAGGTGCAGCAGCTCATCGGCAACAGCGCCTCGGCGAACCTGCGCATCTCCGGCAACGACGTGGGACAGGAAGGCCCCACGTACTCGCCGGACGGTTCGACGTTGTGGCTGGGTCAGGCCGACGGCTATCGCAGGTTCACCGTCAACGCGGACGGCTCACTCGCCAACCCGACCTTCGTCTCCATTCCGAGCGTCTCGAACAGGCAGGCACTGGTGGGTGAGGCCGTGTTCTCGCCCGACGGCGCCACCGTGTACTCCGCCGTCAACGGCCAGAACCGCGTTGTCGCCATCAACGCGGCGACCGGTGCCATCCAGCAGAGCTGGACGGTAGGGACCGCCCCGCGCGACATGACGCTGGTCGGCAACAAGCTCTACGTCAGCAACGAGGGTGGGCGTGCGGCGAAGACCGGCGAGCCCACGATCAACTCTTACGGCACCCAGGTGCCAGCCAACCCGGCGACCGGCGCCGCCACCACCGGCACGGTCAGCGTCATCAACCTGGCGAACCCGAACGCCACGCCGGCGAGCATCAATGTCGGGCTACACCCGACCGCCGTGTACGCCAAGAACGGGGCGGTGTTCGTCACCAACACGGCCACCAACGATGTGTCGGTCATCGACACGACCAGCGACAAGGTGGTCCAGACAATCGCCACCCAACCGTGGTCTGAGGCCACGGTGGGCTACGAGCCCGACGGGGTGACGCTCACCGACGACGGCCACCTACTGGTGACCCTCGGCCGCGCCAACGCGATCGCTGTGTACCGGTACACCAGCCCGCTGGAGCCGGCCAGCTACCTGGGCCTGCTTCCGACGGACTACTTCCCCGCGGAAATCACCACCGTCGGCAACCAGGTCGTGGTGTCCAACACCCGTGGCATCGACGCCCGCCGCAACACGACGACCGTGCGGCATGGCACTCACGACACCACCTCGAGCCTGACGCGGTTCACCCTGCCGAACGACAACGCGATCAACGGCTGGACCGCCAAGGTATTCAAGCAGAACGGCTGGATCGGAAACTCGGTCGACAGAAGCACCGGGAACGAGAACGTGAAGCCCGTGCCGGTGCCGGTCAAGCTCGGTGACCCTTCGACGATCAAGTACGTGTTCCTGCTGGTCAAGGAGAACCGCACCTACGACCAGCAGTTCGGTGACATGCCGGAGGGCAACGGCGACCCGTCGCTGACGTCCTACGGCGAGAACGTGACGCCCAACCAGCACGCTCTGGCCCGGCAGTTCGGGCTCTATGACAACGCCTATGACACCGGCACACAATCCTCCGACGGCCACAACTGGATGATGCAAGCCGACAACCCGGAGTACACCGAATCCTCGGCCGGCGAGTTCATCCGCAGCTACGACACCGAGGACGACGCTCTCGGCCACCAGCGGACCGGCTTCATCTGGACCGGTGCGCAGGCCGCTGGCAAGTCCGTCAAGGACTACGGCGAGTTCCAGTCGATCGAGAACAAGCCGGCCGGCGCGACCTGGCAGAACCTGTACTGCGACACCAGGAAGATGGCGGCGAACCCCGCGCAGAACACCGCCTACCCCATTCAGGTCGGCTCCGCGATCCCGTCACTCAACGCGGTATCGAGGCCCGGCTTCCCACTGTTCGACACGGACGTGCCGGACATCTACAAGTACGAGATCTGGAAGCGTGACTTCGAGGCCAACGGGCCGGCGAACCTGAACATGTTCTGGTTCTCCAACGACCACACCGGTGGTCCGCCGAACGGGGCCGCTCAGGTCGCGGACAACGACCTTGCGGTCGGCAAGGTCGTCGACGAGATCTCGCACAGCCCGTACTGGAAGGACTCGGTGATCTTCATGGCCGAGGACGACTCCCAATCCGGTGTCGACCACGTCGACGGCCACCGTGCCCCGATCCAGGTCATCAGCCCGTGGGCCCAGCACGGCGCCGTCGACAGCCGCTACTACTCGCAGATCACGATCATCCGCACCATCGAGCAGATCCTCGGCATCCAGCCGATGAATCAGAAGGACAGCGCGGCGACCCCGATGCGGCAGGCGTTCACACAGAGCCCGGACCTCACGCCGTTCACCGCCCTGCCCAACCGGACCTCGCTGACCGCGGGTCTGAGTACGGCCAACCTACCGCCCTGCGGCGCCGATGTTCCGGCGGCGCAGGACCCCCTCGCCGCAGCCGCGCCGACAGGCAAGGTACCGGCGAACGAGGCGGACGTCGCGTCGAAGTGGCAGACCTGGAAGTCGCACCAGCGGTTCACCGGGCCTAACGCGAAGGCCGACTCCGCTCCCCCGGAGCAGATGAACCGCTTCTCGTGGTACGAGGCGCACGACTGGGCGACGCCGTACCCCGGCGACGCCAAGATCTACGCACCGAACGAGGTACCAGGCGTCTACCTCCCGCCATCGGATTCCGAGGGCTGACCGTAGGTTGCTCACACCACGACGGCCCTTGGCTGGCGGTATCTTCAGCCAAGGGCCGTCGCCGTTGCGTTGCGGGATCGGTCCAACTGCGCCATGGTCAGGAGGCCGGGGCGAACCGTGCTGGGACTGGCTCATCTGGCCGATCGCCTGGTGACCGAGGCCTCGCTCGGTGAGCAGCAACGCACCGCAATCGCGCGGGCGCTGGCCCTGGGAACCCGTCTCGCGGTGCTCGACGAACCCACCGGACATTAGGATGACGACTCCGTCGAGCGGGTTGTGGCGGCACTGCGTGAGGTCGACCGCCAGGGCCGCGCGATCCTGGTGGCGACACACGACGATCGGGTACTGGCGGCCGCGCACCGAGTCATCCACATCGACGGAGGTCGAGTGGTTGGGTGACGCCTGGCGGCGGTTCCTGCCGGGACCGACGCGAACGGGCACCGGCACGGCCCACGATGCCGCGCCTGCGCCCACCGCGTGCGCGGCGGCCGTGGCAACGGGTCGACCTGTCGTGATCGACGACATCACCCGCAGTCCGATCTTCGCCGACCGGCCACCCTCGAGGTGATCCTGGGCGCCGGCACCCGCGGCGTACGGTCGTACCCGCTGCGTGACGAACGAGGCACGACCCTGGGCGTGCTGTCGTTCCACTACACTCGTCCCGACGCGGTCGAGGGCGACCAGTTCTGGCGGCCCGACACGCCGCATCGGCCCTGGCCGGTCTGACTGCGGCGTAATAACGGCCACACTCGACCTGTCCCGCGGTAGAAGTGGTAAGGCCGGCCAGTAGGCCATACCGAAGGGGCGCGGCCACTGCGTAAGTGGGCGCGGCGACCGGCGCGCAGACGCGGGGCGTCGCCTCGATGCCAGAATTTCAGCGTCCTGTCCTCGTGGGGGTGTGTCAGGACCGGCCTCCTGGGGTACATCGGTCGACATGTCGGGGGTGGACTCACCAACCATTCGCATCCAGCCTGGCGCCGCGGCCGGCCTGGGTCCTGGTGGGCTCGACCTGCCGATCGTCGAAGACAGCCTGCACACGTTGCGCCGCCACGCCGTGACCCACGCCCGGTCGCTGGGCATGCCCGCCGACCGGGTCGGCAACCTGATGGTCGTGGTCAGCGAACTGGCCACGAATGCGATCCGCCATGGCGGCGGTACCGGCCGGCTCACGCTGTGGCGGCACGGGCCCAACCTGTACTGCCAGGTGCGTGACCACGGCCCTGGTATCCCCGACCCGTACGCCGGCAGTACCCGACCAGACCTGACCGCTATCAACGGGCGAGGCCTGTGGATCTGTCGACAGATCTCCACCGACCTGGTCATCTCCTGCCTGGACGGCCAACCCGGCACCACTGTCACCGCGGTGATGGCTATCGGCAGACCCCACCACTCCGAGCGCCACGCATACAGCAACGGCGACGAAACCGTTGCCGATGCCGGCCCGCAGCCCACCGGCAATCGCGATCTGCGCCAGGACCACCACACGAGACCCGGCCGGCTCAACCGACCGCGTCGTACCTGATGTGTGACCAGACAGCCGGCGGCCGGCCCGTGATCTGGCGTCGGGCAGATCCGAACGGACTTGGCGCATTGTTCCCGCACGCCCCTGACCATCAGCCTGCGTCGTTGCCGACGTCTGGCACCGGCTTGATCCGCGCAGCCACTGACTCCAGGCGACCTGGCAAGCGGCGCAGGCGCCTCCGTCCTACCCCACTGACGGCTCAATGGGTAGCGAACGTCCTTTGCGCACATCCACACCCAGTAGGACCACGCGTACGCCCCGCTCATTCTTCTGAGGTGCCAGTGGCGCATTCGTGGACCGCATCGCGGGCGGCCGTACGTCCACTGTGGACCACGTTTGACGATTTGATGGATGCCGTTTGACGGACGGAGTCCCGGCGGTGTACCTTGTCTGTCGGCAGGGAAACGGACGAAGTTCACTGGACGCGCGAGCGGACGGACCGGACGGCCTGCTTCCCCCCGGACGATGGCACGAGTCAAGACCTGTGCGTGGCGTCTGGGGCCTGCTCGACGAGCCAGTGGACCCGAGAGGGTTCGCGCGTCGCGTGGAACCAAGTTCGTGGAGTTGCCCCGGATCGTGGCCTTTGTGGTTGTGTGATGGTGTGTGTTTGTTCTTTGAGAACTCAACAGGGTGCTGTAAAAGCCAGTGCCAATTTTTTGATTCCCCCCGTCGGGGAGAGTTGATTGTTT